>CAYFRT010000004.1:35109-67258 GCA_964345585.1 uncultured Actinomyces sp. | reverse complement strand
TTTTGAAGTAGCAGGCCGGTCGTATTTGCGCGCTCTGCGTGCCAATCCTTGAAGTAGAAATCGCCGCCATGTCCAACAAAGTGTCGGCACCAGATGGTTTTGACCTCGCCGATCTCACCGGCTTCGATAAGTGAACGCATCCTGCGCACAACGTCCATGTGGCGCATGTTGTGGCCGACGTAGAGTTTTGAGCCGGTATGAAGAGCAGTCTTTAGTATTCGGTCGGCATCTTCGGCCGTGATCGCAATGGGTTTCTCCAAAAACACGGCCACGCCGGCTTCGAGAAGTTCGCAGGCGACATCTGCGTGTGTGCCGTCCGGGCTTGTAACGATGCAAGCGTCAATGCCGTAGTCGATTAGTTCCCTAACCGTTGAAAACAGGGGGACGGACTCGCCTAGCCGGTTTTCGACTCTCTCTCTGCTGCGGCAGGTGATGGGTCTGCTGCCGCAACAACCGTGACGGCAGGTAACGACTTGGCGTGTTTGGCAAGAGCGGCCCTCGCCCCCACCCCGACAACTCCCACTCGCAGAGGCTTTTCATCCTGCGCAACTGCTGAATCAGACTCGGACAACTCGACCTCCATATGCCACGCCACCGGGGTCACGTTCAGGCCTGACGGGGTGCGGAATCTGCTTTATCGACGAATACAAACGTACCGCAGCACGGCGAAACCCTTGGACGAGGGTCACCAGTGTCCTCGCCCTACGTAGCCTCAGTACTCCGTCCGCTGGGCGTTCTCCGCCCACGCCTGGAACGGCTCCAGCCTGGACGGGTGAGGGTCCTCCACGATTTCCATGTCGGTGACCGTGTCCAGTCCGCCGCTGAGTTGTCGATAGAACTCGGAGTCGTCGAAGCCTGCATCCGTGGCGTCCTTCTGATTCGCCGCGTACACAACCCGGTCGATGCGCGCCCACAAAGCCGCAGTCAAACACATTGGGCACGGTTGACAGGAGGTGTACAAAGTCGCCCCAGAGAGGTCGAACCCGGTTTCCTTCGCGGCAGCGCGGATCGCTTGGACTTCAGCGTGTGCGGTTGGGTCATTCAGGGTAGTGACCTGGTTGGTGCCCTGGAAGTGCTGGCCGTCCTTCGTGATAACGATTGCCCCGAATGGACCTCCGGCGCTCTTGGCGCTGGCTGTGGCGAGGCCTATGGCTTCTGTCAATGGCATGGTTTGACGTGCTCCTAACGTTTCAAGTGAGTGCTCTTCGGTGAGTGGGAGAAACGCCTTCCTCGCACCCTGCGCCACCGGATGCGAACCTGTCAAGCTTCCGCTCTTCGGGTACTGGGTGCCGGTTGCCGGGTACTGGGTGCTGGGTGCCGCACTGAGGCACGGTTCTAATCGGGGGCAGCTAGGTGGGGCCTGCGGCCGTCGGGGAAAGCGAATTTGTGTACCGTACAGTCGGCGGTGCGGCAATAGCGTCCATCTGGTTCATTCGTCTTCCGCGGGGGGAATCCCCGACGTAATATGGCGAATGATAGTGGCGTGGGTCACGGATAACATTGGAGGGCGCAAATGGGATTCATAAAGGCTTTCGGCGGGGCCGTGGGCGGCATGTTCGCAGATCAGTGGAAGGATTATCTAACTCCTCCGCCAGGTCTGCCGCCATCTGCAGCGTTGTTCCCTGCGGTGAAGGTTGGGACGGTAGCAGGCCGGGGCTCGAACACAAAGAGCTCCCCAAACATCATCTCGAACGGTTCCCGGATCGTTGTCCCAGAAGGCTACGGGCTTCTCACGTTCCAAAACGGGGAACTGACCGGTTTTGTAGGAGAACCTGGCGGGTTCATTTGGCAGTCGGATGATCCGAACTCCCAGTCAATGTTTGCGGGTGACGGCTTCATCTCTTCGACAGTGAAAATGTCGTGGGAGCGCTTCAAGTTTGGTGGCATCCCGGGAAGCCAACAGCTGGCTTTCTATGTCAACCTAAAAGAAATTCCGAATAACCGGTTCGGAACCCAGTCTGAGATCTACTGGGATGACGCTTACCTGGGTGCTCAAGTAGGCGCGATTACGCGAGGCACCTACACGCTTCGAATCGTTGACCCCATCCTGTTCGTGAAAGGGTTTGTGCCCCTCGCGTATTACACGTCTGATTCGTTGATCTTTGACTTCTCGGACCTTGACAACCCGGCTGCTGCTCAGCTGTTTAACGAGGTTGTGGGATCCCTGGCCGCCGCCTTCTCCTACTACACAAACGACCCCAGTAAGGGAAACCGTATTGCTCGGATCCAGGGGGACGCGGTTGGTTTCGCCCAGTCTCTTTCCGCTGCAGTGGAGGACGGATACCAGTGGACCTCGGACCGCGGCATCCACATTGAGAAGGTCGCTATTCAGGCGATCGAATATGACGAGGACACCAAGCAACTTCTGTCCGATGTGAAGAAGGCCGACGCCCTGGGTGGGGCGCGAGGCAACTCCTTCATGCAGCAAGCAGCCGCACGCGGCATCCAGGCAGCCGGGGAGAACCCATCGGGTGCAGGGGGCGCTTCCATGGCGTTTATGGGTATGGGCATGAACGCCGCAGGTGGAGCGGTGCAGGGGCTGCAACAGCAGGTTCCGCCTCCTCCGCCCCCACAGGCAGCGCAGCCCGTTTACGCTCAGCCGCCCGCCCCTTATGGCCAGCCGGCCTCGCCTTACGCTCCGCCTCCAGGTGGCCAGCCTCAGGGCGGAGGGGAGGATCCCGTCGCGAAGCTAACTCAGTTGAAGACGATGCTGGACGCGGGGCTCATTACACAAGAGGATTACGACGCAGCCAAAGCGAGCATCCTGGGCCTGTAAGGGCTCGGGTTAAGGAAATGAAGTGACGGCTCAAAATCCAGGTGAGCTCCCTGCGAGCAGCCCTGAGGGGCCCGCTTTTGCGACGCCCCCTCCCACTTCGACGCCGCAGTTCGCTTCTCAACCCCCTCCACCTACGGCAGCAGGGCAACAGGTGCCCGCGCCGTGGGGTGAGGGCGCAGTTGAGGAAAAGGCTGTTAGCTACGAAGAGAAAAATAGATACGTGGAAGAGGCAGCCAATCCTGCCGTGGAAGAACCCACGTTTGACCCAGCCGCCTCTGAGGAGGAGGTGTCCGAGGGCCCGACTGTCATCCAAACCGACATTGAGGGCAGTGATGGCCTGAACAAGTGTCAGGCTTGTGGAGCTACGGACATTTCTTTGAACCCTGCGACCGGGAAGTTGCGTTGCAACTTCTGCAGATACGAATGGGAAGCGACCCCAGCTCTCTCCACGATGGGGTTGGACACGCCGATTGATCAACTCACGGGGCTGGTCATGGGGTCGGGCGCAGGCGACATTATCCCTTCCACAGAGGTCGTTGTTACTTTCAAGTGTCAGGCTTGCGGCGCTGAAGTTGTTATTGATACCGAGCACTCCACGCAGGCTAGGTGTCACTGGTGTCGCAACGTGTTGTCGATGAACCAGCAGATCCCGAACGGCGCTGTGCCCGACATGGTGTTGCCCTTCCGCATCACAAAGAAGGAAGCGGTCGAGAAGATCTCTAAGTTTGTGGGTGGTCGCAAGTTCTTTGCGCACCGCAAGTTCCTAAGGGAGTTCGACCCAAACAACGTCATGGGGGTTTACCTGCCCTACATGGTCGTTGACCTGAACGCGAAAGCGACTTTGAGGGGCCAAGGGGAGCATCAGACGCGTAAGTACACGGTCGGTTCCGGTGACGATGAAGAGACTCGCTACGACGCGGACCTTTACAACGTGTGGCGAAGCTTCGACATGTACGTGGATGACTTGACCATCGAGTCTTCTTCGGAACGCTTGGATCAGGACACCAAGAAGAACACGAACAACATCATTAACGCGGTGATGCCTTTCGACACCGAGAATGCGGTTGTATACGACTCGAACTACCTTTCAGGCTTCACTTCGGAGCGCCGCGACACAAACATTGAACAGATCAACCCGATTGTTGCGTTGCAAGCCGGAGACATTGCCCGCCACTCGGCGCGAAAACTGACTGAGTTTTTCGACCGTGGGGTGAGGTGGGACGAGGAGAACCTTGACGTCGTCGGCGAAAGGTGGGTTTCGGCCTACCTGCCCGTGTGGTTGTACAGCTACCACCAGGGGAAGAAGAACGGCAAGAACATGCTGCACTACGTTGCAGTTAACGCCCGCACAGGCGAAACCATGGGTTCTGTTCCGCTGAACCAGCCGCGCCTCCTCACTATGTCAGCGCTAGTGGAACTTGCAGGCATAGTCGCCTTCGTCCTCATCCTGATTGCGGGGGCATGACATGTTTACGCTCGCAGAGTTAAGCCTTTTTGCCGCCAACGTTTTGGCATCAGGTGACGATGAGAGTTCTGGCGAATGGGCGGTGGTGTTCCTCGCGGCAGGGTTCGTGTTCTACGCGATCATGTACTTCCGCTATCGCAACACTGACAAGAGGCACCACCACGAAAAAGAGACAAAGTTCAAGACGGCCAACGTCGAAGGTGGAGAGACGTTTGTTGAGCATCGCAAAAAGCTCAAGAACGCCCGCATGAAAGACGCCAACGACCAAGAAGTTCGCGGAGCCAGGGCAGGCCTTGCAAAGAGCCCTCCAACGGGGAAGAACAACAAGGCGACAGATAAAACTGACCCGTAGGATTCCCATCTTTACGTGCAGGAGATCAGCCCTGGAGCGTTATGCTCCGGGGCTGATCTTTCATTTCGTTCCTTCCAAATCAGCCTCGGCTTTGTATAAATAGCGCCATAAATGTGGCTTTACAGAGAGAGTCGTTTTAATGGGTCCAAACGGTTCATGGTTAGACCATGTCAAAATCCACCCCTGCAGCGACTTGGGCTGACTTCGCTCAACAGTTTGGAGACGCGGTCACAAGAGCCAGAGAAGCAAAAGGCCTGTCGCAAGACCAGATGATCGGCCTCACGGGTCTAAGTCGCCAAACGTATCAGCGTGTGGAAAGAGGCGCGCTGCCCGCCTCTAATGTTGCGAACCCCACCTTCCGCACTCTCCTAGCGATTGCGTGTGCGCTAGAGGTGGAGCTGGGTGAACTGATCCCCCCGGTTGACTGCAAAATGATTCATGCGGAGGCCGCCAGCAGCGGGAAGCGGGCGGTCCGGCCGAGAGGTGAAGGGCGTTCCATGGATGGGCGGGGTGCTTCTGCTGGTGGGACTGGCTCAGCGTTCAGGGACTCGGCGAACGTACGTTCTTACAGGCCGCCCAGTAGTGGTGGGGCATCGGAGGTCAGCCGGTCAGAATCTGGCCCATGGCACGAAAAATCCGGCGTGCGCTTTCCAATGTGATGAGCCAAGAGGAGCGCCCGTCTCCAACGAACAGCCACTCATCTCCTCCTGCAACCCACTGCATGCGGACCACATCGAAATACGTCGCTTCATCAATAAACGGACCCTCCCTGTTTTCTCTCTGCAAACTGGGGGCGAAGGGATCTATGAACGGTTCAGAGTCTTCCCCTGCTGTTTGCGGTGCTGGCGGCGCATCTTGGCTCCACAGATCCACCTGATCCCAGGCAGCGCCCTGCTCTGCCCGCGTCCGTGAGATCACAGGCTGGGGCGGCAGACAGGAAGAATGGATGGCGTCTTCGGGGTGCATCTGGCCCTCATGATCGCCGCAGCACCAGGATGGGCAATCGCTGGGGGAGTAGTTCCAATCGTTGCCGGACTCGTCTAGCAAACCGACTCTCCTCTCTGTGCAATTTCAGACCGCCCGGGGTAGCTGCGGTCCTCGGACCAATCCTCGTCGGCTAACGAATTTGCCGCTGGACACTCTTGGTTTCCTGTGGATAACGTCGGTTGCCGAACCTGTTTGGCCGCGAAGAGCCCCAAAAGGGATAGGATTCCCCCGTGACTCCAGAAGAACTTGCCGCGCTTGTGCGCGAATGCTTGCTTGAATCCATTGCCGCTGGCGAAATTGAACTTGACGATGCTCAAGTGCCTGCAGAGGTGGTGATTGAACGCCCTCGTATCCGCGAACACGGAGACTGGTCGACGAACGTTGCGATGCGACTGGGTAAGGCTGCCGGGATGGCTCCGCGTCAACTGGCAGAAGTCCTCTCGGTGCGGCTGCGGGCGGCCGACGGCATCGATGAGGTCGAAGTTGCGGGCCCGGGATTTGTGAACATTCGCTTGAACGCAGCGTCTGCCGGAGAGCTGGCCGGGGCGATTGTTTCAGCGGGCGGCACCTACGGTCACAACTCATCGTTGGCAGGTCAGAACGTCAACCTGGAGTACGTGTCAGCAAACCCGACCGGACCCGTTCACCTGGGTGGTGCGCGGTGGGCGGCTTATGGGGATTCGCTGGCCCGGATTATGCGTGCCTCCGGTGGGGACGTGGTCAGGGAGTACTACTTCAACGACCACGGCGCTCAAATTGACCGTTTTGCTCGCTCGCTGATGGCGCGGGCGAAGGGGAAGGAGGTTCCCGAAGACGGGTACGGGGGCGAATACATTTCTGACATCGCGAACCGGGTAATCGCCGGTGAGATTGAGGCAGGGCGACCGTCCCCGGCGACGCTCCCCGACGCGGAGGCAGAAGAAGTGTTCCGTTCCCGCGGTGTGGCGATGATGTTTGATGAAGTGAAAGAACAACTGTCGGACTTCCGCGTTGAGTTTGACGTCTTTTTTCACGAGGATTCCCTCCACGAATCCGGTGCAGTCGACAAAGCGATTGACGTCCTGCGTGAACGAGGGGTTATCTACGAATCCGACGGCGCCGTCTGGCTCCGCTCCACAGAGTTCAGCGATGACAAAGATCGGGTGCTCATCAAATCAAACGGCGAGCCCGCATACCTTTCGGGTGACGTTGCCTACTACCTCAACAAGCGGGAGCGGGGGGCTGACGCAGCCGTGTACCTCCTGGGCGCGGATCACCACGGCTACATCGGTCGCATGATGGCTGTTTGCGCCGCATTTGGGGACGTGCCCGGCGTGAACATGCAGATCATCATTGGACAGTTAGTTTCCCTTGTCCGCAACGGCAAACCCGTTCGGATGTCCAAACGGGCAGGCACAGTGGTTGTACTTGACGACCTTGTTGACGCGGTCGGAGTGGACGCGGCGCGCTACTCCCTGGTGCGTGTCTCGGCAGACACCCCCTTGACGATTGACTTGGACGTCCTGGTCGCTCGTTCAAATGACAACCCTGTCTACTACGTGCAGTACGCTCACGCCCGCACTCGCTCTGTGGCCCGAAACGCGAAGGAACACGGCGTATACCTAGGGGATGGATATGCCCCGGAGCTGTTGGATCATCCGGCGGACAAAGAACTCTTGGGTGCCCTCGCACAATTCCCCGTAATCGTCGGGCAGGCCGGCGAATTGCGTGAACCGCACCGGATTGCGCGTTATCTTGAGGCGCTCGCAGGCACGTACCATGCGTGGTATTCGCAGTGTCGCGTGACCCCTCGGGCGGACGAGGAAGTGACGGATTCTCACGTCGCCAGATTGTGGCTAAATGAGGCAGCTTCTCAAGTCCTGCACAACGGCCTTGATCTGTTGGGGGTGACGGCACCGGAGCGGATGTAGCGTGCCCCTCGAAGCGCGGATTTCCCTAATGCCAGACGGGGCGGTTTGTCCCAAAGTTCTCATCGAATCGGGGACGGTCCCCAAGGGAGTGCGCGATGTAGTCCTCCGCCCACTGTTCGAAGGGGTGGTTCACTAGTTCATCGTTTGAGAAGCGGCTGTCAGCCGTCACCTCTTCGGTGCAGAACTGGGGGATCTCCAAGTCCACCACGGGGGATGTGCGTTCGCATTCGGCGATGATGAGCGGGCGGTTGTCTCCCGCAAACTCGTCAATGACCCAGCCGTCTTCCCCTAACCAGACCCCGTAGCGGAGTTTGGTTAGGGTTTTCCCGCCCAGAAGGCTCATTTGTGCTCCCACACCAATGTCGAGTTCCCTCTCCGCCTCATAGCGGGTGCCACCCACGTACGGGCCTTTCACGGCGAGGATGCAAAGATCGAACTGCTCCATGTAGGCCTCGATAGCGGCCTTTCCCTCAAGGTCGAGGGGGGCCGGGACCTCCTGAGCGGTTGCTTGGAGCCGTATCCTTAAGCCGTACCCTTGCGCGGCAAGGAAATAGGTTTGGACTATTAGGTTCGGTCTACTGCCGGCGATTAGATCGCGCGGCATGTTCGCAACGAAGAACCTGCGTTCGTACTCGAAATCGGTGTCTGGGCGGCGCATGACTCCACCGTAGTCCAGGCGCCGGGAGTTGGGGTTGACGCAGACCTCAAGTTGAGTTCAGGAGGAGGGAAGCTTGAAAGACGCGGACACGGAGGGGGCGGCCCCCGTAGACCCGATGAAGGAATATCGGGGACCTTTTGCAATGGTGTTGGCCGCCGGGTTTATGACACTTCTTGACGTATCAATCGTGAACGTGGCGCTCCCTTCGATCGAGGCAGCGTTGGGAGCCGGTTCCGATGATCTCCAATGGATTGTGGCGGGCTATGCTCTCACGTTTGGTCTGATGCTTATCCTTGCCGGGCGTGCGGGTGACATCTTCGGGCGGCGGCGATTGTTCCTTTGGGGGCTGAGCGCATTTGTGTTGGCCTCGTTGGGATGTGGTTTGGCGCCAAACGCCACCTGGCTGATTGCGTTGCGTCTTCTGCAGGGCGCCGCAGCGGGGGTTCTGAACCCTCAGGTTCTGGGCCTCATCCAGGACATGTTCAAGGGGAAAGACCGTGCCCGCGCATTTGGGGTGTTCGGTATCGTCGTTGGGCTTTCAACTGCGCTGGGCCCGGTAATCGGAGGCGCTTTGATCGCGGCGGCTGGAGCCGAGCACGGTTGGCGACTGGTTTTCCTGATAAACGTTCCCATCGGATTGGTCGTCATACCGCTGGCCGCCAAGTGGCTTCCTCGCCACAAGTTTGTGGTGAGTGAGGAGTCCGGCTCCCTGATAACCCGTTTCGATCCGGTCGGGATACTGCTACTGGGCGGCATTGTCTTGACGATTATGTGGCCGTTCTTGTCCGAGTCTGCTGACGCACATGACCCCTCAGCCGGTTCCAGCCCCTACTGGCTTCTGGGGGTGAGCGCGGCCCTTGTCGTGGTCCTTCTCCTGTGGGAGAAATACTGGCGAAACAGCGGGCGTTCCGCGTTGGTGGAGCCTGTTCTTTACAAGGATTCCTCGTTCGTGCTTGGTCTGACGGCGATGTTCTTTTACTTTGGCGGGTTCACCTCGTTCTTCTTAATCTTGACGTTGTACTTGCAACAGGGTCTTAAATGGCAAGCGTTGGCCGCGGGCCTGGCGGTGGTCCCCTTCGCTCTGGTTTCGGGGTTGACTTCCGGCGCTTCTGGGCGGTTGGTCAATCGGTTCGGACGCAAAGTTCCCCTGGTAGGTTCATCCATTGTGGTCGTGGGAGCGCTGGGAATGGCGGCGTGTGCTCAGTGGCTCCCGACTAACCTCGCCCCCGTAGGTGTCATCATCTCGATGACGTTCGCGGGTATCGGATCCGGCCTGTTCATCTCCCCGAACCAGGCGCTGACGCTTGCGGATGTTCAGCCGGCATCGGCGGGTTTGGCGGCCGCGCTCCTTCAAACCTTCCAAAGACTTGGCGCTGCCATCGGTCTGTCCATAGTCACAACCATCTATTTCGTGAGCGTAGCCAAGGGGAGTGGAGAGAGCTCGGCGGCTAGCCATGCGCATGCCCTCGCATTGGCGTGTGTAGCGATCTCGGTTGGGGTGACCGCCGCAGTGTGTGCGAACATTGCTGATGCTGTGCGCCGTACGAAAGCGCCTTCGGAAAGCGCGCGGATCCTCGCCAAGCTGCGGGGGAGTAAGAAGTACGAGGGACCCAGTGAGTAACCCCGAATCGGGGCAATAATGTTGTTGCGTCGTGGAGGAAAAGTGAGTAGGCATGCGACTTCGCGTTGATTCAGCCAAGGTCACCGTCGGTGGGACGGTGACGAACTTCGGGTCAGGTTTTCGCAGTATTGCCCTGGCGGTGGATGCAGGGGATTCTGTAACAGTGCGGGCAATCGCGGGTCCGACAAGGCTGACACTCACGGGTGAGGCGACTGATGATCCCTCAATCAAAGGGGTTCCTGCGGACCAGCATCCGACGGTTTCTGCCCTCAGATCCCTACTAGACCAGGTGGGTGCGCCCCAGGTCGGTTTGCACCTGAAATATTCGGGGCGGATCCCTGCCGAAGTGGGCTTGGGGTCACACGCCGCCCAGGTCTTGGCTGGGTTGCGGATAGGTAGGGCGTTGCTTGGAAACCCCGAGGAGCTCACTGACGATTTCCTCCAATCCACCGCGATCGACCTGGGCGCAGACAGACTCCGGTTGGCTGCGCTAACCGATGGCCCGTTAGTTGTTTCAGTTCCCGCGCTTGAAGAGTTGCAGTCTCAGAGGCCCGGTAATGCTTTTGCCCCCGGAGAACCGTTGGACTGGTTGAAGAGCGGGGACCAGGGAGGACAGACAAGCCGGACGACTAGCAGCAAAACAACCGAGGAGCCCGCCCCGGTATTCCGCAGCCCTCTATCTGCACCAATCAGTCCCGTGGCTTTCGTGCCGAGCATTCGCATCGCTTCACCGGGGGGCCAACGGTTGCCTCGGGTAACTGATTTCACTCAAGCCGCCTGTAGTTCGGCGAGGGCGGGGATTCTCCTGGCCGCCTTGGCTGGAGGGTTCCCTGCTGACGCGGACAAGGAGGCCGTGGCCCGGCAGCTCATGGTTGGAACTTTCGATGAGTTGCGCAGAAAAGATACGGCCGACAGGTTACCTGCCTCATCCGCTCTTACCGACTGGTTACGCGATCTGGGGGTCCCGGCGTTTATCTCCGGTTCGGGTCCGGCCGTTGTCTCACTGCTCCCGGTGGAGCGCGAAATTGTGGAGGCGGCTGCAAGGTCAGGCTGGCGTCACCTGGATCTGGGCGTTGGGACAGGCGTCGTTGGTGCAGGTCAGAACACGGATGAGCAAGGTTGACACGCCTGAGTCTGGGTATGTGAATGGGCCGGGGACACTGTGATATCGACCGCAAAGAAGCCGAATAGTTACCTGCTCGATAGTCCAGAGGTCGTTTTGTGCTGTTATGCTGGCCTAGCCTGCTACGTCAGACCAAGCGAAACCGAACTGTTTCCTTCCAGACAACCAGCGCATCCGCGGCTCTCACGCCGCACATCAATCTCATTTCCATTTCATGGTGATTTTGTACGCGTAGCACCAAGAGGTCTACGCCAGTCACCTTAGTTAGGACCTAATCGGTTATGGAGAATTCATCGGACACCCCTGCGTCATCGGACCTGGGGAAGATGAAACTGCCGGAGCTCCGGGCGCTTGCGGCCCAACGTGGCCTTCGGGGCACATCTCGTATGAGGAAGTCAGAGCTTATCGACGCCCTAAAAGGCGCACCATCAGGGGGTGCGAAGCGTGAGGCAGCGCTGGCTTCTGAAGGCTCTAAGCCAGAGACCCCGCAGCGTTCCTCGGAACCAGCCCAGAAGACTGAGTCTAAGGACACTGGCAAGAAGTCTGCACCAGAGCGGGCAGGAAAGCCTGATGCAGGACCCAGGGGTGGTGAGGCGCGCAGGGACAACCCGCGCCAGCAACGCACGTCCAATGAACGTCCCCAGCGGGAGGGGAAGCAGCAAGGGCGACCAGCCTCCGGTGAAGAGACCTCGAAGCAGGATGCTCGCGCCGCAATCGCTGAGGAACTCCAGAGCCGCTCTCGCGGACAGAAAGACGGAGGCCGCAGGGATGGCGACACCGTCCAGGTCCTCGATGAAATAGAACTTCCGGAAGGTGGCGGGGACACCGCTAACCGCAACCGTTCCCGCAGGGACCGCGGCGGCCGGCGTCGGGGGAGGGACCGGCAGCAGCAACAGCAGCGACGCGACCGTCAGCCCCGTGAGGGCAACGACAACGAACCGTTGGACGAATCTTCGTTGGTTCCCATTGCAGGCATCGTTGATGTGCAGTCGAACCACGCTTTTGTGCGCACATCCGGCTACCTGCCTGGCGACAACGACGTGTACGTGACGTTGGGAAATGTCCGACGTTGGGGTTTGCGGGCCGGCGACGCGGTGGTTGGTGCAGTGCGTGCAGCGCGCGAAGGGGAACGCCGCCAGCAAAAGTACAATGCACTGGTCCGGGTCGACTCCATCAATGGGCTCTCCGTTGAAGAGGCTGCCCAACGCCGCCACTTCGCTAAGTTGACCCCCGAGTATCCTCGTGAACAATTGCGCCTGGAAACCACGCCAAAGGCCATCACTCCTCGAATGATCGACCTGGTTGCGCCCATCGGTAAAGGGCAGCGCGGACTCATCGTCTCCCCGCCGAAGGCTGGCAAGACCATGATCATCCAGCAGATCGCGAAGGCGATTGAGATCAACAATCCTGAAGTGCATCTCATGGTTGTCCTGGTCGATGAGCGTCCGGAGGAAGTCACGGACATGCGCTCGATCGTCAAGGGTGAAGTCGTCGCCTCTACATTCGACCGCCCCGCTTCCGATCACACGGTCGTTGCCGAGTTGGCCATTGAGCGGGCCAAGCGCCTGGTGGAGCTGGGACAAGATGTTGTGATCCTGCTTGATTCGATCACGCGTCTGTCGCGCGCTTACAACCTTGCGGCTCCCGCCTCCGGCAGGATCTTGTCCGGTGGTGTTGACGCTGCGGCGCTCTACCCGCCGAAGAAGTTCTTTGGGGCGGCGCGTAACCTGCGCGAAGGTGGATCACTGACAATCGTGGCGTCTGCGTTGGTGGAGACCGGGTCGAAGATGGACGAGGTGATCTTTGAAGAATTCAAGGGCACCGGCAACATGGAGTTGCGTCTGTCTCGTTCGCTTGCAGACCGCAGGATTTTCCCGGCGATTGACATCAACGCCTCCGGCACGCGTCGTGAAGAAATGCTCTTCAAGCCTGAAGAACTGGCGATCATGTGGAAGCTGCGCCGTGTCCTGGGCAACCTGGATCAGCAGGCCGCGTTGGAGTCAGTGCTCGGCAAGCTCAAGGAGACGCAGCAGAATGCGGAGTTCTTGATGCTGGTGCAAAGGACCACTGCTTCCGATTAGGGACGTGGAAGAAATCACTTGCTCAAATCAGGTCCGGGACTGGACCCAACCGTTTGCAAGTGGCAAACTAGAGCGCTGGTTCCGGTTCACCTTAATCACGGCTTAGGCTGTGCGGCATCAGGCCGAAGGACCCGGCGACCCAGGGATTTTTAGGAGAAACTATGAAGCAGGGCATCCACCCCGAGTACACCGAAACGAAAGTAACGTGCACTTGCGGAAATGAGTTTGAAACTCGCTCCACCATCAAGGGCGACACCATGCGTGTCGATGTGTGCTCCGCATGCCACCCCTTCTACACCGGCAAGCAGAAGATTCTGGACTCCGGTGGCCGCGTGGCTCGCTTCGAAGCCCGCTACGGCAAGAAGGCTGCCAAAAAATAGCGACCTCAAATGGGCACCGGCGATTTTCGTCGGTGCCCATTTGTATGCTCAGAACAGAAGAAACAATCAAAACTACTGGAGGTTCATGTGTCGGCAACAGAAGGTCTAGAAGCCGTTGCCCCTCTGCTAGAGGAATACGCTGACCTCGAAAAACAGTTGGCGGATCCCGGACTTCACTCCGACCAGGGCCGCGCGCGCAGAGTGGGGCGCCGCTACGCGGAGCTGGGGCGCATCGTAAAGCTGGTTGGCGCTCTTGAAGAAGCCGATGACGACTTGCAAGCCGCGCGGGAATTGGCCGAGGAGGACCCGGAGTTCGCGGCAGAAATCGAAGGGATTGAGGAAAAGCGGGAAGAGGTCTACAAGGACCTGGTGGCGGTGCTGGCACCGCGTGATCCCGACGACGCCAGCGACGTGATTCTGGAGATCAAGGCGGGAGAAGGCGGGGAAGAATCTGCTTTATTCGCGGCTGACCTGGCACGTATGTACGAACGCTATGCAGCAACCAAGGGGTGGACGACAACAGAGTTGTCGACTACGTACACGGGTTTGCGGGGGCTAAAAGAAATAACAATCGCTATTCGTGCCAAGGGCAACCCCGTTCCCGAAGAGGGGGTTTGGGCACACCTGAAATATGAAGGCGGGGTGCACCGCGTGCAGCGGGTGCCTGTAACGGAATCTCAAGGACGCGTTCACACGTCTGCGGTGGGCGTGATGGTGATGCCTGAAGTAGAAGTTGACGACGAAATAGAGCTGGACATGAACGATTTGCGCATCGACGTTTACCGCTCTTCCGGCCCGGGAGGCCAGTCGGTGAACACAACGGACTCGGCCGTGCGCATCACTCACCTACCAACCGGCGTCGTGGTGTCGATGCAAAATGAGAAGTCCCAGTTGCAGAACAAGGAGGCGGCACTTCGCGTCCTGCGTGCACGTCTGCTTGCGGAAGCCCGTGCGCAGAGGGAGGCAGAGGCCTCCGAACAGCGCTTGAGCCAGGTGCGAACGGTTGATCGCTCGGAACGGATCAGGACGTATAACTTCCCTGAAAACCGCATTGCCGACCACAGGACGGGCTTCAAGGCTTATAACCTGGATCAGGTACTTGAGGGGAACCTAGATGCCGTGGTGGAATCGGCGATCGTCGCCGATGAGGCTGCCAGGCTTGCTGGGTCGACGGGGAGCTAACGGGTGAATGCTAAGCACCCCGAAAAAGGGGCCGCGCCTCGTGATTCTGTCACGAGCGGGGGAGAAGGCGGGGGCCCGCTGGACGTAGACCCTAGGAGTTCCGATCCCGCATTCATGGTCCGTAGAGCGCGTTCTCGGCGCGCCACGGTGCCGCTGCCAACACTTTTGAACTGGGGGCGCGGGGAAATCGCCGGGGCAGGGCTTTCAGCGGCCGAAGCGGAATGGCTACTTGAGTGGGCTACCGGAGAAGAATCGCTGGTCCTTGGCCCTCAAGAAGTGGGCATCCGGGCAGCAGAAACTTACAGAAGCGGGATCGCTCAGAGACGCTCACGCATCCCTCTTCAGCACATTACGGGGGAGATGGGTTTCCGTCGGCTCACCTTGCGTGCCGGTCCGGGAGTGTTTAGTGTTCGACCGGAAACTGAGACTCTGGTGGAGCACGCAATTGAGATCCTCAACGAAGATGCCGATGCGTCCTCGTCAACCACAGGGGGGCCAGTGAGGGTTGTGGACCTGTGTGCCGGCTCAGGTGCGATTGGGCTTTCAATCGCCAAGGAAGTGTCTGGCGTACATGTTGAAATGGTTGAACTCGATAACAGGGCAGCCCCATACCTGTTCGCGAACCTGGATGGTTCGGCTCCGTATTCTCCCGGCTCAACCGTGAACGTTACGATCGATGACGCGCTAACAGCCCTTGAGGGACAGGAGGGCACCTTCCAACTGGTTGCGACCAACCCTCCTTATGTCAGACGGGCCGACGCCCCCACACAGCCCGAAGCGAAAGCAGACCCGCCAATTGCCCTGTATGGCGGGGGAGAAGACGGTCTGGTGATTCCCCGCGGGATCGTTGTGCGCAGTTTCGAACTGTTGTCGCCGGGAGGTGCGCTGGTCATGGAACACGGAGAGGAACAGGGGGCAGACCTGGTTGCCCATGCGCTTGCCGCGGGTTTTGAGAGCGCTGAAACTCGTCAGGACCTGACTGGACGTCCAAGATACCTGATTGCTCGTAAGGGCATGGAGGAGCAGAACCCCTCCGAAACGGGCGAACCGACAGACGCAAGAGGAACCCTGTGAAACCTCCAACAGGCCGCGGCCTGTCTAACAAGGAGACCGAGTCCTTACAGTTGGTGCTGAGGCAGGGAAGGCTAATCGTCCTCCCCACGGATACGGTTTACGGCGTTGGTTGCGACCCATTCGAGCGCGGTGCCATCGAAGATCTTCTGGCGGTCAAAGGTCGAACCGAGACAAAACCGCCCCCCGTTTTAGGTGCCAGCGTTGAGGCGCTCCTAGAGCTGGGGTCCTTTGCGTCACCCAGCAGAGAGCATGAGGTAGCGCAGATCGCAGAAGCCTTCTGGCCGGGCCCATTGACGCTGATCATTCCTACAACTAGGAAGTTTGGCTGGGACACAACTGCTGTCGGTCAGACTGTCGCTGTTCGCTTCCCCAATGAGCCGATTGCGCGTTCCTTGCTCACAGAAACGGGGCCGCTTGCCGTCACTTCAGCGAACACCACGGGGGCGCCCCCCGCGCAGACAGTTGAAGAGGCTCGACAGTATTTCGGCGACCAGGTCGCCCTGTACTTTGATGGCGGCCCCTCGAAAGGTTCCATTCCTTCGACAATCTTGGACTGTTCGGGTGAGTGGTTTCGGATCGTGAGGCAAGGGGCCATAGGCTGGGAGCAGATTTCCAGCATCCTCTGAGCGCGCTGAACCCAATTTGTATTCTGAGGCGGTGAAAAGTTGAAGGTTTACTTGCTTCTACTTTTTGTCGCCCTCGCAGTCACCCTCGTACTCACTCCGATCGTGCGCCGAATCGCCCTTGGCTTGAACGTGATCACCCCGCTTCGGGAAAGAGACGTGCACGCCGTTCCCATTCCTCGACTGGGTGGGTTGGCGCTGACCGGAGGGTTGGTTGTGGCGCTCATGCTGGGGAATTCCATCCCGTTCCTGAAGCCCGTGTACCAGGCGTCAAATGCGCTGTGGGCGGTTCTTCTAGGGGCGTTAGCCATTTGCCTACTTGGGGCGATCGACGATGTGTGGGAATTGGACTGGCTTGCAAAACTAGCCGGCCAGTTCCTTGTCGCTGGGGGAATGGCTTTTGGTGGAGTGCAGCTCATCAGCCTGCCGCTATTCGGTGTCACCATTGGATCTTCGCGACTGTCGATACTGGTTTCCACGCTGATCCTGGTAGCCATCATGAACGCGGTGAACTTTGTGGACGGCCTAGACGGCTTGGCGGCTGGTGTCATCGCGATAGGCTCGCTCAGCTTCTTTGCGTACTCTTACCTGCTGACTCGGTTGACTGGGGCGTCCTCGTACGCCGCTTCCGCTGCGGTTGTGACCATCATCCTTGCCGGGGTTTGCATCGGGTTTCTTTGGTACAACTACCATCCGGCATCGATTTTCATGGGTGATTCTGGAGCGATGGTACTGGGACTTGTCCTGGGGTCGGCGGCCATAATCGTCACGGGGCAGGTGAACCCTCTCCTGATAAGAGAACAAACAGCGCTCACAGCGTGGATCCCCCTGATGCTGCCGCTTGCTGTCCTTCTGATACCCCTGGGGGACCTGATAGTGACGCCGGTTGCGCGAATGCTCCACGGCAAGAGCCCTGTGACTGCGGACCGCACTCACCTTCACGACAGGTTGCTGCTCATTGGGCATTCGCACCGCGGTGTCGTGCTCATCATGTACGGCTGGACCGCGCTTGCATGTATCGTGGCGGTTTCGCTGGTTGCGTTCCCACCTAAGACGGTGCTCCTTTGGGCATTGATCCCGCTGGTTCTGATGTTTGTGGCAACCATGGTTCAGTTTCCGGGACGGAAGAAGAAGGGCGAGGAAACCTTCAGGAAAGGCGCTGGAACACCTGGCGGAGCAGTCGTTATTGACGATGGTGTCGAGGTGATCTCGCGGCATCAGGTCAGTCCGCTGTGGGTTCCCGTAGTCCCAGTTCCGGGTTTGCGTGTAGAGGAGGGGCCGTCGGAGCGTTCCAAAAACCTAAGCTTCTTGGCGGCGGAGTCCGTGAGTAGTGAAGCCAAGTCCCGCGAAACGGAGCCACGGGGCGGGACTGGTGTTCATTGGCGCCCCCTGTCCAGACAGTCAAGACAGGCGTCGGTTGCCCGTAGTATGGCGACTCAGGCAGCGCAGAATGCTGAGTCCGATTCGACTGGATCGGAAGAATAGGGGTCGTGGCTGTGTCACTACGCATGGAAAGAAGTTTGCGCCAGATGCGGAGCCTTATGGTTTGGGCCGCAGGCGCACTCGTCTTACTGGCGATTTTGGTGGGGGTTCTCTGGCAAGGAAGACCGTGGGCTTCAGTCGCTGTGGGAATAGTCGCGGGACTCGCCATACTCTTGGTGTCAATGTGGACGACCACCAAGGTGGCTCGGAGCGAAGTTCCCCATGTCGGATGGGTCGCCCTCGACTATGTGATCAAAATCGCCATTTGTGCCGCTGTGATCTTATGGGCTCGCGCAGTTGGCTACCTGAGTGTGGGGGTCGTTGGGCTCCTGGTCATCGTGGCGATAGTCTTGGGTATCCTCGTCCAACTGACCGCGTTCACCCGTCCGGCATCGCGGTCGTGACTCGGGCGGGGTTCGTGGTGGGAAACCTGCTCGCGGCTGCTACGATAGTCTGCGTCTAGCGAGCAGCTCGAAATCAGATCTGCCGACTTCACAGTGGAAGCGACGAACTACGGAGGTGCACCCTGTCTACAGTCGATACCGCGGTAGCGCCGTCCACTCAGAGTAAAGAGCCGGTGCCGGACGCACAGGCGAAGAAGAAGCCAGCGCTACCTGTTTGGTGGTGGGTTGGGCTTGTCCTGATTGTGGCAACGATTGTCGTGACCTTCGTGCCCGGACTGTTGGGAGCAGTAAATAACCCTGATGAGATCCACCAGCCTGGCCTGGCGGACTTTTTCCCTGAAGCAATCATCTGGGACGGAACGGCCTTCGCGATAAACCGTATGGTCATCGCACGGTTCGTTGCTGCTTTCGTCGTGGGGTTGATATTCACGATCGTCGCACTCCAGGTCAAGCTGAAGCCGGGCCGGGGCCAGTTGGTTGCGGAAATGCTTCTGGACTTCGTTCGGAAGAACATTGGCGTCGAGCTTTTGGGTACCAGGCGCGCAAAGCGTTACTCGAAACTGCTTGCGTTCACGTTCCTGGGCGTTTTGGCCATGAACTTGGCAGGCGTGGTGCCCGGAATCAACATTGCGGCATCCTCCGTCATGAGTGTGCCGTTGGTGTTCGCGGTGATCTCATACGTCGGGTTTGTCGCAGCCGGAATAAAGGCCCGCGGAGGATTGCGGTTCTTCAAAGAACAATTGTTCCCGCCAGGGCTACCGTTCCTTGTCTATTTCATGCTTACGCCCATCGAACTTCTTTCTACCTTCATCGTTCGTCCCGCAACTCTGGCCATTCGTCTTCTTTCGAACATGATCGCTGGCCACATGCTGCTGGCACTCACATACTTTGGAACACAGACGCTCTTGGTCAGTGTCATGGCGATGAAGCCTCTGGCGATCCTGACGTTTGCCGGGTCGATCATAATGACTCTCTTTGAGATCTTTGTGGCGTTCCTCCAGGCCTACGTCTTCACAATTCTGACGGCCGTCTACATCAAGATGTCCGTGGAGGCGCATTAGCGTCACCGCTCTACAACGACCGAATCCAACCCAAATAAAACGAAACAGAAGGAACTGAACATGACCGGCTCCATAACAATCATCGGTTACGGCATTGCAGCGCTTGGCCCAGCCCTTGGTATCGGTATCCTCGTCGGCAAGACTCAGGAGGCCACCGCGCGTCAGCCTGAAATTGCAGGGCGTTTGTTCACGAACATGATCATTGGTGCTTCACTTGTTGAGGCTCTTGGCCTGATCGGCTTCGTGCTCGCCTTCATCGTCTGATGTTTCCTGTACTACCGCTGGCAGATCCCGCGGCAGGGGACCCCTCAGGCAAAGATGTCCTGCTCCCCCCTGCGTACGAGATTTTCTGGTCCGCCGTTGTCTTACTACTTCTGTGGTTCGTATTAGGGTGGGCCGTTCCTAAGATCTACGCGGTTCTGGATGAACGCCAGCAGAAGATTGAAGAGGGGCTGTCCGCGGCGGATGACGCCAAGGAAAAGGCGGCTCTTGCGGAACGCGAACGCAAAGAGATGATGCAGCGTGCCGCGGAAGAGGCGAAGTCTCTGCGTGATGAGGCGACCTCGGACGCCAGGCGCATTGTTGCTGATGCGAACCAGGAAGCCAACGAAGAGGCCGCCAGAATCACCGCAAATGCCAAGAAACAGATCACAGCCGAACGGCAAGCAGCTCAAGTCTCGCTCCGGCAGGACGTGGGCGGTCTTGCCACAGATCTGGCCGAACGCATCCTCGGTGAGCAGTTGAAAGACAAGGCGCTCTCGGAGAGGGTCATCGATCGGTTCATGGATGACCTGGAAGCGGACCTAGAAAACACGTCGAAGGTCGATGCGTAATGGACTATATGCAGCAGACAAATCTCAGCCGCGGTCTGAGCGACTTGATCCGCAGGATCAACCTCGGTGCTGACGGCACACAGATAGGCGAAGACCTTTTTGGTGTCGCTGACCTGCTGCGGAAAGACCACGCTCTGGCCAGCGCCCTTACCGACCCCGGTCGGGATGCAAGCGACCGGCAAGGGCTGGCACGAAAGATCTTCGAACCCGTTCTGTGCACTGGTGCCATGCAGTCCTTCTACGACCTGGTGGGGGACAACTGGTCGCGGGAGAGGGACCTTTCCGCAACCACGGCGCGGCTGGGCTTGGACGCTTACATGCTCGCGGCTGTTCACCGCGACAAAGTCTCTACGGTCGCAGAAGAACTTGTGCTGGCGTCGATGCTCATTTCAGAGAACCGTGATCTCCGCATTCAGCTTTCGGATCTGGGCGAGGGCTCTGCTGAGGAGCGCTCCGCTCTGGCTAAGAAAGTGTTTCACGGCCATGTTTCGCCGATAACTGAACGTTTAATCATGCGTGCGGCATTCACCTCCGACTATGGGCGGCTATTGGAAACCCTGCGCGCGTATGCCGATAGGTCCGCCCAGTTGGATGGAAACCATCTGGTCATTGTCACATCAGCGGAGCCGCTGAGTGATGAGCAGAGGGCGCGCATGCTGGACTTGGCTCGACGCCGCTGGAACGAACCCGTGGAGTTAGTGGCCGTAACGGATCCCAACATGCTTGGGGGATTCAAACTAGACGGGGGCGACCGCGCAGTTGACACCTCCATTCGAACCGACATCGCGGCAGCACGGGCCGCACTGACCCGCTGACGGATGTCAGTTACTGACTTACGAAAGAGACGATAAGGAAAGCTCAATGGCTCAACTTGGGATCAAACCGGACCAGATCCGGGCCGAACTGGACTCTTACATTGATTCCTTTGTCCCCACCGACACCGCAGCGGAAGAGATCGGTTATGTGACCGAAACTGCTGACGGTATCGCCAAGGTCCAAGGACTACCAGGGGCGATGGCCAACGAACTGTTGCAGTTCGCAGACGGAACACTTGGCCTAGCCATGAACCTTGAGCCGCGTGAGATTGGCACGGTCATCCTCGGCGACTACTCGGGTCTTGAAGAAGGGCAAGAGGTTCGCCGCACGGGCGAAGTGCTTTCGGTCCCCGTGGGAGACGGTTACTTGGGACGCGTTGTCGACCCAATGGGTAAGCCGCTCGATGGCCTGGGAGAAATAACCGACATCGATGGGCGCCGCGCCCTTGAGCTACAGGCTCCAGGCGTCATGGATCGCCGTTCGGTTTACGAACCACTTCAAACTGGGCTCAAAGCGATCGACTCGATGATTCCGATTGGGCGTGGGCAACGCCAGTTGATCATTGGCGACCGGCAAACGGGAAAGACGGCGATCGCCCTCGACACCATTTTGAACCAGCGCGACAACTGGAAGACCGGCGACCCGGACAAGCAAGTTCGTTGCATCTATGTGGCTGTGGGTCAGAAGGCTTCCACTATCGCTGCGGTCAAGAAGACTCTGGTGGATAGCGGTGCGTTCGAGTACACAACGATTGTTGCCTCACCCGCTTCTGACCCGGCCGGCTTCAAATACTTGGCGCCATACACAGGCTCCGCCATCGGGCAGCACTGGATGTACGCCGGTAAGCACGTGCTCATCGTCTTTGACGACCTTTCGAAGCAGGCCGAGGCCTACAGGGCCGTGTCGCTACTGCTCCGTCGTCCTCCGGGGCGTGAAGCGTACCCCGGTGACGTCTTCTACCTGCACTCAAGGCTCTTGGAGCGTTGTGCGAAGCTCTCGGACGCTCTGGGCGGAGGTTCGATGACGGGTCTTCCCCTCGTCGAAACGAAAGCAAACGACGTGTCTGCGTACATTCCCACGAACGTCATTTCCATTACGGACGGCCAAATCTTCCTTCAGTCGGACCTGTTCAACGCTAACCAGAGGCCCGCGGTTGACGTGGGAATCTCGGTTTCCCGCGTTGGTGGCGACGCGCAAATCAAGGCGATGAAGAAGGTCGCGGGGACGCTGAAGCTAACACTTGCCCAGTACCGGTCGATGGCTTCGTTCGCGATGTTCGCATCGGACTTGGACCCTGCAACTCGGCGCCAGCTCACCCGCGGTGAACGGTTGATGGAGCTGCTGAAGCAGAGCCAGAACTCGCCGATGAAGGTGGAAGAGCAAGTCGCAGTGATCTGGGCGGGCACTAACGGATACCTCGACGACTTGGAAGTTGAGGAAGTCCGCGGCTTCCAGAACGCTCTGCTGGACTACCTCCAGTCACGGACAGAGATTCTGCAGAAGATCGCTGATACGGGTGACCTCAGCAAGGACCTGGAGAAGGAACTTAAGGACGCCACAGAAGATTGCCACAGCCTGTTTAAGGTCTCTGAGTCTGAAGCGGCCGAAGAAGGCGACGTTGAGGCGCAGCGTACTCAGGAAGCGATTGTTCGTCCTCGTTCGGGCGGTTCGAAGGACAAATAATGGCCGGCGGACAGCAGAGGATCTACAAGCAGAAGATCCACGCGACTGAAACCCTTGAGAAGGTATTCAGCGCGATGGAGATGATTGCTGCATCGCGTATTGGGCGCGCGCGAAGGCGAGCAACTGAGGCAGATCCGTACTCGAAAGCGCTGACCGAAGCGGTTGCTGCGGTGGCACTCCACGCTCGCATCGAGCATCCTCTGACCCGTGAGCGCGAAGACACTAACCGTGTTGCCGTGCTGGCTATAGCCTCTGACCGCGGTTTGGCCGGGGCGTACTCCGCAACGATCCTTCGGGAAACGGAGCGGATGATGGCTGAATTGCGTGAGGAAGGCAAGGAGCCGGTCTTGTTCGTCGCGGGCAAGCGGGCAACGCAGTACTTCAACTTCCGTGGCGTTCCAGTAGAGAAGTCCTGGGAAGGCAACTCTGACAACCCGGCCGATGAGACGATCTATGAGGTCGGGGAGACGCTCCTCGAATACTTCCTCGACGAAGACCCGACAACAGGTGTCGGCGGGGTGGAACTCATATTTACTCGCTTCCACTCAATGGTTCGTCAAGTTCCTGAGATTCGCCAGATGCTACCGCTAACTGTGGTCGATGCCCCGGCTGATGAGCATGAGCCCGGCGAACCGGAGTTGGGCTTCGGCCCCGATGGCACAGGACGTCCGGAATACGAGTTCATTCCTGACGTAGACACTGTGCTGAACCTGCTTCTTCCTCGTTACGTCACCAACCGCATCGCAAATGCCATGTTGCAAGCAGCCGCATCCGAGTTGGCTTCGCGTCAGCAGGCAATGCACACGGCGACAGAGAACGCCAACGAACTTATCGATGACTACACACGGCTTGCGAACCAGGCACGGCAGGCCGACATCACTCAAGAGATTACCGAGATCGTGTCAGGTGCCAACGCGTTATCGGGCCAAAGCAACTAACTGGGCTGACCAAAGAAGGCTGAAAGAGACACAAGATGGCTACTGAACAGAAAAAGGTCGCAGAGGGTCGCGTCGCACGCGTCGTAGGCCCTGTTGTTGACGTTGAGTTCCCACCAGACGCGATGCCCGCTCTGTACAATGCGCTGACAGTCGACATTGACCTTCGCGGACAGGGCGAGGGCGAGGGCCTGACAACCTTGACCATGGAAGTCGAGCAACACCTTGGCGACAACTTAGTGCGCGCAATCGCGTTGAAGCCGACTGACGGACTGGTCCGCGGTGCTACTGTCACAGACACGGGTTCCGCGATCACGGTCCCGGTCGGGGAGGTCACCAAGGGACACGTTTTCAACGTGACAGGCGAATGCTTGAACCTTGAAAAAGATGAAACCCTCGAAGTCAAAGAGCGGTGGCCTATTCACCGCGACCCGCCTCCTTTTGATCAGCTCCAAGGCCAAGACAAGATGTTTGAGACGGGGATTAAGGTCATTGACCTTCTCACCCCGTACGTCCTGGGCGGCAAGATCGGCCTGTTTGGTGGTGCCGGCGTCGGTAAGACCGTCTTGATTCAAGAGATGATTCAACGCGTGGCGCAGAACCACGGCGGTGTCTCAGTGTTTGCCGGTGTGGGCGAGCGTACTCGTGAAGGCAACGACCTGATCCATGAGATGGAAGAAGCTGGCGTCTTCGACAAGACAGCGCTGGTGTTCGGTCAGATGGATGAGCCGCCAGGCACCCGTCTTCGCGTTGCCCTCACCGCTCTGACAATGGCTGAGTACTTCCGTGACGTGCAAAACCAGGACGTGCTCTTGTTCATTGACAACATTTTCCGCTTCACACAGGCGGGATCTGAGGTTTCGACGCTCCTGGGGCGGATGCCTTCAGCAGTCGGATATCAGCCGAACCTGGCTGATGAGATGGGGCAGTTGCAAGAGAGAATTACCTCGGCTGGCGGCCACTCCATCACCTCGATGCAGGCGATCTATGTCCCGGCAGACGACTACACGGACCCGGCCCCTGCAACAACTTTCGCGCACCTAGACGCGACCACCGAGTTGTCACGCGAAGTTGCGTCGCAAGGTATTTACCCCGCCGTTGACCCGCTGTCGTCGACGTCACGCCTGTTGGACCCGAAGTATGTTGGGCAAGACCACTACGACACGGCAACTCACGTGAAGGCGATTTTGCAGAAGAATAAAGAACTGCAAGATATCATCGCGATTTTGGGTGTCGACGAACTGTCTGAGGAAGACAAGATCGCCGTGGCACGCGCCCGCCGCATTCAGCAGTTCCTCTCCCAGAACCTTTACATGGCGGAGAAGTTCACTGGTGTTCCTGGGTCAACAGTTCCGATGTCGGAGACGATCGAGGCGTTCAAGAGGATCGCAAACGGAGCCTACGATCACATTCCTGAACAGGCGTTCTACAACATCGGTGGAATTGATGATCTTGAACGTCGCTGGCATGAACTTGAGAAAGAGCAATGAGTCAAGGCGCAACCGCTGACAAGCTGCGGGTACATGTCGTCGACAGGGTAGCCACGCTGTGGCAGGGACACGCTAACCACGTTTCAGTGCCTGCCGTTGACGGACGTTTGGGTATCCTCGCCGGGCGCCAGCCTATCTTGGCTGCGCTGGAGTCGGGGGTCGTGGAGATCAACCCGTCGAACGCTCCTGCAGTGAAAGTGCAGATCGACGAGGGCTTTGTGTCTGTCGATTCAAACTTCATCAACATAGTGGTCGAGGGCGGATCACTGGTCGAAGGCGAGTAGTGTAGAAGCACACCGCTTGGGCGCACTCGGGAACGCTTGCGGGACCTGAAGTCAACCTGAACAGCATCGGAGCGTGACATGAGCACAGTAGCCTGGGCGTTCTGGCTGGGCTGGGCTGGGCTGGTCCTCCTCCTTTTACTTTTGTTGCTCATTGTGCTTGTGGGGACCCGGCTCTGGGTTGTGTCGTCGCGGAAGGGAAGTTTCCCCGCTTGGCTGTTCGATCAAGAAAAATCGAGATGGGTCCGGGGGATGGCGATTTACGGTCGCACAAATCTGGAGTGGCGCCCGTTGTGGGGTATTTCTGCTCGTCCGAATGTGGTTCTTGAACGCCAAAACATTGACGTTGTTAAAGTCCCCGAAGCGTGGGACGGCACGGATTTGCTGATGATGCAGGTTGAGGTTTCTGGGACCAGCTATTCTGTGGCTTTGTCGCCCGGTGACGCTTCTGGACTTATTTCTTGGATTGATTCGTCGCCGCCAAGCGGGCAGATTAGAAGCTAACAATTGGGGAGGCATTTTTGCGGGTAGTGATTGCGGAGTGCTCGGTGGACTATTCGGGAAGGCTGGACGCTCACCTGCCGCGTGCTAAACGCCTACTAATGCTCAAGGCAGACGGGTCAGTATTAGTGCACTCAGACGGGGGCAGCTATAAGCCCCTGAACTGGATGAGCCCGCCTTGCACCCTCGACGTGCAAGAACCCTCTGAAGAAGAACGCGACCTTGGAGTCAAAGAGGTTTGGCAGGTTGAACCCACCAAAACTGAGGGGAAGCTGCTGATCCGCATCTACGACTTGATTGATGAGATGGAAGCCGACCTGGGGATAGATCCCGGTTTGCAAAAGGACGGGGTGGAGGCACACCTTCAAGAACTCTTGGCCGAACAGGTATCCACAATCCTTGGTTCGGGCTGGACTCTGCTTAGGCGGGAACACCCAACTCCGATCGGCCCTGTTGATCTCTTGGTTTACGATCCTGAGGAACTTCCTGTTGCGATTGAGGTGAAGCGCCGCGGCGGAATTGATGGGGTGGAACAATTAACGCGGTACCTGGACCTTCTGGGGAGGGAGCAGCGTTACAAGAAAATTCGCGGTGTTTTCGCGGCCCAGCAGATCGCGCCGCAGGCCCGAACCCTGGCGGAAGACCGCGGCATAGAGTGTCTGGTGCTTGACTACGCTGCCATGAGGGGCATGGACAACGCTGAAGAGAGGCTTTTCTGATGGGGAACAAGACACCTGGCGGCGTTATCTGGCGGGGACAAGTCGTAACAGCCGACCGGTTGATTGATGTGGGAGCGGTAGTCACTGAAGGAGACCGCATCGCCTGGGTTGGTCAGGCAGACCAGATTCCTGATGCAATGCAGGGCTACGAAATTGCTGGTCTTGCCCGCGGGCTCACCATCCTCCCCGGTTTGGTTGATGTTCACTGCCACGGAGGTGGGGGTACCTCGTTCCCCGACGCTGAAACGTTAGATGATGTGGAAGCCGCGGCAAATGAACACCTTAAGCACGGCACGACGACACTGATTGCGTCTTTGGTGACGGCCCCTTTGGATGTTTTAGTGAAGCGGGCGGCGCTGTTGGTCGAAGCAGTGGAACAGGGCCTAGTTGCGGGGATCCACTACGAAGGGCCATTCCTCGCTGCTGAACGGTGCGGCGCGCAAGACCCCAAGTACTTGGTCCCTGCGACGCCTGACGCGGTCAATCGGCTGGTGAGTGCTGCGAAGGGCGCGGCGGTAAGCATGACCATTGCCCCTGAGGCGTGCATTAGTGACGAGGGGAAGGCTGCGCTCAAAGCGTTGGTAGCAGGCCGGGTGCTTCCCTCCTGGGGACACACGGACTGCAGCATTGATCAGGCCAAATCGGCGGTTGTTCAGGGAGTTCAGGACCTGAAGTCGGCGGGAGAAATTGTGCGTGGGGGGCGGGCCACCGTCACCCATCTGTTTAACGGGATGCGACCCTTGCATCATCGCGATCCGGGGCCGATCCCCGCTTTCGTTTCCGCGGCGAAAGACGGTGAAGTCATCCTTGAGATGATTAACGATGGCACCCATTTGAATCCGACGCTGGTCGCTGAAATCTTGAATACCGTGGGGCGTGACAACGCTGTGTTCGTAACGGACGCGATGGCAGCAACTGGGATGGGTGACGGAACCTACACACTGGGATCCCAGCGGGTTCGAGTGGAAAACGGAATAGCAAGGCTGGCCGACGGCGATGCGATTGCTGGAGGCACAGCACACCTTGTGGACTGCGTGCGCATAGCTGCCACAAAAGGTGAAACCAGCTTGGTTGACGCGGTGTATTTGGCCTCTGCCCAGGGTGCGAGTGTCCTGGGATTGAAGGACCGCGGGCGCCTGGAGCCGGGCTTACGTGCGGACATGCTGATCACCGATGCGAACTTATTCCCAGTGAAAGTAGTCCGTGCCGGGGAGGTCGTGTCCTAGTGGCCAAGCGTCCTCGGTCACGGAAGGCCGGCCCCTCCCATCGGCCTCTGAACATGGCAGCACTTCGGGGGATCCCGCTCAGCGAGTCGGGGCCTCGCGGTGATACTTACCAGGTGCAGAGAGTCGGTCCGTCCAACCGCGTGTACCGATGCCCCGGATGCCTCCGGGACGTGGGACCGGGCGTCGATCACGTCGTGGCGTGGCCGGAAGAAACCGGTTTCGGCCTAGATCGTGGCGTTGAGGCGCGGCGACACTGGCACAGCGAATGTTGGAGAAGAAGGCTCAGGCCAGAGTGAAGCTTGTTACGCAAGTAAACTACTGTTACTAGAATGGCTAGTCGGCCAGCAGTTTTCGATCTACGCTGAAGTGTCAACGCAAAAATTGGAGGTCCTGGCAGTGGCAAACCTGAAACGATACACGTTGCCCATTGTGCTCGCGATCATCGCCCTGGCACTCATGGTCATCGGTATTCTGTCCCTGACCGTTTGGAAGCCTCAGCAAGAAGTCATTGCAGAACGGTCGACGGATCAGCCTTACACGATGACTAGGGAAGGGGTCCTGCCCCTGTACGCGGACGAAGTCGTTGTTCGCGCCTCCGCCGACGGTGACCAGCGGGTTTGGCTGGCCGTGGGATCTCCACAGGACGTTGCGGCCTGGCTTCAAGGTGAGTCATATGACGAGATTGTCGGGCTTTCAACCCTCACAGACCTGAAGGCGACGTCTCACATTGTTGAAACTCCAGTCGATGAGTCACAGCAATCAGGGGAGACAGAAGAAGAGGTAGTTGAGGAGGACGCGGAGGAATCCGAAAGCCAGAAGAACCCCCTTGCGTCAGATATGTGGACGGCCGTCAAGTACGGTACAGGTAGCGTCAGTTTGGTGCTTTCGGGTGATGAGCTCGACGACTCCATCTTGGCTGCCACCGACGGAGAGGGTCCGGCACCCACCATTTCCTTGACTTGGGAGACGCCCCAACCGAACATTCTTTCGGTCATCGCCTTTTCCCTAATGGGCGTTTTTGTGCTTCTGGCAATAATCTCTTGGGCCGTTCTGTTTGCTGCGCGTAGCCGGAGGCTGGCGCGCTCTCTGGAGCTGCAATCCATGGGAGACCTGCAGGCTGCCGAGACCACAATGATGCAAACTCTGCCTGCCGCCAAAGCCGCGGAGACTGAGGGAGACAAGGATTCTTCCACCGACGTCACAGAGGTCGTCACCGAAGTTGAGGTCGAAGAGACTCCCGAGCCAGAACCTCAAGAGATTGTCACTGACATCGAGACGGTACCTGAAACGGCTGTCGAAGAAGTCTTGGTTGATGAGCAGGTTGAGCCTGTCGACTCCCAAGAAGACACCGCTGTTGCTGAAGAGCAGACGGCTCCCGTTACAGACTTTGAACCGCCTGAAGATCTGACGGTTGAAGAGGTCAGCGAAGCCGCTCCCGAAGAACCCGAGGTCACCGAAGTAGCTGAGGAGCTCGAGGTCACCGAAGTAGCTGAGGAGGAAGCCACTAAAGAGGTGTCCGAAGAAGAGGTAGTTTCGGAAGCGCCAGTGGAAGAGACTGTCTCGACGGACTCAGGCATGCTGAACCTGGCTGCTCTCCAAGGCGGGGGCGCGTTCCCGACGCGTCGCGCTCTGCGTGAGGCTCGCGAACGTGGCGTTGACACACTAGTCGTGGAAGGGCGCAGTTTTACCACGCGGCGCCCTGCTGATGTGAGCGCTGAAAGCAGCGACGATGAGGGAACTCCCGAGGACGTACTTCGCAAGAGGTCTTTGTCGGGTCTCAGCTGGAGCGAATTGATGAATCGTTCATCGGCCAAACGTGAAGACCGGGATAACTGAGTGTTGGGGGAGACAATGTCTACTAAAACAGCAAAAGGCCTGATCGCACTTACGGTGGTTGGTGCGCTGTCTCTTGGATCTTGCTCGATCCCGGTAAAAGAAGTTCCGGACCCTGGAACGCAATCTGCGCAGTCTGGGGCCCAATCGGGCGCGCAGTCTGGGGCACAATCAGGAGCGGTTGAGGCCAGCTCAGTGGTTCTGAACGAGGACCAGGTTGAGCGCATTGTGGCTGAAATCCAGGCGGTGTTGGTCGAATCTGAAGAGGATAAAGACGCCGAAATCTTGAAGCAGCGCCTGGTTGACCCGGCGCTTTCCCTCCGGGAGGGGCAGTTCGTTCGAGCAACGAAAACGGAGACAGATCTGGCGCCCCTCGAACTGAACACAAGTGTGTTCTCCGCGACGGTGGGAGACAGTTTCCCGAGGGTGCTTGTGGTTGCGTCTGAGGCAGCCGGGGACAGCCCAGCGGAAGTGTTCTTCTTGACGCAACGCGATGCGCGTTCGGACTACATGCTTGAGAACTGGGCTCGTTTGGTTGGCGGGACACCTGTGAAGGGGCTTTCCGTGCGCGAGGGCTCAGTGGTCCTTGAACCCGACGCCACCGGGCTGAAACTTAGCCCCGAGGAAACGTTGGAAACATACGTTAACTTCCTCAACAGTCCGGACAATGAGGAGTATCAGCTCTTTGAGGACAACGTCCTGACCCCCCGACTCAAGCAAGAGCAGGATGCTCTGAATGAGGCGATCGAGGTGGCCGGAAACGTATCTATGTCCGCCAGCGTCGGCGATTACCCAATGGTGGGCGTGGCGCTGCAAACCGGAAGCGCGCTTGTCTCCGCGGCATTCTCTTACTCGAATACGTACACGAAGACGGTTGAAGGGTCGACCCTTGAGTTGGCTGGGACCCCCGCTGCTTACCTCGAGGACCCCGTTGTCCAACACGCGGTCACAGCGAAGTACCTGATTACTGTTTTCTTCCTCATTCCTCCCGCGGACAGCGATGACGCGATCAGTGTTGTCGGCGCCGAAAGAGTGATCAAGTCCGTCACCCGTGATGACGGTGATGATTCGTAGAGCAAATCACGGTACAGACACGTTACATAGGAGAGGTTGAAGAGTGATGAACGAAAGCCCGATTGCCGGTCAGCAAGGAGCAGTCGATCTTTCAGGCATGCTGGGGGCACAAGGGGTGCCTCCTGAGGCAGCTCAGCAGTCGACGCTCTCCCCGCAACCTTCGGCGGTGCCACCGGCGGGGATGCCGCAGGGGATGGCAGCGGGTCCAACCGTAAGGGCGCCCCTCATCCGTGACGTTGACGAAAGAAACTTCGAAGAAGTCATGGCACTGTCACAAACGGTGCCAGTCGTGCTGGTGCTCTATGCGCCGAAATCTCTTGCGTCCACTAACGCCGTCGCCGTCTTGGAAGAGGTTGCCAGAGAAGACGCTGGCGCTTTCCAGCTTGGCCGAGTAGACGTTGACGCCAATCCGACGTTGGCAAGCGCATTCCAAACAGAAGCGGTTCCAGCAGGGTTTGCCGTGGTTGGGCGGCGCCCAGTCCCGTTGTTTGAAGGCGTCCCCACAAAGATACAGATGCAGCAGGTATTGGGGGAACTGTTCGAAGTGTCCGCGCAGGTCGGGGTTACTGGGCGTCTTGAGGTGTCCGAGGAAGACTTGGAACGGCCCATTCCCGAAGCCCACATCCCGGCTCGAACGGCCGAGGAAGAGGGCGACTGGGACAGCGCCATTGCTGCCTGGAAAAAGGTTCTGGCTAACAATCCCGGAGACCAAGAGGCAAAGACTGCTTTGGTTCGCTGCCAATTCCAAGCGAGGCAGGAGCGGGAAGCGGAAGAGGAAAGCGAGTCCCCCGCAGTTGTTGTCGCCCAACAGGCAGACCTGCTGTTTGCGAGGGGACAAGAGGAACGTGCCTTCGACCTTCTCCTGAATGTGATGGAAGAATCCTCGGATCCCGAAGAAAAAGAGCAACTACGAGTACGCCTGGTTGAACTCTTCCAAATCGCTGCCGACAGTGCCGCGGTTAAATCTGCACGTAGCAGGCTCGCCACAATGCTGATGGTGTGAGCCTCTCCCGACAGTAACGCCTGAGCCCAGGTTTCCTCGTACTTGCGTTGCCGGGAACCTGCCGCACGTTCCAATTGCCCGCTGCACGTTGTCTGTCCGCGAAGCACTGTTCACTTTCGTTGCGTGTCGGGCTGGTTGTGGTCAGTTGGAGGGGTCGAATTGATCGCTTATTGCTGTTTCGCTGGGTTTCACTGCTGATGAGACTGCGGGGTGTGCTCGATAGTGCCTGCGTGTGCCTCATGGTTCGAAGCGGCTAGTGGTTGTGGCCCCAGGGTTAGCCGCGTACCCCAAGACCACCATCAGTGGCAGCCACTTTGTTTCACAACACTGTTCCCTGTCCCCGATGTGCCTCCCGGAGCTCTAGGTGTCTCTTTTTAGAGCCATTGCATATTTATAGCGCACGTATGAAAGGCGCGGAAGCACATGCGGGACACGGAAGCACACTCGGGGCATGGAAGCACATTCGGGACACGTAAGGACATCAGGGACAGGGGGGTGCCCCGTTGACTTCAAACAGGTGAACAGCCGCCGTCTAGGCTCACGCGTAGGGCCTAGCGGAGCCGTGACGAAGTTACG
>CAYFRT010000004.1:0-35009 GCA_964345585.1 uncultured Actinomyces sp. | reverse complement strand
ACAGCCGCCGTCTAGGCTCACGCGTAGGGCCTAGCGGAGCCGTGACGAAGTTACGTTTCTCTCGTGAGCCTGAAGTGAACGCGGCGTTGTTGGGTGCGCAGCTTGGCGGACGATGGAGTGCGGTGGGTTGGGTGGAATCGCGGCTGGTCCAAGAGACCCCTCGGACCGGTGCCAGCGCCGCGGGCTTCTGCACACAAAGAAGCCGCCGACCGGGTCCTCTCGGAATGGTCAGCGGCGTTCCTTGCGGTGACAGCCTGCTTAGTTAGTCAGACACTCACTTTTTCACGGGGCGGAGCCAGGTGGCGCCCAGTGGTGGAACACGCAGGGCAACAGAGTTGTCCCGGTTGTTCCAGTGGAGGTCTTCCGCATACAGCGGGCCCGGGTTCATGACTCCAGAACCGCCGTAGGCGAGGTCGTCAGTGTTCAACACTTCTTCCCACTCGCCGCCGAATGGGAGGCCAACGCGGTAGCTCTCGTGGGGATTCCCGGCGAAGTTGATGACGCAGACCAGGTGCTCCAGTTCGCCGTCCTCGTTCGGGCCCTGCCGCACATAAGAGATGACGTTGTGGTCAGCATCGCCGGCATCGATCCACTCAAACCCGGTGTAGTCGTCGTCCCAGAGGGCGGGGGAGGTAGCGTAAACCTCGTTCAGATCCGCTACCAGCTTGTTCACTCCCTCATGATCGGGGAAGTCCAGCAGCCACCAATCCAGGCTGTATGACTCCGACCATTCGCCTTCTTGAGCCAAGTCCTGTCCCATGAAGAGGAGCTGCTTACCCGGATGGGACCACTGGTAGGCGTACAGTGCACGAAGGTTTGCCAGTTTCTGCCACTTATCACCCGGCATCTTCGCGAGGATAGAGCCCTTCCCATGCACCACCTCGTCATGCGAAAGCGGAAGAACAAAGTTCTCAGAGAACGCGTACACCAGTGAGAACGTGAGTTCCCCGTGGTGCCAGCGACGGTTCACAGGGTCTTCCTGCATGTACCGCAACGTGTCATTCATCCAGCCCATGTTCCACTTCAAGCCGTAGCCCAGGCCGCCGCCTGAGGTGGGGGCGGTGACGCCTGGCCACGCGGTGGATTCCTCGGCGATCATCATGATGCCCGGATTCCGCTTGTAGGCCGTCGCGTTCGATTCCTGGATGAACTGGATGGCTTCCAAGTTCTCCCGGCCGCCGAACTGGTTTGGCCGCCACTGGCCGTCCTCGCGCGAGTAATCCAGATACAGCATCGATGCGACCGCATCGACACGCATCCCATCGACGTGGAAATCCTCAATCCAGTACAGGGCATTCGCAACCAGGAAGTTGCGGACTTCGTTCCTGCCGTAGTTGAAGATCAACGTTCCCCAGTCGGGGTGTTCGCCGCGGAGTGGGTCAGGATCTTCATACAGCGGCGTTCCATCGAACCGCGCCAGCGCCCAGGAGTCCTTGGGGAAGTGCGCTGGCACCCAGTCCAGGATGACGCCGATGCCGTGCTGGTGCATCGTGTCCACAAAGTACCGGAAGTCATCTGCGTATCCGTACCGGGATGTGGGGGCGTAGTACGAGGTGACCTGGTATCCCCAGGATCCCCCGAACGGGTGCTCCATGACAGGCATGAGCTCAACGTGCGTGTAACCCATCTCTTCCAGGTAGGGGGCAACCTGGTCAGCGAGTTCGCGGTATGACAGCCCCTGCTTCCAGGACCCCAGGTGCATCTCATAGATAGACACCGGACCCTTGTGGGGGTTCTTGGCAGCGCGTTTCTCCAGCCATTCCTCGTCACCCCAAACGTACTCAGATTTGGTGACCACGGAAGCGGTGGCCGGGGGGACCTCTGTGGCCCGGGCCATCGGATCAGCCTTTTGGAACCAGTTCCCGTCAGGGCCCTGGATCTCAAACTTGTATCGGGCGCCTATCTGCACGTCAGGGATGAATAGTTCCCACACGCCGGAAGATCCAAGCGAACGCATGGAACTTCCGTTTCCGTCCCAATAGTTGAAGTCGCCCACAACTCGCACGGCGCGAGCGTTCGGGGCCCAAACCGAGAAAGCGACACCTTCAACGTCGCCCATGGGGCCTGAGTAATCACGAATGTGGGCTCCCAGGACCTTCCAGAGTTCTTCATGGCGGCCCTCCTGGAACAGGTGGAGGTCCATTTCTCCCAGGGTGGGAAGGAAACGGTAGGGGTCGTCCACGACGGTTTCGGAGTCGCCGTAGCGAACCTTGATGCGGTAATCCGGGATCTCATCTCCTGGGATAACTGTCACCCATATGCCGTTCTGTTCGTGAACGGCGGGGAAATCACCATCGGGGGTGACGACTGTTACCTCATCAGCGAGGTGGCGGACTGTGCGTATTGTTACGCCGTCTTCTCCCGGGTGAGCTCCGAGGACCGAGTGTGGTGAATGATGATGGCCATACGCGACGGCATCAAGCACGTCGCCTGGGACAGGAACAGGGACTGTATTCATGATCTAAGTCTCTCACGGAGTGGCGCAGTCTGTGGCTATTCGCGACTGGACGGGGCATGTTTTTTTCTGCGCTTAGCGAGAGCCTTTTTCTATCGTTCCCTGGTCAGAGGGGATTGACGATCCTCCGAACGGCCTCGAGAGGGATTGGCAGGCGATCGGGACGAAAGCGGCCTTCATAGGACACCTCGTACAGCGCTTTTTCTAGCTCCAGCGCGTCGAGGACTGCGCGGTCTTCCTCCGTGAGGAGCCGACTGGTGTCGTAGCCACGCAAGAACGCTTCTCGCGCGGATTTGGCCCACTTTGGGTCTTCGGCGCGGCCGGCAACCGCGGCGTAGTCGAACGATCGGAGCATCCCCGCCACATCGCGCATCGGGAGAGCCGGGCGCCGGCGTGCGGCCAGGTCCCGCAGGGGTTCGCCCTCAAAATCGACGACCACCCACTGGCCCTGCCCTGAGCGCAACAGCTGCCCAAGGTGCAGGTCCCCGTGGATTCGGATCGGCTTGGTTTCGAGACTGTCAGGCAGCAAACCGTTTGCACAGAGGTGGTGTTTCACGGCGTCGGCTTCGTCTGATGACAACCCGTGTTGTGCGGCATCGGACAGGGCGTCTTCTAACTGCGACCTCACCTCGCCCACGGATGGTGGCTCACTTTCTCCGAGCAGGTCTGCGAGCCGGTTGTGCAAGGAGCCGATTAGGGAACCGAGGGTCTCAGCGGTGGCGGAGGGGTCCTTACCCTGAGTGGCCATCTCAACGAAGTAGTCGAACCCGTCGGCCGCCTCCTGCACAGCAGTGGAGACCACAGCGGAACAAAGGCCTTCTGCGTTTTCCTGGGGCAGATCCCAGTACGCCCACACGGGTGCCACCCCGGGCCAGTTGTCATTTGTGAGGGCGCTTGGGATTTCAACTTCAGGGTGCGCTCCCGCGTGGAGCACCCTGAAAGCCTTCGCCAGGAGCGGGTCTTCAGACCCCAGCAGAAGCACGGACGTATTTGACTGCTCAACCCCTAAGGGCCTCACCTTGGACGCTGACTTCAACAGCCCGTCCCGGGTACCCCTGGTCACCTCGGCCACAGCGGCCCACGCCTGCCAGAACTCTGCCAGTGCCGTGCCGTCGAAGAGGAGCGCGTCGCTCAGCTCACCCACGGGTACCGAATTACCCACTGAATCGCGGTCGCGTTCAGATTTCTTCTGCGCGACCACCAGAGGAACTTGCAGCAGCGGCCCGTCGTCCCCGGCCCGCATCACCAGGATGTAAACGTCCGGGCGGAGTTCCCACAGGGCATCAGCGACGAGGGGTGACGTGGTTCGAGGGAACCAGCGTTGCCTTCGAACCCACCCCTCGACCGCTTTCGCGAAGTAGTTCGCCTGAGACTCCGGGCGTCTGCGCATCGTTCTGTTCCTGTCCCGCGTTGGTCTGCGTCAGTCCTCGATTGTAAAGCTCTTAACCCAGAAAACGTGTCCCATTCTTTCCCAGGGAGAGAACTTCACATAGTTCGCCGGAGTCCACACATATTCGCGGCCATCCAGTTCATCGACCATGTTCAGTCGGAATGACTTTCCGACACGGTCATAAGCGGGTGACTGCGGGTTGTTGGTGTCAGGCGCCCAGAGCCAGTCGGCACCGATGTAAACCTCTCCGCCTACCTCATGGTGCGGGTCCAGGCTTATGACCACAATCATCGTGTCATCCTCGCCCGTAGGAGAGAACCTCTTCGGCACGTGCTTGGAGAAGGCGAGAATCTTGTCTGAAGACGTCGACAGGAGGCTCAACTGGTGGAGCTGTTGGAGGGCGGGGTGCTTCGCACGGGCCTGGTTCAACTTCGTGAGCAGATTAGTGATGCCGTAAAGCTCTGCCTGCTCCCAGTCGCGGGGCCGGTACTCATACTTCTCGTTGTCGATCTGCTCTTCGGAACCAGGCCGCTGCACGTTTTCAACCAGTTCGTACCCGGTGTAGATACCCCAGGTCGGTGAGCCCGTCGCAGCCAACATTGCTCGAAGAGCGAACACTGCTGTGCCACCGGTTGTCATTTGAGGCGTCAAAATGTCGTGCGTGGTGGGCCAGAACGCGGGCCGCAGCACGTGTGCTGTTTCGTTGGAAAGTTCGACCAGGTAATCCTCGATCTCCTCTTTCTCAACGCGCCAAGCAAAATACGTGTAGGACTGCTGGAACCCGATCATGCCCAGGGTGCGCATCATGGCCGGCTTCGTGAAAGCCTCGGCCAGGAACAGCACTCCTGGGTGGGTCTTGTTCATGTACCGCAAGAAGCGTTCCCAGAAGGTAAGAGGCTTGGTGTGAGGGTTATCCACACGGAAGATGCGGACGCCGTGGCTGATCCACTTTTCGACAACGGCGATGATTGCCTTGTAAATGCCTTCGGGGTCATTGTCGAAGTTCAGAGGGTAGATGTCCTGGTATTTCTTGGGAGGGTTCTCCGCGTAAGCGATGGAACCGTCCGCGCGCTCGGAAAACCACTCCGGGTGTTCCTGCACCCACGGGTGGTCAGGGGAGGCTTGGAGCGCCAAGTCCATGGCAACTTCCATCCCCGCGTCCGCGGCTGCTGCAACCAGTGCGTCGAAATCTTCGAAGTCGCCCAAGTCGGAGTTGATGGCGTCGTGGCCGCCTTCCGGTGACCCAATTCCGTACGGGGAGCCGGGGTCGCCTTCTACTGCTTCAGTCGCGTTGTTGCGGCCCTTCCTGAACGTGGTTCCGATCGGGTGAACGGGGGTGAGGTACAAGACCGTGAACCCCATGTCGGCAATGCGGGGGATGTCCTCCATCGCCGTGCGAAGCGTGCCGGAGACCCAGGTCCCGTCTTCTCGCTTCTCCGCGCCGATGGAACGAGGGAAAATCTCATACCAAGAGCCGTACAGAGCTGCTCTGCGGTCAACTTGGAGGGGGAACTTCGCGGTTGCCTCGATCAGATCCCTAAGTGGGTACCGTTCCATCACCTGTTCAACGGCGGGGGAGGTCGCGGCGACGAATCGGCTGAGGGGAGTGGTGTCCGTCTTTCGGAGAGTCTCAATCGCGCTTTGGAGTTTCTTAGCGGCCGCGGCGGTCGGCTTGACCCTCTTGTAAGCGGGCATCCGTGGTGGACGAGGGGCTGTCCTGATCTTCCCCGTCAGGGCGCGTTCGAGGACTCTTGCACCTTCCTCACACATCAGCTCTGCATCCACGCCGGCCTTGATCTTGAGCTCGGCATCATGCTTCCAAGTGGCCCACGGATCTGACCACGTGTCGACCCTGAAGGTCCACGCCCCCGGCCGGTCAGGCATGACCCACGCTTCGAACCGGGAACGTCCCGGGAGGATGTCATACATGCGAGCACGAGAATGCTCTTTACCTTCAGGGGTCAGCAGTACAGCTTCGGCCGCGAACTGGTCGTGTCCTTCGCGAAAGACCGTGGCCCGAATCGGGAAGGCCTCGAACTCCGTGGCCTTGGCGGGAAGGGTTGAATACTCCACCACTGGGAAGAGCTCGACAGCAGGAATACGGGAAATCAGACGATTATTGTTTGCACTCACGAGAAGTATCTTATCTTCCAGTCAGCACAACTTGGTGAACCATTAGTTACAGCACTATTAAATCGGGCCACGCCGTGATCCGCCCCACACTAATCCTCTAGGATTGGCGTTATGAGAGCTATAAGCCGCTTTACTGTCCGCACGGTCCTTCCGCAAGACCTCCAAGTTTTAGATGTTCTTGCGCGCAACCTCAGGTGGAGCTGGCACCACCCAACGGTTCAGTTTTTCGCTTCGCTTGACCCAGAAGCGTGGGAGCGGGTGGGACACGACCCGGTGGCGTTGCTGGGAGAGATCTCACCGTCACGCTTCGAACAGTTGGCGGCAGACGCTGGTATTGCGTTGCAAGCACAGCAACTCGCGGAGGACCTGGAAGAGTATTTGACCGAGGACAAGTGGTACCAACGCGCCTTCCAAGTGGAGGGTAAGCCGGAGTCGATCGCCTATTTCTCCGCTGAGTTTGGTGTTACCGAGGTGATGCCGCAGTACTCGGGCGGCCTCGGGATTCTGGCTGGCGACCACTTGAAGTCTGCCTCCGATTTGGGGGTTCCGATCACCGGTATTGGGCTGCTTTACGGTGCAGGATATTTCCGCCAATCCTTGACCCGCGACGGGTGGCAACGTGAGACATACCCATTGCTGGACCCGAACAACCTCCCCTTGACTCTGCTGAGGGAAACCAACGGCGATAGGGTTCTGGTCTCAATTCCTTTGCCCGCCGGACGGGAACTGCACGCGCAGGTCTGGGAGGCGAACGTGGGCCGGGCCCCTCTCCTCCTGTTGGATTCCAACGTGCCGGAGAATGATGAGGCTTCCAGGTCTGTCACCGACCGGCTCTACGGCGGGTCCGCCCAGCACCGACTGGAACAAGAACTCCTCCTCGGTATAGGGGGAGTCAAGGCCCTACGCGAATATGAACGGATCACGGGGGCACCTCACCCGGATGTTTACCACTGCAACGAGGGCCATGCCGGTTTCATGGCAATCGAGCGCTTGCGGGAGCTAATGGAATCTGACGCGGCTATGAGTTTTGGTGCTGCGATTGAGGCGGTCAAGGCTGCGACCTTGTTCACCACCCACACTCCTGTTCCCGCGGGAATTGACAGGTTTGACAAGAACTTGGTGCGTCAGTACCTGAACGTGGTGCCACTGCCCAACGTCGACGTTGAATCGGTCTTGGACTTGGGGAAAGAAACGTACGAGGGCGGGAACCCCCACGTCTTCAACATGGCGATTCTTGGGTTGCGGATGGCGCGCATGGCTAATGGCGTGGCGAAGTTACACGGGGAAACCTCGCGCAATATGTTCCATATGCTGTGGCCGGGCTTTGATGTTGCAGACGTTCCAATCACCTCGGTCACGAACGGGGTTCACGGCCCGACCTGGCGTGATCCCGCGTTCACGGCAATGGCGTATGACTACTTGACGCCCGAGCAGGATTCTGAGGGCTCCATGTGGCTCGCCGAAGGCTCTCAGGGCGGCGTCCCAACAGAGGTTCTGTGGGACATGCGCAAAGAGTTGCGAACCAAACTGGTACACGAGTCGCGCCAGCGGATGCGCCAGTCCTGGCTGGAGCGGGGTGCTTCCCCCGCGGAGGTTGGTTGGACTGACAGCGTGCTAGACCCGGACATTTTGACCATTGGTTTTGCTCGCAGAGTGCCGACGTATAAGCGCTTGACTTTGATGCTCTCCGACCCCGACCGCTTGCTCCGGCTGCTCACGCATCCGACACAGCCCGTGCAGTTGGTGATCGCAGGGAAATCTCACCCCGATGATGAGCAGGGTGTCTCTCTGATCCAGCGCCTGGTGCAGTTCTCCGATGACCCGAGGGTGCGCGACCGCATCCTCTTCCTCCCCAACTACGACATGGGTTTGGCGCGCATGCTGGTGCCTGGTTGCGACGTGTGGTTGAACAACCCGCTGCGTCCATTGGAGGCTTCTGGGACCTCGGGCATGAAGTGTGCTCTGAACGGAGCCCTCAACCTGTCGATATTGGACGGTTGGTGGGATGAGATGTACGACGGCTCTAACGGTTGGGCCATCCCCACCGCGGACGGAGTCGCCGACCCTGGGCGCCGAGACCAAATTGAGGCCGCAGCCCTTTACGACCTAATCGAAAACACGGTTGCCCCGCGCTTCTACGATCGCGACCAGGACGGGATCCCTCGTCGATGGATAGAAATGGTGCGCCACACCCTGGCGACACTGGGGCCAAAAGTTCAGGCAACACGGATGGTGCGCGACTATGTTGAGCGTCTTTACACGCCGATCGCCAAAGCGTGCCGCGAGTTGGATGAGCCGCCGTACCACAACGCTGAAGACCTGGCGCAGTGGAAACATCGAGTTCGCCAAGCGTGGGGTGACGTTCACATCGACTTTGTGGGGGTCTCCTTACCAGACGTCGCTGAACTGGGCGACAGCATCCGCGTTCAAGCCAAGGTGTCCCTGGGCGGTTTGAGCGCCCAGGACGTGCAGGTTCAAATGGTGTTTGGACGCGTAATCGGTGAAGACCAAATAACCGATGAATCTGTCATTGCGCTAAAGCGGACGGGGTTGGACGAGGACGGCTGTGACGTCTTCGAAGCCTCCGATGAACTGGCCGTCTCAGGGTCTGTCGGTTTCGGGCTACGCGTAGTTCCACACAACCCTTTGATGTCCGGTGATAGCGAACTGGGGCTGGTCGTCAACGCAGAGCCCTCCACCGATTCTTCGCAGGCTCACACCACGCTGGGAGGGTGACGTGGCGAAATCTCAGCACTCCCTGGGCCAGGAAGCGCTGAGATTCAGCCGTAGATCATATCCATCGCTTCTCGAACCTCAAGCAGGGTTCGATTAGCTTCCACGTTCGCGCGTTCATTACCTGCGGCAAGGACGGCCTCCAAGTACTGGGGGTCCTTTTCTAGTTCTGCGCGCCGCTTTCGGATCGGGGCCAAGTGGTCGTTCAAAGCCTCGGTAACAACCTGCTTCAGGGCACCGCCGCCGCCGTCCCCAATCTGGTCGGCAATCACCCGGGGATCCTCGCCCGTCGCCAAAGAAGCCAGCAGGAGAAGGTTGGAAACTTCTGGCCGGTTCACTGGGTCGTAAGTGATGTTCCGGTCGGAGTCAGTCTTCGCGCGTTTAAGCATGGAAGCCGTTTCATCAGCGGTCATCGCCAGCTCAATCGTGTTCCCCCGCGACTTCGACATTTTCTGGCCGTCAGTGCCGAGAATGTAAGGGGCTTTTGACAAAAGAGCGTCAGGGCGTCGGAAGACGGGCTGATCCTTGTGCGCCCGTCCGAAACGACGATCAAAGCGGGACGCGATCTGTCTGCAGAGTTCCAGGTGGGGGAGCTGGTCTTGCCCAACCGGGACAATGTTGGCCTTGCAGAACATGATGTCGGCTGCCTGGTGCACCGGGTAGGTGAGCAGCAGGCCTGACATGGCGCGCCCCTGAGTGGCTTCCAATTCTGACTTAACTGTCGGGTTGCGGTGAAGTTCCGATTCAGTGACAAGTGCGAGGAAGGGAATCATTAGCTGATTCAACGCGGGGACAGCAGAGTGGTTGAAGATGGTTGTCTTGGCAGGATCAATTCCGCAAGCCAGGTAATCGGTAACCAGCCCCAGGACGCGTTCCTTCAACGGGCCAACGACGTCCCGGTCAGTAATCACCTGGTAGTCCGCAACCAGCACCCAGGTTTCAACCCCACGGTTTTGCAGTTCGACACGCCCTTTGAGGGTTCCGAAATAGTGGCCGAGATGGAGCTTTCCTGTGGGGCGATCCCCCGTGAGCATTCTGAACTGGGAAGGGTCACGATCGATCTCTTTTTCGATCTCTGCTGATCTTTCGATCGCTTTCCGCACAGAAGCTGTGCTTACCGAGTTCGCGACGTTGTCTGCGTCCGCTCTTGAGGCGCCTGTTTCGTTGGTGGTTACGTTAGACATGCCTGCGATCTTACCTTCGAAACGGCAAACCCCTCCCACCGGCGTCAAATGCTGACGCGGTGAACCTCGGCGCTACGACCGGTGCGGCACAGGTGCGCCCTAGTCGTTCTTCTCTTTCTTGGATGATTTGCTGCCGGCTTTGTCCTTTGGCGCGGGGCTTTCGTCGGCGACTTCAGGTTCAGGTGGCTCTTCGATTGCGGGTGCCTCCCGTTTCGTGGAGAGGAAGAGCATCATTGACTGCGGCTCCATTCGGAAGGTGTGGGATGGTGCGAACACCTCGCCCTCCTCCGATGCGCTGTCGGGGCCGGACACCCCGCCATGTTTCACAGTGATCCAGGAGGTGTCATAAACTTCCACCCACTGCTGCCCACGGTTTTCTGGAAGTGTCACTTCTGCGACATTCATGGTTCCGTTGAACACGACCAGCGCGTCAACGTCTCCCATCGGGAAACCGGAGCGTCGCATTTGGAACACGCGATTGTAAGGATCTGACCAAGCGTCCGAGGCGATGTCTTTCGCGTCGCGGGCGAACCACGAAACGTCAGGGATCACGTCCCCCTCCAACACCTGGCCGGTGGCGAAATTCTTGGGACGCAAAACAGGGTGGGTGTTACGCAGTTCCAGTAGGTATTCCGTCATCGCCAAGAGTTTTCTTTGAGACTTGTCCATGTCCCAGTCCACCCAGGAGATGGGGGAGTCTTGGCAGTAGGCGTTGTTGTTGCCGTATTGGGTGCGGCCGAACTCATCCCCGGACGTGATCATCGGTGTGCCGGTGGATAGAAGCAGGGTTGCCATCAGGTTGCGTTGGGAACGCTCGCGGACGAACTGGAGGTCTTCTACCAGGCCCTCGGAGTCTCCAACATCAACGATCATCGCGGAGGTGCCCGAGGTTCCCTCGATTCCATGGTTCCAAGAGTGATTATTCGTGGAGCCGTCCTGGTTGTTTTCCAGGTTCGCCAGGTTGTGCTTATGGTCGTACATTGTCAGGTCGGCCATAGTGAAACCGTCGTGTGCCGTGATGAAATTGACGGACGCATTCGGTGTTCGTTCCGCACCGTTGCGACGCCAGAACATGTCGGCGGAACCCGAGAGTCGGGTAGCCAAGTCGTTTGGTCCGGAAACGGGGCGGCCAGCAGCCTGTTGCTGAAAGTCCGTCAGCCAGAACTTGCGGACAGAATCGCGGTATCTGTCATTCCATTCCTCGAACGGAATTGGGAAGTTACCCGTTTGCCACCCGCCTAAACCAATGTCCCAGGGTTCAACGATCAGCTTGCGATCCCGGAGTACAGGGTCGGAGGCGGCCGCGACCAGGAACGGATGATATGGGGTGAACCCGGTGTCCAGGCGTGCCAGAGTCGTTGCCAGGTCAAAGCGGAAGCCGTCAACGCCCATTTCTTCAACCCAGTAACGCAACGAGTCCAGGGTCATCTGCACAACCCTTTGCTCAGAGAAGTTCAGCGTATTCCCACAACCGGTGTCATCGATCATCGTTCGGGGTCGCTCCGGCATCCGGCGGTAGTACATCAACGAGTCCAAGCCTCGCCAACAAACCGTCGGCCCCCCATCTCCGCCTTCACTGGTGTGGTTGTAGACGACGTCTAGGATCACCTCGAGCCCATTCTTATGGAGGATGGAGACCATTCCACGGAACTCATCGATCACTGCTTGGGCCCCAGCTTCTTGGGCGGCAGCCGTTGCGAACGAGGGTTCTGGGGAGAAGAACGACATTGTGTTGTATCCCCAGTAGTTGGTCAGACCGCGGTCCGTTAGGAAGGGCTCATCCATCTTGGCGTGAACCGGAAGCAACTCGACTGTTGTGATCCCCAATTTCTTCAGGTGAGCGATGGCGGTTGGGTGGGCCAGCCCCGCGTAGGTTCCCCGAAACTCCTCGGGCATATCTGGGAAGTTTTTGGTGAATCCTTTGACGTGCAGTTCGTACACCACGGTTTCATCACGAGGGATGTTTGGGTGTTCCGCGATGTCGAAGTGGCTTCCAACCACTACCGAGTGGGGCATGTGCAGAGCGGAGTTGAGGTTGGAACGGGCCAACGGATAAGTGGAGGGGTAGAGCTCATGATCGACGTGGTGAGCGTGAATGGCTGGGGATAGTTCAGGAGTTCCAGCTAGGCCGCGACCATAGGGGTCCAGCAGGAGTTTTGAGGGGTTGTAATACAGGCCGCCATCGGGGTCCCATGGACCAAATGCTCGGAAGCCATAGACGGTGCCTTCGCCCAGACCATCGATGTGTCCGTGCCACACGCCGTGAATGGGGCCCATAAGTGACCAGCGTTGCTCCATGCGGCCGTTGTTTTCACCGACACGGACACAGAAGTCGACAGCGGTTGCGTGGGGCGCAACAACTGCGATGTCCAACCCGCCCGTGGGGGAGGGGAATACGCCAAGGCGTTCCGGATCCGGGTTCGGTTGATGTACCCGTTGTCTTGACGGACGTAGCACCGTGTCCGTCGGACGGCTTAGATGGTTGTCACTCATACCTTCGCCTTGTTACGTGAGCGCTTCGGGAGCGCTCCCGATTGGGTGGGTCCGACTCTTCGCGTCTAAGTCTATGGTTGCACATTGTTTCACCGTGGTGTTCCGCGGCGAAAGTATGCCTCATGTGGGCCAGTCCGCACACTAAGGCGCCGAACATCACGAACAGGGGACGCGCAGAGCATGGCAAGCTTGGAATATGAGAATAGTGGTGTGCGTAAAACACGTTCCGGATGCTGCCGGGGACCGGCGGATCGAGGACGGCCGCGTTGTTCGCGGCGAAGATGATGTTTTGAATGAACTCGATGAATATGCGATTGAGGAAGCAGTCAGCCTTGTTGAGGAGCGCGGTGGCGAAGTTATCGCGGTGACCATGGGGCCTGAGGACGCTGAGGAAAGCGTGTTCCGAGCGCTCCAGATGGGAGCCGACAAAGGCCTGGTGATCAGCGATCCTGCACTTGAAGGGTCAGATGCGCCTACAACTGCCCAGGTCTTGGCGTCCGCAGTTCGCATGATTGAACAGGACGGCCCGGTCGACGCAGTGTTAACGGGCATGGCCTCCCTGGACGGGATGACCTCCATGCTTGCTCCCGCGATGGCTGCAGTCCTCGACTGGCCGCTTCTTGATCTAGCACAGAGCGTGACGGTGGAGGGCGAGGGGCCCTGGAACATCACGGTTACCCGAAACGCTGATGGCTGGGAAGACACTCTTAGCGCCCGCACCCCGGCGATTGTGAGCGTTACTGATCAAATCAACGAGCCTCGTTTCCCCAACTTCAAAACGATGCGAGCCGCCCGGCAGAAGCCGCTGGACCAGGTTTCACTTTCAGAATTGGAAGAAGTTGGGCTGGAAATGCCCACTGGGCCCGATGCAGGAGCGTCGACGATGGTGATTGACGCGGAGGAAGTGACCAGGGGTGCCGGTGTGGTTGTCACCGACTCTGGGGACGGCGGAAAGAAATTGGCAGATTATCTGGAGTCCTTCTTGGTGGAAACGGGGGGCGCAAAATGAGCGCGGAACAAACACTTTCCAAACCCGTGCTGGTCCTGGTGGACCACGAAAACAACGGCGACGGGAAGTGGTCTTTGACGGCTGCTTCCGAAGCAGTGGTAAGGCGCGCTCGGGAGCTCTCCAGCGCGGACGTCTACGCACTCTCGCTGGTTCCTGAGCCCGACACTGATGCGCTCGCAGCCGCGGGCGTGCAGACAGTTTTTGTCGCTGAGGCCGAGGGGTTTTCCCCTCGTGTCCCTGCCGGAATCACGGATGCGATGATTGCCGCAGTGGAACGGGTTGGCGATCTGGGTGCGGTGTTCGTGGTGTCTACGTACCGTGGCCGCGCCGTCGCAGCAATGCTGGGAGTGCGGCTGGAATCAGGGGCTGCCGGCGACGTGGGGGAAGTAGAAGTGGAAGGGGACCACTTTGTGGCGCGAAAGACCGCGCTTGCGGGAGCTTGGCGAACCACTTTCAGTGTTGGAGGCGGCGTGCCCGTCTTGGCGTTCCGAACCGGAGCAGGAAGCACCTCGGACGTCACGCCTGGAGCGGCTCAGGTTGAGGCGCTGAAGTTCGATCTTTCTCGTGGTGCAAAAGACGTTGTCGTTGACCAGAGCGCTCGGATTGACGGCGGGGCACGAATCGGTCTAAATGAAGCAGACGTTGCCGTGGTCGCTGGCCGGGGCGTAGACGGCGACTTCGACCTTGTTGAGGAACTTGCCGACCTGCTGGGCGCCGCGGTGGGCGCGACACGTGTGGCATGTGACGAGGGCTGGGTTGGGCGTTCGGCTCAGATCGGCCAAACTGGCCTTTCAATTGCTCCGAAGCTCTATGTTGGTCTAGGCGTGTCAGGCGCGGTGCACCACACCTGCGGGATGTTGGCGTCCGAGAAGATAGTTGCAGTCGTTGACGACCCAGATGCCCCCATTGCCGAGTTGGCGGACTTCACTGTGATCGGCGATGTTTCCGAAGTAGTGCCAGCGGCTATTGAGGAGCTTCGTGCCCGAGGGGCCGATGCCTGAAAACAGCCAGCCGCGCGTTTACTTAGACCACGCGGCGACCACCCCGCTGAGGCCAACTGCGCAAGCAGCGTGGTTGGAGGTGACGCGTTTCCTGCAGACTTCTCCGGGCAATCCGGGAGCGTTGCACAGCGGGGGACGCGCGGCGCGGAGGATGCTCGAGGATGCCAGGGAACGCCTCGCTGACGCATTAGGTGCGGATCGGGCGGAAGTGGTCTTCACTTCTGGTGCTACAGAGTCGGCTGCCCTCGGCGTAGTTGGGGCGGCGAAGGGCGCTTTCGAAAAGACCGGACGGGACATAGTCGCTGGTTCCGGTATCGAGCATCCGGCGGTACGGAACCAGGGACGCGTCGCCCAAAATGCTGGGCTCCGATGGGCTCTGTTTCCCGTGGGATACGACGGTTTGACGGACGTTGCGTGCACCCAGTTCAAGGCAACCGGATCTGACGGAGGTGCCACTGATGGGACCTGGGATCAGGTGGCGCTGGCCAGCATGTGCTGGGTGTGCTCGGAGACTGGGGTTATCCAGCCAATAGGCGAACTGGTTTCAAGGGCGCAGGCAACCGGCGTCCTCGCCCATTCTGATGCCACGCAAGCGGTGGGGAACCTCCCCGTGCATTTCCATGAATCGGGTTTGGACTTGCTCACGCTTGGCGGACACAAGTTTGGCGCTCCGGTGGGCACAGGTGCCTTGCTGGTTAAAAGAGGAATCCCGATTGTGACCGACAGGCCCGGTGGGGATCAAGAGCGCAAGATCCGGTCAGGAACCCCGGACGTTGCCGGCGCTGTGGCACTGTCAGTCGCGGCAGAAGAAGCCGTGCGGGAAGTCGGGGAGAGGCGGGCCCGTCACGGGCTGCTCCGAGCCCGACTGCTTTCCGCCCTCCCACCCGGGATACTGCCAACAGAGACTGCCGAGTCGGTTCCCGGGATCATTCACCTGAGTCTTTCCACAAGACATCCGGAGGTGATCTTGCTTGAGTTAGACAGAGCGGGCATCATGGCCTCCGCGGGTTCTGCTTGCCACGCGGGGGTGACTCGCCCCAGTGAAGTGTTGCTGGCGATGGGCCGAAGCGAGCAAGAAGCCTTGGGAGTCTTGAGGGTCTCGCTCGGGTCAGATACGCGCGAAGACGATATTGATCGGCTAGTTGCCGCTCTTCCAACAGCATTGGAGAGTGCGAAACGAATGGATTTGTTCGGATGAACGGGGGTGGACGATGAGGGTTTTGGCAGCACTGTCTGGGGGAGTTGACTCCGCGGTCGCCGCAGCATTGGCAGTAGAGGCCGGACACGATGTCACCGCTGTTCACATGGCACTGTCCGCAGAACCCCAATCATGCCGACTGGGTGCGCGAGGATGCTGTTCTATCGAGGACTCAGAAGATGCTGCGCGGGCGGCTGAGATCATTGGGATTCCCTACTACGTGTGGGATCTTGCAGAGCAGTTCGAACAGACCGTGGTTGATGATTTCCTTTCCGAGTACCGTGCCGGACACACCCCCAACCCCTGCGTTCGCTGCAACGAGTTCGTGAAGTTTCGGGAACTGGCAGAGCGGGGCAGGGCGCTTGGTTTTGACGCGGTGTGCACGGGTCACTACGCCCGGCGAATCGATGGACCAGATGGCCCCGAACTGCATCGGGGTTTAGATGAGGCCAAAGATCAGTCGTACGTTCTAGCCGTGATCGGGCAAGAGGAACTTTCCCGAGTGGTGCTTCCCCTCGGCGACGCCCCCTCCAAGGAGTGGGTGCGCCAGCAGGCGGAGAAACGAGGGCTGGGGGTTTCTAACAAGCCGGACTCGTATGACATCTGTTTCATTCCCGATGGTGACACTGCAGGGTTCTTGCGTCGAAACCTCGGCGAACAGCCCGGAATGATTGTCGATGTCGAGGGCAACAAGATCGGGGAGCACCAGGGCCACTACCAATTCACCGTGGGACAGCGGAAAGGTCTGCGGCTTGAACGGCCAGCAGCCGACGGGAAACCTCGCTACGTTCTTTCCACCGACCCGAAAACGAACGTGGTGGTGGTCGGAGCCTCCGAGCTCCTCAGCGTTGATCAGATAACCACCGAAGACATGGTTTGGTACGTTGACCCACTCGCCTTGGATCTGAACGAGGACACCCAGCGATCCTTCGGCCCCACCTTTGCAGGCAGGGGTTTGAACGATGTCCCCTCGGACCTCCTCACCGTCCAAATCCGCGCGCACGGCACCCCCTCCGTTGTTGAGGCGCTGGACGTTGTCGCTGACGGTGCCCTGGTCACAGAGCTTTCGGAACCGATTCGTGGGGTTGCTTCGGGGCAGTCCTTAGTGCTCTACAAGGGCACGCGGGTCATCGCGGAGGGAACGATTTCAAGTTCCGCGCGGGTGGGGGAGAGGCACGCTCGAACGGGAATGCTTGCGGCACCCGCCAAATAGGTAAACTGCCGCACCCGTCAGGTAGGTATACTGCGGCCCCCCCAAGTGGGTAAACTGCGGCACCCGCCAAGTGGGTAAACTGCGGCGCCCGTCAGGTAGGTAAAGAGGGCGAGAACAACCGATGTGACCGGCTGCTCTCAATCCGTGGTGACCAAAGCGGGTGAAGCACGGTAAAATCGTTGAGCCCTGCGCGCGTGGCGGAATTGGCAGACGCGCTGGATTTAGGTTCCAGTGTCTTACGACGTGGGAGTTCAAGTCTCCCCGCGCGCACCGCTAGATCGTTGCGAATAGTCGGCGTGGTTCGTGAGTTGAAGAAGGAAACTCCGCAACCGAGTTGCGTTATGGCGTGCCGCGCAGCTTATGGCAAATCGTTACCCGATCTGCATTAGGGAGGTCTCTCCCTAGTGCGACTTTGAAAACACCTCGGGGCAACAGCCTCTGGCTGTCACTTCCAGGTCTGCACCTCGCCCGGCGTTTGGCAACCTGTTTGGAATCAGCGGGGCGCTCCCCGGCTCAGGGGGGCTCGGCCCCAAAGCGCTTCCCTGTCCCGGATGTGCTTCGCTGTCCCGGATGTGCTTCGCTGTCCTTAATGTCCACGTTATGAATAGGTAATGACCCTAAAGGGTGGCACCAAGAGGTCCGGGAACCACAATAGGGACAGGGAACAGTGTTGTGAAACAAAGTGGGTGCCCCCTGCCGGTGATCTTGGGGTAGACACTGGCGGCTGAGCCGTATTGCGCGAGGTCTTGCGGCTGTCAATGAAGTGTCACAGTTTTCTAGATCGTCCCTAATGGATTGAAGAGAAATGTAGCTATGGCGAAGACGTGGAGGAACTTCGGTAGGCGGCTAATCCCTAAGCCATAACCACTAGTCGCTTCGAACCGTGAAGCACGCGCAAACACTCACGAACACACCCAGCAATATCCTCAGCAGCAAAACCCAGCGAAACAGTCATAGCCGATCAATCCGACCCCAACCAACTGACACACAACGGGCCCGGCACATAGTGGCACGCCGAAAAGCTCCAATGTGGGGCGCGTGTTGGGTGTGACTCCTCCCAGGTATTCTCTCGAATGAGTTCATTTGAGAGAATATGGTGACTCCTGTCAACGGCGAACGTGTTGTCTAGACCAAAAGGGGTGCGCGAAGGAGAACACAAGTTCCCCCCGCACACCCCTTTACTGATCGGTCGTTTATACGACCTTCCTAGTGATCGTGGTGGTCGTGATCGTCGTGATCATCAGCCTGGGTCTGGTGGACCGTCCCGTGAGCGTGGTGCGGGGGAGCGTAGATGGAGTAAACCTTCATCGGCACATCCCCGATATTGGTGATGTTGTGCCAAACACCGGTCGGCACCAGAACGGCCCAGTCATCTTCCACTTCCTGTTCGAAAGTGAATTCGTCCTTGGTCGGTCCCATCTGCACCAGTCCGCGCCCTTGCTCTAGTCGCAGGAACTGGTCGGTGTCATGGTGCACCTCAAAGCCGATGTCGCCCCCAACCGGGATTGACATGACGGTCATCTGGAGGAATTCCCCAGTCCACAGGGCTGTGCGGAATGTTTCGTTTTCCACGGTCGCGTCTTCAATGTCGACGACGTACGGCGCTGGTCCGAAGTCTTTGAGTTCAGCCATAAAACTCGCCTCATTCTTTCTTCTTGGTTGTTTTCTGATTGCGCCACCTCGCGCATAGTTCAAAAGTAACACGGGGCTGGCAGCGCCACTGTCCATCGGCTTTCGCTCATGGCACCATGGGGATATGAGTGAGAACCAGCTTGCAGTGGGGGCGACGGCTCCCGATTTCAGTGTTGAAACCACCAACGGATCAGTGACCTTAGGCCAGTTGATTGAGAAGGCAGACAAGGGGGTTGTGGTCTACTTTTATCCCCGTGCGATGACGCCGGGGTGTACCACTGAGGCCTGCGATTTCCGCGACAACTTGAACGTCCTCAAAGGTGCCGGATATACGGTCATCGGAATCAGTCCGGATCCCATCGAACGTTTGGAGAAGTTTAAGGAAAAGGATGGACTCAACTTTCTGCTGGGGTCCGATCCTGATCATGCCATCATGACTCAATGGGGTACGTGGGGCCAGAAGAAGAACTATGGACGCATCTTCGAAGGCGTTATTCGCTCCACATTTGTCGTGGATAAAGACGGGAAGATCAGCGTCGCTCTCTACAACGTAAGGGCGAAGGGCCACGTTCTGCGACTACTAAAAGAGTTGGGGATCTAAGCGGCTTCTGCCGAACCGTTCTGCTTCAGCGGCCTTCTTCCTGCGCCCGATCCGCGTAGGTGTTCAGCAGGGCAGCTGCTTCCTCTGCGCCCGAATTGAGTGTCACCACAAGTTCATTTGTGTTCCCGTAACGGATCCGCACGCCCGGGCCTTTTCGTAAAACTATTCCTTCTGTACCGTCAGTTTGAAATCGGTAGCCCCATCCCCCGAACTGTTGGAAGGGGTGGACTTCCACTGTGTCCGCCTCGTTTATTTGGAACGAGGGGACCTGCTTTTTCGGCCAACCAAGCAACGACTTCACGAAGAAGCCATCCGGGCCAATGCGGATCGTGAAAACAGACATTAACGCGATAAAGATCAGGATTGGAACCGTCACGAAGAACGGGACCCACGACCCGGTGGAAACACCTGTCCCCCCAAGCAGGACTGCCATCAGCCCGATGAACCCCCACAGACCGGCAGGTCGCATGCTGGTTTTCCCGATCCACAGGACCACCTCGTCCTCTGGAAGAAATGCGCGGGCAGCATTCTTGCCAGGACCACTCGAGGCGTCGGGGACTGTCACGCGAGGGCTAATCACCGCAGCCACCACCCCCAGCAGAGCCGAGCCGCCCAATACTGCGGCCAGCTCCCACCAGGACAACCTCGCCTCCGCGGCGGATATCAACCCTCTTTGTGGACCTACGGAAAAGATCGTGAGAAGCAGACCCATAGCGCCCAGGAACACGATGGTGCCGTTAAGGATCGCGATCATGCTTGCAGAGGTGTTCTTGGCGGAGAATCCGATGGCGGCCATGAGCAATATGGCCCCACCCATGAGCCCGACCAGGGGCCAAATGAACCCAGCCAGGCTGGCGAACCCGTCCGGTTCCCCAACCGTGCCCCAGTGGACCGCGATGGGGTCTGGCAGAGAATCGCGCCACAACCACACCAGAAGGGCGCCGATGAACAACATTGAAAGTGCTACGGCAACTGAGACTAGAAGCGCAATTTCTGTCTTCGGGAGCGTCCCGTTCTCCCGTGGCTTCTTGCCTGGGCTGTCTTGAGGGGCGTTAGCGGCGTTCGACTTGTGGCCGTCAGTCACGGTAATTTCCTTGGTGTTGATTATCAGCATTTTACGTAGGGGAGGACATCTGAGGTCAAACCGGGTGTTGGCTTTGTGCCTCGGGGTCTTTGTAGCCCTGGGGCTTGGAGCGTGCGATTCATTGGTGGAGCCGGGGGAGCCGGTGGAGGTGCTTCCCCCGGAGCCTCGAACACCCCCGCTGTCCTACGAGGGATTCGACCCCGGGAACATCATTTCGGACGAGGAATTCTTCGATTCCTCAGCCATGACCGAAGAACAGGTAGAGGCCTTCGTCAACACCTGGAACGACGGCTGTCGCACCGGGATAGACGGAACCCCCTGTTTGTCTGAGTATCGGGAGGATACCCCCTCGTACACCCCCGATGAGTACTGCCCAGGCGGGTTCGAAGGCGGGGTTGGAGACACTGCTGCGTCGATCATTTGGAAAACGTCCCAGTCGTGCGGGATTAACCCCCAGGTTTTGTTGGTGACGCTCCAGAAAGAGCAGGGGCTGATTACCGCTTCCGGGCTGCGGCTCAATGAGACCAGATACGCGATCGCCATGGGATACGCGTGCCCGGATTCTTCGCACTGTGACCCGGAGTTCTACGGGTTCGCCAACCAGGTGTATCACGGCGCCAGACAGATGAGGATCTACCAGGCACACCCCGAAAACTACTCGGTGGTCCCATGGCAGACAACGGAAATCAAATACGCGTACCCGCCGGAATGCGGCTCATCACCGGTGTATCTGGAAAACCAAGCAACTGCGAACCTGTACAACTACACCCCATATCAGCCAAACGACAACGCGATGGTGGGGATACGTGGAGAATGCGAATCCGCGGGGAACCTGAACTTTTACGCGTACTTCAACGCGTGGTTCGGTAACGCGTCGTAAAGAGGGAAGATCTCGGCGACCTGGCGCTTTCGGAGGCCGCCTCCCGCCTGACAGATTGTTAGGCTGGACACATGGGTTCCAAAAACTTCGGTCCGTTTGATGGCACACTTGACGACGACGCTCTCGATTTGCTCCAGATCCTCATAGAGCGGTTTGAGCCGCGCGTTGATAAGCATCTCGCGCGTCTAGAGAAAACAACTTTGAAGAAATCCCCTGTGGCAATTGAAAGTCGCCTGAACAAAGTGTTTCTAGCTGCCGCGATTGGGGCAGGAGCCACTCAAGGGGCTGGTGGAGCATCCCGAAAAGTTGGGCGTAGTCTGGCGAAAAAAGCGCAGAGAGCCTCGGCGGGGGCCCTGCTTGGGGCCGGGGTCCTCTACATTTTGGCGCGGGCTCGGGTCCGAGGCTTTCGGGCATCCGACCAAGAGGTTCAAGAGGCCTTACGTTCCCTGATTTTCCTGGGCGCCTCGGTTCCCCTGGCGCAGGGCGTGATTGACCTTTTAGGAAGGTTTGGGCGTCCTTCCCTCGGCGTTCCGCGGGATCCGAGGACTGTCGCGGTTATCGCCGCCGGCGGGGCAGTTGGCGGATGGGCCGGTATCACCGCTGGACAGGCGATCATTGACGCGGTGGAGGACGCTTTTTCCGGGGTGGTTGAGGGCATCATCGTTGATTCCGAACCTCTAGATGAGGCCGCTGATTTTTTCCCCGAGGCTCAAGACGACCTCCCCGAAAGCAAATCAGAAGGTGCGAACCCGGTCCAGTGGGATGAGTAGCGGCCGAAGTTCGCTCTCGGTCTGAGTGCTGCTCCCGGTCTGAGTACTAACGAATCCTGCTTGCACAAGTGGGGCTGGCTGTCTCCAACGTGTCGACGACCTCCAACGACGTCGTCTCTGGGTGGTAGCGGAGAATGGCAAGGTTGTTGCTGTGCAAGTTGGCAACAACCACGTGCTTCCGGTCCGCGGTTAGCGCAAAATCGCGGGGATGCTTGCCCCCACAGCCAGACTCGCCCAAGTAAGTCAGCTGCCCATCTTTCCATTGCAAGACGCTGATTGTGTCGGGGCCTCGGTTACCGACGAGCACGTGGTTTGGATCCACCATCCTGATCGCTGAAGGGAGAGAACCTGCGGTGGTGCTGGCAGCGGCGACAGAGAGTTCTTCACCGGTTTGCAGATTCATTGCTCGCACAGTGTTGTCCAGCTCGCAAACAACCAGTGCCGTGTGATCCTGAACGATCAGGTGTCGCGGGCCGCAGCCGGGAGCCATTGGAATATCGCGGTGTCGAGGATTGCCTTGCAACAGGTCGTCTATCGAGTGCACGTGAATGACATCCATCCCAAGGTCAGGGACGAGGATGGACTTGTCTGCCTCGTACACCACTACCTGATGGGGGTGAGGGGATTCTTGTCTGGGGGTGGGGCCGGATCCCTCGTACTGAACGGTAACGAGGGGAGCTTTGATACAGAGCGGGCGCCTTTCGTGCACGGTCACTGCGCCGCCAGAATAGTTGGCGGCAACTATGTGGGAACCGTCCGGTAACGACGTGAGGTGGGTAGGGTCGGCGCTCCCTGTTGGCGCAGAACTGAACCGCGTGGCGATGTTGCCGGTTGGTGAATAGAGGGAAACTTGCCCATCGTGAATCTCATTTACAACGACGAGGTTTCCGTCAGGAAGCACCGACACAAAAGTTGGGTTTCCCCCGGCACGTTCTGCCGGCCCCAGCCTGCCGTGTCCCTCCGGTGTTACAGACAGGGTGCGAAGGCCTGGAGTTGGGTGCTCACTCCAGTTTGTTGCACCACCGATCCAGAAGGTGTCGACCTTAGGTATAGCAGCCATGGAAACTCCAGGATCTGAGAGCGGACTTCCACTAATCGTAGCCCCGATGACGAACTAGAACGCTAACGGTTGTTTGCGGGCGGTCGCACTCTCGCGTTTGCATTGTCGTTTGCCGGTCGGCTGAGAGTTTCGGAGCCCGATCCAGACTAGGATTTCAAGGACGGCGTTGTCGGAGGCCGGGGAAACAAATGGAGAGAAGGTAAAGGGGGCGTCTGAGGTTCCTATGGATGACTTGGACAAGGATCTAACCAGCGAAGTGGGAGCAGAAGCCGCCCAAGTTGAAGCACTGGGCTCCGATGAAAAAGATGAGGCGTCAGGGGAGACGGCTCGAGACACTGGTATCACGGCTGCCGTCCTCGTGATGGTGCTGTTTGTACGCCTGCTGGCGGTATCTGGATGGGATTGGGCAACAGCGGCTGACATCGCGGATTCTTTCGACTTTGATGACGCTGTACCAATCATCTTTGGCACGTTTTTTGAGATGCCAATAGTGACGGGCATTGCTGCGTCGTTGATATTGCCTTTGGCCATATATCGGCTCTATTTGATGAAGGTGGACCCGAAGGGACATTGGGGCGTATCAGACTGGTTTGTCGTGGTGCTCCTGATGATCGTGATATTTGTGCTGGTCAGGACTTTCCACCTGTGGTGGACCGTGATCATCGCAGTGTCTTTGACGATAGGTTTGGGTTTCTTCGCGAGATACAACAAGAAGGGCACGTTTCACGAGGTGGTCCTGGCTGTAACTCACCGAACGGGAACGATCCTGATAATTGGGATACTGGTTCTTTCGATCGTCGTGACGACTCCGTGGAATGTTAAGGAAGTCATCACCACGGAACACAACGGCGTGATTGTCGGCCACGTGCTGGAAACCACCCCGGGTTTTGTCAAGATCCTCACGGAGGATCGTGACGTCATCATCTTGCTAACAGGCGACATAGTGAGCCGTGAAAGTGTCGAGGTGGAGAGGTAGAAAGCCTCCCGTCCCGCATGACTTTCGAAGCCCGTAGCACCTCAACACCACGGGACGTTCCCTTTTACATGTAGGAAGTTTGAATCTGGCCGGGGGATCGAATCTGTCGGAGGGGGCTCTTACTCTGGGGTCGTTCGAGAGAGTGTGGTCTGGGAGGGGAACCGATGACTCTGCTTATGGTGCTGGCCGCGGCTACCTTCATCGCTGCGATGTTGATCCTGGCGTTAGTGTTTTTCCAGTTTCGTCGAACGCAGAGCGCAGATGGTTCGGGGCAGTTGGATTCTCAGGTAAAAGAAGTTCTGGCGGCTACCCAACATCTTGACCAACAGGTGCGGGCCGCTAACGCGGTCCAAAGCACCAGGCTGGTTGAGGTGCAGAAGGTATTTGACAGTCGACTGCAAGGACTGTCAAACCAAGCATCAAATGATGCCGCAAGGCGACTCCAAACAGACTCGGCGGGCAGACAAGAACTGCAAGTAGTGATGGGGGACCGCCTCCAGAAAATGGAGGCGCGGCTAGAGAATTTGGAACGAGCCCTGAACCTTGGCCTCCAGGATCTGAGAACAACGAATTCAAAGGAATTGGAGAAAATCCGACTAGAGGTGGCGGAGAAGCTTCAATCGAATCTGAGTGCGTCTCTTGCAGAGAACACCGCGAAGATCTCGGAGCTTAAAGCAACAATGGCGGCGGAGATGGAGAAGATCCGCGTTGGCAATGAGGCCCAGTTAGAGAAAATGCGGGAAACCGTTGATGAAAAGCTCCAAGGCACGCTTGAAAAACGTCTGGGGGAGTCTTTCAAACTGGTGTCGGAAAGGCTTGAACAGGTCCAAAGGGGTCTGGGGGAAATGCAGACGCTGGCCACAGATGTTGGGGGCCTCAAACGTGTTCTCACGAATGTAAAGAGCCGCGGCACGTGGGGAGAGGTACTCCTCTCGCGTCAATTGGAAGACGTGATGACCCAGGGGCAATATGAGGAGAACGTGGAGATCCGTCCCGGCTCTGGGGAACGGGTCGAGTTTGCGGTGGTATTGCCTGGTAAGCAGGAAGATCAAAAGTTGTACCTGCCAATCGACTCGAAATTCCCTCAAGAAACCTATGACAGGCTGCTCGAAGCGCAGGAGGCGGGGGAGAAAGAGGCAATCGCATCCGCGGTCAAAGATCTTGAGCGGGCGTTGAGGGAACAAGCGCTGCTCATCAAGCGCAAGTACGTCCACCCTCCTCTAAGCACTGATTTCGCAATTATGTATCTTCCGACGGAAGGGCTGTTCGCGGAGGCCATCCGGATCCCCGGTTTTGCCAGTCAACTTCAGCAGCAACACCGGATCATGTTGACGGGGCCAACGACGCTCATGTCGATGCTCAACAGTCTGCAGATGGGGTTCAAGACTCTGGCAATTGAGAAACGTTCATCAGAAGTGTGGCGAGTGCTTGCTGACGCCAAACTGGAGTTCGGGAAGTACGCGCAGTCCTGGGAGAAATTGGGACGCCATCTTGAGACCGCGCAAAGAACGGTTCAAGAGGTGGGGACGCGCTCACGCGCCGTTGAACGTAAGCTGCGTGGTGTTGAAACCTGGGAGTTGGAAGAGGCTAGCGGGACGGATGAAAACCCTGGAGTTACAGCAGCATTCGAGGTGGGGATGGAGTGAAACGGGGTCGGTTCGGCAGTTAGGGTGTGTCGGCTAATTCCACTGGCTCAGTTTGCTTAGGAACCGTTGTAGCGCCGGGGTGCTCGGGTCGCGGAACACGTCGCGGCTGTTACCGTATTCCCCGATGACGCCACCGGTCAGGAAGGCAACCTTGTCGCAAACCTCCCGGGCAAAGCCCATCTCATGGGTGACGATCAAGAACCGAGCACCTTCCTCCCTTAGCTGGTTGATCACGTTCAACACTTCAGCCGTGTATTCGGGGTCAAGGGCACTGGTTGGCTCATCCAGGAGAAGAAGACTCGGCTTTGGGGCCATCGCCCTGGCGATTGCCACCCTTTGACGCTCCCCGCCTGAGAGTTGCGCAGGATGCTTGTTCGCCTCGCCCTCCAACCCGAATTGGCGAAGTAGGGTGGTGGCGCGCTCCCGGGCGGTCTCAGCATCGACTTCGTGAACCACGCGCAGCGGGAGCGCGATGTTCTCAAGAGCGGTCAAGTGGTCAAACAGGCCGGAATGCTGGAACACGAATCCCAGGGATGCTCGGTACGCCGGCAGGGAGCGGGCTTTGTAATCGACCCGCCGACCCTCAACCCACACCTCTCCTGACGTTGGGTTTTCTAGGCCCCCGACTATCCGCAGAAGTGTAGATTTGCCGCCGCCGGAGGGACCGATGAGGGCCATTGTGGTCACCTCGTCGTCGAAGTCCACCCCTTTCAGCACTGTCTGGTCGCCGAAGACTTTCTGCAGGTTCTCCAGCCTAATGCGCATAGTTGAACTTCCGTTCAAAGTGGGAACTGACGAGCATCAGAGGCAACGTAAGGCACAGGTAGAGGAGTCCAAGGAAGATGTATCCGCCAAAGAAGTTGTAGTTGGTGGCGGTGATCTCGCGGATGGTCTGGGTGATTTCAATGACCGCGATGACCGACAAGAGGGAAGAGTCTTTGATCAGGGAAGCGAACTGGCCAGTGAGGGCCGGAAGTGTCCTGGCAACCATCTGCGGGATGACGACGTAGCGCAACTTCTGTGTCCTGGTAAAACCAACAGCGTCCGCTGCCGACAACTGGTCGCGGTCAAGCGAAGCAGCGGAGCCCCGGATAATCTCCGCAACATAGGACCCGCTGAAAACCGACAGGATTATGATCCCTGCCAGAGTCTTGTTCGTCACCCCCCAAGCGGTCCCAATGATGTAGTAGAAGAGGTAAATCTGGACCAGAAGAGGGGTGCCGCGAATAATCTTCACGTAAATGTCCGCCGCATACCTGACCGGGAGGAACCGGGAACCGGCAGCCAGGGCGACAGGGATTCCGATGGCCATCGAAAGCACCATGGCAGCCAAACTGATTTTCAGGGTGAGGATGAAACCGTCAAGGAGTCGCACCCTGTACTCAGAAACAAAACTGAAGTCGAGCCGTACCCCCGCGTTGTACAGGGACAGCCAGAAGATCACAACAATTAGTGTCGCGACCAGCAAATAGTTGAGGGCCCCCTTCAGCGCAGGCGTTTGCTGGCCGGGAGGGGACTGGAAACAGTTGCTCAGTCCAGGTCGAAGAACCACGAAAACCCTAGTTCGTCAAACGCCGATTTTTCCTCCGACAGATGTTTTTCCGTGATGCGGTCGAATCCGCCATCCTCGGAGTATTCCGCGATGAATTCGTTGATCTGGTCCAACAGTTCTTGATGGTCTTTCGCCACGGCAATTCCCCAATACTCCACGTCTTGGAAGGGGATGAATACCGCGTTTGTGGATTCGGGATTGCGGGCTTGGTTTCGGTAGATCGTCAGTTGGTCGTAAAGGAAGCCGTCCGCTTTTCCTTGCACCACTTCGGTCACGCAGGCACTTTCGTCGGCTAGGCGCACTATGTTTGCCTGGTCCAAGTTCTTTGTCGCAAACACGTCCCCAGTTGACCCCGTTTTCACGGCGACGACACGGCCGGGCTGGTTCAGGTCCTCAATCGCTTCTATTCCGGAACCACTGTTAGCCAGAATCGCCAACTGGGCTTTCGCGTAAGGGTCGGAGAAATCAACGGATTGGCTTCGCTCCTCCGTGATGGTCATCGAAGACATCACCGCGTCCGCTTTACCGGTCTGCAACATTGGGATCAACCCGTCAAACGAGGTGTTCTCAATCGTCAGGTCGTAACCATAAGCCTCAGCGAAATCGGTGATGAAGTCGATGCTCACGCCCTCCGGGTTCCCTGCAGAATCCTTGGTTTCAAACGGAGGGTAAGCCAGTTCCATCGCCACAACTAATGGCTTGTCTACGTTCTCTGTTTTCCCTTCGGTGTCCGCGGAGCCGCTGGAGCAACCAGCCACAAACAGGCCCGCAACAATCGTTCCGGCCAGAACGCCGAATATTGACTGAATTTTCATACGTACCCCCTGGGGCCTACCGATCCTAATCTGACCCAGCTTAGTCTGCTGCCATGCAACAGCAGGGGCCGCGTGCCAGCGTGCGGACCTGATCGCTTAACACAAAGGCCCGGGCGGTCAAGCCCGAGCCTTCATGCTTACTGACGCTCAATGATCGTCTTACACGCGCACACGCGGTCCTGGTTCACTAGGCTGTTGGGCCTCCTTGGTGGAAGGACCCGCCGTAGTTGGCTTGCGTATGCTGTCCCTGTGGTTGCGTTGTGTTTGGGGTTTGCCCGGGGAACCCCTGCGGCATTTGAGTGGCCGCGACAGAAGTCTTATTGCTCTGCACAATCGCCAGAACAATGAAGGCCACCCCCGCAAGAGCCAGCAAAGTGGTGAAGACGAACTGCCCGTTGATGGGGGCTGCGACTGCACCCAAGAAAGCCATCAGTCCGAAAATCAACAGGACGATTCCCCACACCAGCAATCCAATGCGAATGGGACCGTCAGTTTCTGTGCGGCCAAAACGGGAGCTCGTGCTTGGCCTGGCCTGGAAAGAAGCCTGAGGCTGGCTGGACTGCTGACCAGAATTCTGGGCGTATGAGGCCTGGTATGTCTGGGGCTGGGGCTGAGACTGAGGTTGTTGCGGCGCGGAGCGCTGGGGAGCCGGCTGCGCTCCGGCGGTGTACGAGGTTCCCTCATACTCAACTGAGTAAGCCGTCGTGCCATAGTCAGGCGAGGACGGCATCCCCGCGTTCATTGGCGCCGGCGGCTGAGGCGCGGCATTTTCTTCGAGAACTTCCTCGATTTGTTCCACGACTTCCCGGTCGTCCCCTCCGGTGATAAGGGTTTCCGTCTTCTGTTCCCCCGTGGTTTCTGACTCCATGACAATGGTGTCTTCAGTTACCTCGGGAATTTGAACTGTCTGTTCTTCCACTTCACCGGACGATTCTTCGTTACGCATGTTCTTGAACTTTTCGTCTGACATTTCTGTTACCCCTGGTCACTTTCGTTTGAAGCGGATTGTTGAGACTCGATTTCCGTTTGGGACTCTGCGCCTATCGAAGGCGCATCGTCGCTCACATAGACGAACTCGACTAGGGCATCCGAAGCGGAAATATCGAATGACAGAATGTTTTCGGCGTTACTGGCAGATAGTCCTAAGCGTGAATTGACGACCTCGGTGTCTATATCTCCGCTTGCGGAGTAGCCGCTCAGGCAAACCACTGGGGTCCGAAGAGGGCCAAAGTCTTCGTCGGTTATCGAGATCATCGAATCTTCCGCATAGTCCACAAAGACCTCAATGAGCTGATCTTTGCGCAACAGCACGCGGGTGTAAGAGTCGTTTGAGGTGATGGAGTAATGCGCCTCAACGCCCGGCCTAAGCCCCGTCAGGTCCAGTTCTCCGGACTCGCCGTAAGACAACACTTCCGGATCCTCCGGATCAAGGGTTTCTACGGGCGCGAGGGCCCAAAGTGGGGAACTGGGCCCGTAATCGAGCCAGCCCTCGTCGGAGAACGTGACTTCATCCCAGAAGTCGTAGCCATCGATCTCGGTCGACCAGCCGTAGGCGTCCTCAAATGTCTCATGAGTGCTTATGGTTTCGTATGTCGTGTAAGCACCTCCCACTGCCACGACGGGCACAGCGATGACGGCACCGACGATCGAAACGACGAGGAACCAGCCGGGCCGCTGCCCTTTCAAAGCCGCGTATGTCAGCACACCACCCGCAATGAGCGCGCATAGCGCAACGCCGAGTAGAAGGCCACGCCCCGGCGCCCCCGACAACGAAATTCCGATGCCGAGTGCAGCGGCGACCAGCATTGACCCGAACGCGATAAGCGCGAGTGTGTTGCTGAGCTTCTTCTCGGGTGGCGCCACAATCGGTTGCCCGGCACGGGCGTACTGGGGTGCTTGATAGTAAGGGGCACGAGGGGTTTGGGTGCCACCACCTGCCTGATACGGATTCCCTGCCGTCCTTTGGTTCTGCGTACCGGAAGGATTCGTGTAGGAGTAGGTGCCGCTCTGATATTGGGCACCCGCGTACTGAGAACCAGTGGGTTGCTGGCCGTACTGCCCGGCAGCCTGCGTGCTTCCTTGTCCGTAGGAATTCGGGTGCTGACGCCCATCTGGAGGTGGGCCGAAGGTTTGATTTTCGCTCATGCATCAACAATGCATGGAAATGGGTCTGTGCCGATATCGGGTAATCCCCTGATTGGTCCCTGATCCTGGTCTCCGGGGCTGGGGCCTGACCGCTGAATCTGCCACGATAGGAGTGTGCAAAACCTACCTCGACCACACGAGCCTTCGCCGCGCAAGCTCACACTAGCGCGCAGTGACAGTCCAGACATGGCTGCCCCTTGGGTGGGTGGGGTGTGCTCGGGTGTCGCACACTACTTCGGGATTTCAGTTGTTCCCGTGCGAATCGCAACAGTGGCTTTGACCGCACTGGGTGGATTGGGGTTCTTCATTTACATGGCTCTTTGGATCCTTACCCCCACCGAGCCGCAGGCACAGTACCCGACCTCCCCGGAGGAGTCCGCGACGGGGGGCCAGCAGGCCCCGTACAGAGCGCCCCTCCGACAGGTCGGAACCAAACGAACCAACCAGACGACGGCAGGAAGACTATTCCTGATTGGGATCGTCTTCCTGGCGTTGGCTTTGGTGCTGTTGGTTGGGGGCTCTCTGCCGTATGTGAACGTGCCGGTCGTGTTCTGGTCGGCGCTGATCATCCTGGGACTTTTCCTGACCTGGACCCAAGTGCCCAAGCTAACGACAGAGCGCACGGGCAGTGTCATTGCCTTCGCCGCTCTCGGTGTTGGAATGGTTCTGGTCGGCGCCTTCTTGATCCTTGCCGAATACGAGTTGCTACCCCAGGTGAGCTTGGGTCTCTTGGTCGGATTTGTGACTATTGCGGGAATAGTTGTGGCGCTCCTTCCCCTCGGACTGAAAACGATTCGGGACCTCTCTGCCTCCAGAGCGTCTGAAGCGCGGGAAACGGAACGAGCGGAGATCGCAGCCCATTTACACGACTCTGTGCTGCAGACACTCACCCTGATTAGAGGAGCGGCCGACGACCCCGCACGGGTGAGAGCACTGGCATTGACGCAAGAACGGGAACTTCGAGCCTGGCTGTACACGGGAGAAACCACTCCGGAGGTTTCTGCTGCCCAGGCACTTCGTAACCAAGCCTCCAACATTGAGACCACGTATGGCACTCCCATCGAAGTCGTCACCGTCGGAGATGGAGTCCCCGGCCCTTCCGACTTGGCGGCGATCGCGGCGGCAGCCGAAGCGATGACGAACGCTGTCCGTCACGGGAAACCCCCCATCACCGTGTTCCAAGAGGTGCGAGGCAAGACGTTAGAGATCTTCGTGAAGGACGCAGGAGAGGGCTTTGACACAGAGAACATCCCCGCAAATCGCCATGGTTTCCGGAACTCAATAAAGGGTCGGGTAGAACGTGTGGGAGGACAGGCTTCGGTGCGTATCCTTTCCACAGACGGAGCAAACGGTGGTGGAACCGAGGTAGAGATTAAGGTTCCTCGCCAGGGATAGCGGGGCGAAGGGGAGACAATGGCTGCAGCGATAAGGGTATTGGTGATCGATGATCACCCTCTGGTTCGGTCAGGGGTACGGGCCGAGTTAGAACGGTTCGAACAGCTCCAACTAATTGGGGAGGCCTCGGACGTAGAAGGGGCCATTGAGGCCTGCGAGCTGCTCCAGCCTGATGTGGCTCTTCTTGACGTTCACCTACCTGGGGGTGGGGGTGGAGGGGGGCCAGAAGTTGCCCGCCGTTGTTCCCATCTGCCCAACACGCGCTTTTTGGCGCTTTCAGTTTCCGATGCGCCCGCTGATGTCGTTTCGGTGATTCGCGCCGGAGCGCGCGGCTATGTGACCAAATCAATTGCTCCAGCAGAACTTGCTGCCGCGATTGAACGGGTAGCGGCGGGGGACGCGGCGTTCAGCCCGCGCCTTGCTGGTTTCGTCCTCGATGCGTTTGGGACCGAGGAACAGGCAGAAGAAGAAGAAGAACTCGACTTGCTAACCGCCCGGGAAGAGGAAGTCATGCGTCTTATCGCGAGGGGATACACGTACAAAGAGGTCGCCTCGGAGCTTTTCCTCTCCGTGAAGACGATAGAGACCCACGTGTCCGCGGTCCTCCGCAAACTGCAACTATCAAACCGGCATGAACTGACGCGATGGGCTGTCAAGCGCAACATTGTCTGATGGCCACGACAGCCACAGCGTAGAGCCCGTCATGGGAGGCGGATGCTGTCAAGTGCTCCTCGGACAAATGGGAGCCACATCGGGGTCCAAGGAGACCAGCCAGTGAAGCTTGAAACACTTCTTCCATCTCCCCAGTGATTTTGATGCTTGGAACCCCAGAGGCAGTGTGCCTAACTGTGATCTGGGACCAGTTCATTTCCTGTTCGTTTAGCGGTACGTCGACTTGCAGGTGAGCAAGAGCGGATAACCAGGCCTTGAGGGTCGCCTCTTTCAAAGCCCAAAGTGTAGCCAGGTGCGCTGCTAGTCCGTCCCCTTTCTGCGCGGCATGACTTTCGGCTCGGCGAAACTCCCTGGGGGTGAACACTTTCCCGGGTGTTGCGAAACGAGAACCTGGAGTTGAAAGAAGCTCGACGAACTCCGGGACGTGCACCAGGTCAACTCCGATCGCCTCCAGGTGGGTTGCGTTTGATGCTCCCACTGTTTTGCTACCTATCAGGACCTGTGCGGCGGCGTCCCGCGTAACCTCTGCCAGCCGGTTGCGGCGCTGGTCAGAGGTTACGCGGCTCTGCATGTCCTGCGTCATCACGCATAGGATCCGTTATTTCCCAGACGGGCGTCGGGGTTGAGCAACATGGCCGCTTCAACATCGCGAGCGATGTCTCCTTCTTCTTCGGGAAGGCGTCGGTGAGCGGTGGGTGCGAACAGGTCTGCTCGTCCCAACATTCCTGACTCGATTCGGCGCGCTCCCTCATCCAGACGCTTCAGGGCTCGTGTCGACCACCGGTCGGCCTCGTCTTGACCAAGAGTCTTCGCGACGGCTGCTTGAAAAGCCCCGGGGTGAATCAAAGCAAGCAACGAGGAAACATGGCCAAAGCCCAATGAAGTAAGCAATGCTGCTTTGACGGGTCCCACTTTCCCGATCTCCAAAGGATCACGGAGCCAAACAAGCCACGGGTTCTTCTCAAATTCCTGATCCACACAATCAAGCGACTTGTTAGCCGGGAGCACCCCATCACGGAATATCTGGCCTATGCCGGAAATCTGGAAGACAGCGGCACCACCCTTCGAATGTCCCGTGAGCGACTTTTGGGAAACCACGTACATCGGGTTCCCCTCTGAACGCCCGATAGCCTTCGCTACCCGCGTGTGCAAATCAGACTCGTTGGGGTCATTAGCATTGGTGGAAGTGTCGTGCTTCGAGACGAACGCGATGTCGTCTGCGGCGAGGCCCAGCCGGTGCAGTGAGAGGGAGAGCTGTGACGCCTTCCCTCCGCGGGCCGCGGCTAGAGCGCCAAGACCCGGGGCGGGAATCGAGGTGTGGATTCCGTCAGCGAAACTTTGCGCGTAAGCCACCACCGCGAGGACAGGCAGGCCCATCTCAGCAGCCAAATCACCGCGCGCCAGTAGGACGGTGCCCCCACCTTGGGACTCAATGAAGCCCCCGCGACGCCGGTCATTTGCTCTGGAGAAGAACCTCTCACTGATGCCCCTTGCTGCCATCTCCTTGGAGTTGGCGGTTGCGTTCATCGCCCCGAAACCGACAAGAGATTCCACGGAAAGATCGTCGGTGGCGCCCGCGACCACGAACTTTGCCTTGCCGGCATGAATTTTGTCCAAACCGTCCTCGACGGAAACGGCTGCCGTGGCGCATGCCGACACCGGCTGCACCATGGGTCCGTACCCTCCGATGTAGCTCTGCATAGTGTGAGCGGCAACGACGTTCGGCAAAGTCTCCTGCAAAACGTCTTGCGGGTATTCCTCTCCCAAGAACCGATCCACGAAGAGTTTGCGCATTGAGGTCATCCCACCAAAGCCGGTGCCCTGGGTGGATGCAACATCGGCTGGATGAACGGCCTGCAACAGTTCCGCAGGGGAGAAACCCGCAGAAAGAAACGCATCCACGGCGCTGACCAAGTTCCACGCTGCGATCCGGTCCATTGACTCAAGCAATGACGGGGACAAACCCCACTTGGAGGGATCGAAATCTGTTGGGAACTGGCCGCCGACAGTTCGGGACAAAGTGGCGCGCCGTGGTAGACGAGCTTGTGACCCAGCCAGACGGGTGACTTCCCATTCCCCGTCTTCTGTTGGACGGATGCGCGTCAGACGCGGATCCTCCGTCACATAGGATTCTGCCGTTTCCTGGTCCGGCACCGTGAAGGTGACATCCGTGTTCAAGAAGACAGCTGTCTCCTCAAGGGAACCGAGGTCAACGATCCCCGCGTCGTCGATGAAACTCCGCACGCCACAGCGGGCGACAACCTCGTCACGGTAACGATCGAAAACGTCACCCGGCTCAACCAGGTTCCCTGCCGCGTCGTACCAACCAGATTCTGGAGAATCCTGCCACGTGAGCAGACCCATCATCCACGCAAGTTCCAACACGCCGGCAGGGGTCAGGTCCACCTCGCCGTTTGTTTGGATGCCAAGTTCGGCTTGCCAGCGGGTGCGGGCAGAACCCCACGGCCCCACCTCGCCCACCCCGACGACGACAACCATATCTTCCAAGTTGGTGTCGACATTCCGCCATTCTGCGACATCGAATGGTGCGAGGGCGACCGACGGGGGCGAGGGCAAAGCAGGAATCGTTGCTTCGTCGCGGGACGCTTCGTCCAAGGCTTCCAATGTCTCTTCCTGGGCAGTTTTGGAAGCGGTTGTTTGGAGGGCTTTGAAATCAACGCCGTCAGATAAGCCGCCGGTCAGGTCCACGTCGAGTGGGGAGATCTCAGCCTTGGCCCGTGATTCTTCGGAGCAAAGATCGATCAGTAGATCAGCCATTTCCTCCGTGGTGTAAGTGTGGATACCGGCCTGTCGTGCGGCGGGGGCCAGCGGGTCGTTCCCACCCATCAGACCCGTCCCCTGCACCCAACCGATCTTTGGGTGTGCGAGGGTAGTTGACGCACCCCACGTAGGTTCCGTCGCCCAATGTTTCAATCGCCGCGGGTGAGGGGCCAATCCAAGTTAGTCCTGCA
>CAYFRT010000003.1:62101-69225 GCA_964345585.1 uncultured Actinomyces sp. | reverse complement strand
TAGGGGGAAATCACCAGAACACCGCCTCTGACACAGGCCTCACCGCCGAAGAAGGGCTCTGGACCAGAAAAGGCTGGGCCGGAAGATGGCAACCCTAACGACACGCCGACCCCATACACACATTTCTGCCTATGACCCTCTAAGTGAATAGGGAAGTAGCCACGATCGGCGTCATTGCAACGAAAAAGCCCGGCATTTCAACGAATACCGGGCCCACTCGTGGCGGGTGAGGGATTTGAACCCACGTAGCATTCCGCGGCTGATTTACAGTCAGCTCCCTTTGGCCGCTCGGGCAACCCGCCTTACACCGACTAATCGGTGCCGTGAAATGCTAACAGATTCTCTAACGCGGGCACCAATCCGCCGGTAGTGGTGATGGACTCACTCGGCTCAATTAGAACCCAAATACAAGTGGAGCCAGGGTCACCGAGACCAGTGGAATCAAAATCAATCCCGACAGCGTCATCATCCAGCCGGCCTTCAACAACTGCTTTGGCTTCACCATCCCCGAACCCACTGCAACCGCGTTCGGCGGCGTGGAGGCTGGCATCAAAAACGCACAGGTCGACGCGAACGTCACAGGTAGCGCCAACGCGATAGGTGCCATCCCTACGGACACCGCCAGTGCGGCGGCGATAGGGATCAACGTCGAGGCGGAAGCCGTGTTCGACATGAACTCGGTCAAAATCATTGTCGCGGCGCAAACGGCTACAACCAGGGCAACCGTTGGGAGCCCCGCCAGTCCCCCCAGCTGGCTTGCAAGCCAGTCTGACAGGCCAGATGAGCTGATCTCAGCCGCCAGCGCCAAGCCCCCACCGAAGAGAATCAAGATCCCCCACTGCAGATCCCGCATGTCGTTCCACGTAAGAAGCGAGCCCGATGCTGGACCGGCCGCGGGGACCAGGAAGAAGGAGATGGCGGCGGCGATCGAGACCACCTCGTCCGTGATCGGTGACGTTGGCCAGATCATTGGAAGGATCACCCAGCCGAAGATCACTGCGGCGAAGATGTAGAGGACCCGGCGTTGCCCAGCGTTCAGTGGGCCCAGCGCGTCAAGTTCCTTACGGATGATGTCTCTGCCGCCTGGCAAATCGTGAAGCGAACTCCGAAAGACAATGTGCGTCAGCACAAACCAACAGATCGTCAAGAACACCAGGCTGAGGGGAACGCCAACCAGCATCCATTGGCCGAACCCCACCGTGAACCCGTAGCTCTCCTCCAGATAGCCAACCAGCAACGCGTTGGGTGGGCTCGCGATAATGGTGCCAAAGGCGCTTATCGAAGCCGAGTACGCGATCCCAACCAGCATGGATCTGTTGAGATTCGGGTCGTTTACCCCATGCTTTTTCAGCAACCGAATCATGGAGTGGCCGATAGACATCATGAGAATCGCCGTGGCCGTGTTGGAGATCCACATCCCCAGAAGCATCGTGGCGAACATGAACCCAAAAACCAGTTGCTTCGGGCGAGTACCGAAAAGCATCACCACTCTAAGTGCGATGTGGCGGTGAAGGTTCCAACGTTGCATCGCAAGTGACAGTACGAAGCCGCCGAGGAACAGGAATACAACCTTGTTTCCATACGAGGCCGTCACCGCCCCAACCGTGTTTATTCCCGAGGCGGGGATGATCACCACCGGCAGAAGCCCAGTGACGGCCAGCGGAACCACCTCTAGCATCCACCAGACCGCCATGAGCACGATCAGCGCCAGCGTGACAGCACCTGCACGAGGGTTGTCTAAGCCAATCGCGAGCGCTTCAGGCGAGGGCTCAATATCTGGCATTGCGAAGTAGACCAACGACGCCAGCGCCAGCCCCAACGCAAACCCAACTCTTCTCTGAGTCGGGGTGATTCGGGCCCTTACCAGTGTCGTAATCGAACTCATGTTGCCTTTCGGTGTCCCGGTGAGGGCGCGGGGTTGAACGGGTGTGTGGAACAAAGCGCAATCGCCGCCCACGTCCTCATACTAGCTAGTAGCAAAGAAGCACTGACCTGTTCGGTGTCTCATCCCATGAAAACAGCGAAGCGCCCAGTTTCCTTAGCGAGGCCAACCGGGGCGGCTTTCCGACACTTCCACTTCGGGCATACTTGGAGTCGCAAGTACAAAGGAGAATTCCATGGCTGATTCATCATTTGATGTCGTATCCCGGCTGGACATGCAAGAGGTTGACAACGCTGTCAACCAGGCCGCCAAAGAGGTTGGGCAGCGCTACGATTTCCGCGGCGTCGACGCCAAAGTTGAGCTCAAGGGCGACACCATCCTCCTCGAAGCCAATACTGGCGAGCGAGTCAAAGCCGTCCTGGATGTACTCCAGTCCAAGTTGGTGCGCAGGGGCGTCTCCCTCAAGGCGCTGGATTTGAAGGACAGGGAACCGCAGCCCTCGGGCAAGATTTACCGCCTGGTCGTTCCTTTGCGCGAGGGGATCTCCCAAGACACAGCCAAGAAGATCACGAAACTCATTCGGGACGACGGCCCCAAGGGTGTCCGCGCCCAAATTCAGAAGGACGAGGTCAGAGTGTCTTCCAAATCCCGCGACGCCCTCCAGAGCGTGATCGCGCTCCTCAAGGGAGCCGACTTCGACGCTGCCCTACAGTTCGTGAACTACCGCTAACCACTCAGGTTGTGCCGTTAGGCGTCCGAGGCCACTTGGAAGTCTCTGGGTCCGGTGAAGTCATCGAACCTTTCCGCCGCGTGCGGGAAGCCAAGTTCCCCCGGATTGCCTATCAGGTCAGAATCTGTGGAATCACCCAGGCCGTCGCCACGGGAGATTTCCGTCATCTTCTGCCGCGACACCACCTTCACGCGTTCCCGCACCCCACCGGAGGGCAGCTCGCCGTAGTTGGTACCAAGTTCCTGCTCATACGCGTCTAGCAGTTCCCAGCCGTGCCAGGTGGTGAAGGGGATCCCTCGTTCTTCAAGGAGCCCCTGAATGGGTTCGTCGACCTTGCTGCTCAGCGCCCCCGCGTTCGCGTCCTCAACCAGGTTCGCAATTGTTTCCTGCGCGTCCGACTTGGTCGACCCGATCAGCCCCACCGGTCCACGTTTGATCCAGCCGGTGGCGTAGAGGCCGTCGACAACCGCGTGCGAACCCGGCTGCTCAACAACGCGACCCCCAATGTTGGGAACCACGCCCGCCACCTGGTCGAACGGGACGCCAGGGATCGGGGAGGAGAGGTAGCCGACAGCCCGGTATACAGCCTGCACCGGCCAGTCCTTGAACTCGCCCGTACCACGAACGTTCCCGTCCCCGATCAACTCGGTGCGTTCGGTGCGAAGCGCCTTGACGTTTCCATCTTCATCGGCGAGGATCTCTGCGGGTGCCTCAAACATGTGGATATAAATCCGTCGGGAGGCCTTCAAGTCCTCCGGGTCAGCCGAGGCGTACGAGGTCAGAACCTTCACAACCTGCCTCTGCTGGTTCGAGGCCTTCATCGCCTTGTCGGAGCCCTCATCAAAGTCGAAGTCTTCCTCCGACACGACGATGTCAACGTCCGCGCAACGGCCCAACTCCCTTAACTCCAGTGGGGTGAACTTGACCTGCGCAGGCCCGCGGCGACCAAAAATGTGTACCTCTTTCACGGGGTTCTGAGCAAGGCCCTCGGCCACATTCTCAGGGATCTCCGTTTCAAGCATTTCCGGCAGGTGCTTCGCCATGACACGGGCAACATCGAGTGCCACGTTGCCGGCACCGATGACCGCAACTTCCTCTGCTTCCAGCGGCCACTGCCTGGGGTAGTCCGGGTGTCCGTCATACCAGGAAACAAAGTCCGCGGCCCCGTAAGACTGGGGAAGGTCAACACCGGGAATGTCCAGTTTTGCGTCCCGGTCAGCGCCCGTCGCGATGATGATCGCGTCGTAACGTTCCTGGAGTTCCTCTATAGTGACGTCTAACCCGATCTCGACATTCCCAAACAGTTGGATGTCGCCGCGCTGCAGAATCCTATAAAGCGCCACGATGATTTGTTTTATACGAGGGTGGTCGGGAGCGACCCCGTACCGAACAAGCCCATAGGGCGCCGGTAAACGTTCGAAAAGGTCAATCGAAACGTCCAGATCTGACTTCGCAAGAATGTCTGCGGCATAGATGCCGGCGGGTCCGGCACCGACTACCGCAACCTTTATTGGAGTTGTCACTTTGCTCATCTCGTAGGCCAAATTATCCAACTACTAATAGTAGTCGCACCACGAGGGCACCTGCTGTAGCCCTCGTCACCCTGTTACAAAACGTCGTCGTGCGTCCAAAACTTCCGGCTGCGATCAGGCCGCGCGCTCCACCATGAGAAGCGCGAACGCTTCCAACGCATCCTTCGCGTCCGAATCCGGAAGAGGCTCTAGATAGCGACAGGCTTTGTCTGCCCACTCTTGCGCGAGGGCTCTAGTTTCGTCAATGACCGTGTGGGCCGAGAGTGCCTGGACCACCTCGTTCAAATACTCAGGGTCTTGAAGGTCGCCTTCCAGCATCTCGAGGATTCTGGCGCCCTCCGGGTCCAAGTCACCGTTCGCTTGATGCCGCCGAAGCAGCAAGACGGGCATTGTGTCCACACCCTCCAACAGGTCGGTGCCGGGAGTCTTCCCAGTGACCTCGGCGGGAGACACGATGTCGATGACGTCGTCAGCGATCTGGAACGCCACCCCAACGGATTCGCCGAAATCCCTGAGCATCTCCGCGACTTCCTTGCCGGCACCGGAATGGACCGCGCCGAAGAAACCTGCGGACGCAACAAGTGAACCCGTCTTGTCTGCCAACACTTGCAGGTAGAAGTCGACGGGGTCGTCGCCCTCTTTCGGCCCGAAAGTCTCATTGAGTTGCCCCATGCACAGGCGTTCAAAAGTTTGGGCGTACCAGCGAACCGAGTCGGAGCCCAGGTCCGCCGCCAATGAGGAAGCGCGAGAAAACAAAATGTCCCCCGCCAAAATCGCGTTGTTGTTCCCCCACAGGATCTGCGCGGCCTCTACCCCACGTCGTGATGGCGCAGAGTCCATCACGTCGTCATGGTAAAGGGAAGCAAGGTGGGTGAGCTCCACCGACGCAGCCGCCTTAATGACCTCTTCTGACTGGGCGCGGTGGGGTGCACCCAACTGGCCAGCAATCAGGGTGAGAAGCGGCCGTAGTCGCTTCCCCCCTGCCCTGGCCAGGTGGGAGGTGAGGTCATCGATTAGACCCCGAGAACCCTCAACAGACTCCATGAGGAGTCTCTCAACTTGTTCCATGCCGGACTCGACCCGAAGTTCCAGTCCAGCATCAGCAGTGTTTCTCAAATTCTCACTCACGGAACGAAAATAGCAGTTGCCTCTAGGAAGCTCAGCACCGGTCCCGGGATGATTCCCAGCAGGAGCGTCACAATGGCGGCGAAGCCGATGACAACTACGGCGAGACCCTCAGACTGAACGACGGTGACATCGTCCTTCGGCTTCTTGAAGAACATGGCTGCCACAATCCGGAAGTAAAAGACCGCCGTAGCAACCGACGCGCCCAGCGCAATTCCAACCAGCCAGCCGAGGCCTCCCTGAACACCAGCGGCAAACACCACAAACTTTGCGACGAAGCCAGACGTCAAGGGAATGCCCGCGAAGGAAAGCAGGAAAATCAGCATTGCGACGGCCAGCACCGGGTTACGTTTACCCATGCCATTCCAAGCAGAAATCCCCTGCGCCTCATCCCCGATGTTGCCTTGCTTGTCGGTGCGGCGCACCAGGGTGATCGCAGCGAACGCTCCGACCGTGGCGACACCGTAGGACAGCAGATAGAACGACATAGCGCCCGCGGAGCCGACTGTCAGTGACAGGACGGCAATCGTCAGGAACCCTGCGTGAGCGATCGCGGAGTAGGCCAGAAGCCTCTTCATGTTCTTCTGGACCAAACCACCAACGGTCCCGAAGATTATCGTCGCCGCTGCCAGAAGGCCGAACAGAAGGGCGAAATCCCACTTCAGGTGGCCTGCGACTACCACGTAGAAACGCAGCAGAGCACCAAATGCCGCAACCTTCACACCGGCAGCCATGAAACCCGTAACCGGCGTTGGAGCACCCGTGTAAACGTCCGGAGCCCACTGCTGGAACGGGAACACCGCAACCTTGAACAGCAAGCCTGCCATCACCATGACCACACCCACAAGAAGGATCCAGTCCATGTTGTTGGCGTACGGGATCGCGTTTGCAATCGCCCCAAGTCGCAAGGAGCCACCCGAGTATCCGTAGAGCAACGCCGAACCCATAAGGAAGAACGCGGCTGCAAAAGACCCCAGAATGAAGTACTTGATTGCCGATTCCTGTGAGAGTTCACGACGTCTGCGCGCCGATGCAGCCAGAACGTACAGCGGCAACGACATGACTTCCAGAGCCACAAACATCGTCAGGAGGGAGTCTGATGCTGGGAACAGCATCATGCCGCCGATGGAGAAGAGCGCCAGTGGGAAGAACTCGCTTCGCTGGTAGCCCTTCGCAATCGTCAGTGATTCCTCACCTGACCCAGGGCGGTCCGAGGGCTGCCCCGCGAACGCCCCATCACCGACCGCAGTGCGGTCAGCCATCACCAGAACGGAGAGGAAACCGATGAGCGTCACGATGATCTGCATTGAAGCGGTCAGCGTGTCGTCAACGAACTCTCCGATGACGGAGGGACTCTCATACGCAGTTGCCCACTGAATAGTCGCGAGCAGGAACGCCGCGCCAAGCACCAGCACTGTCCAAACGATGTTGGTTGGTCGGCGCGCACCCTTAGGAACGAAGGCCTCAATCAGCACACCTACAACCGCGCCCAGTAGGACAACGATTGTGGGGACCAGCGGCCACCAATCAATACTGGGCGCTGTGAACTCGGGTGCCTGTGTCATCAATAGTTGAGTCACTTGTCGCTCCCTTCGCTAGTAGCAGCACTTGCCGTCGCATCTTCCATCTGGACGATCTCACTGTCGTACAGGAGCGGGCTTTGCTCAGAGATCTGCGCGAATGACCCAACCAATGGTGCCGACCAGATACCCAGGACAAGGGTTCCAGCCAGGATCGGTGTGATCACGAACTTCTCCCTTCCGTCCAGGTCCGGTAAGTCAGCCATCTTCGGGTTGATTCGTCCGGTGAACATTCGCTGGTACGGCATCAGGATGTACATCGCGGCCAGGATCAC
>CAYFRT010000003.1:10513-62001 GCA_964345585.1 uncultured Actinomyces sp. | reverse complement strand
GAGAGCCCGTGGGCGACCATGAAGAACATGGCGCCGGTCAGGGCAATGCTGGACCCAATGAAAATGCCCAGGACGATGAACCCGAAGTGGGACACCGACGTGAAAGATACCAACCGAAGCAAGTTCTTCTGCCCATTGGCCGCGAATCCGCCCCAGAGGATGGAAACCACGGCGAGGATGACGATAACCATCCGCATGGATTCGGACGCTGCTGGAAGCATGAACAGCAACACCGTGATCATGCCGTAGGTTCCGATTTTGTCGAGGATGCCGACCAGCATGACCGAGGTACCTGGCCGCGCCTCAGCGGCCGTATCCGGCAGCCAAGTGTGGACGGGCACCATCGGCGCCTTGATCGCAAATGCGATGAAGACCGGGATAAAGATCGCCAGTTGCCACCCGATAGTCAGTTGCGGCAAGTAGTACTGCAACGTGTCGAACCGGTATGTGAGTCCGCCGGCGCTGCCCAGAGCGGAGAACACGACGATTACGCCACCAAGCATGACCAACCCACCAAACAGCGAGTAGATCAGGAACTTCAGTGCCGCACGACGCCTGTGTTCGCCCCAGCCGAACCGGCCAATCATGAAGAACACGGGGATCAGCATTGCCTCGAAAGCAATGTAGAACACCAGCAGGTCATACGCCGCGAAAATCATCACAATGAACGCGTACAGCACCATTATTAGTGCCGCGTAACCGCCAGCCGCGGAAGGATCTTTGTCTTCCGACTTCGCCGCGATCAAAACAAGTGGGACGAGGAACCCTGTCAGCAACAGCATGACCAGACCCAACGAGCTCACGCCCATCGACCAGGTCAGTCCGATCTGGGGGATCCAGTAGTAGCTCTCCACGAACTGGGTGGTGCCTGCTTCTGCCCAGTTGAACCAAATCGCCATCAGGATGAAGGCAACCAGCATCGCAACTGAAGACCACAGGGCAATTACACGGCCGATTGCTTTGAAACCCGGCACCAACCAGATCAGCAAAGCAACCAGCGCGGGGAACGCCACCAGCAGCGAAAGCCATGGGCCCGTCGAAAGAGAGACGTCCATCAGCATTTGCTGAGCCGCGCCCGGAATAAGAGTCAAATTCTGCACTGTTCTCCTCCGGCCTCAGAGCCTGAATCCCAGAACGATGGCTGCAATAACCACAATTCCGCCGAGCATGTAACCCGCGTATGAACGCAGATAGCCTGTTTCCGTGCGAGCCGCAACCTTGCCGAACCAGGTCGTAACCTTCCCGATGCCGTTCACGGTGCCATCGATTGCGTACTTGTCAGTCGCAGTGACAGCCTCCATGGTGGCGACGCTAGGTGCCATAAAGATGGCCTCGTTGAACTCGTCCTGGTAGAAGTCTGCGCGAGCTGCCTTTGTAAAGGCATTTCCAACAGGCGCCGTTTCAGGAACGGGCTGTTTCCCGTACATCCACCAAGCCAAGACTGCCGCGCCAATCACCAGAACCAGCGTGGTCACCTGAATCAGGATGACCGGGTACACGGGCTCGCCGTGCACAACCGTTCCGATCGCCGGAGTCAGCCAATTGATGAACGCATCGTTGATTGACAGCAAGCCACCCAACGCGACCGAGAAGATCGCCAGGATAATCATCGGAACCGTCATGATCGGCTTCGACTCCTTGGGGTTCACGGGTGCACCCTCAACGTCTGTTGTCCAACGGGCTTTGCCGGTGAATGTCATGAACAGTAGGCGCGACATGTAGAACGACGTGATTCCCGCAGCAACCATCGCGACACTACCGAACACCCAGCCCATCCAGGGGGCGGCGGCGTTACCGAAGTTGCCTGTCGCAAATGCTGCCTCAATGATTCGGTCCTTGGACCAGAACCCTGAGAAGGGGGCGACGCCAAGAATCGCCAACCAGCCCGCAATGAACGTGATCCACGTAATCTTCATGACTCGCCGCAGACCACCAAAGCGGCGCATGTTCACTTGGTTATCCATCGCATGCATCACGGAACCCGCCCCAAGGAACATCAGGGACTTGAAGAACCCGTGAATGAGCAGGTGGAAGATCGCGAAAGCCCAGCCGATTGGACCAAGGCCCGCACCGAGCATCATGTAGCCAACCTGAGACATGGTCGAGGCCGCCAAAGCCTTCTTGATGTCATCCTTGAAGCAACCAATGATCGCACCAAGCAGCAACGTGATCGCGCCGATGACGGCAACCGCCGTCATCGCGATCGGTGCCGCAAGGAAGACGACCCCGGCGCGGACAATAAGGTAAACACCGGCCGTAACCATTGTTGCTGCGTGGATCAGAGCCGAGACCGGGGTTGGACCCGCCATCGCATCTCCCAGCCATGCCTGCAACGGGTACTGAGCAGACTTACCTGTAGCAGCCACCAGCAAGAAGATCCCGATCACTGTTGCGTGACCCTGCCCGATGTTGCCAACGCCCTCGTTCACCACCGCAAAATCAGTGGAGTGGAAGTAGGCAACCATGGCCATCATGGCGATCAAGAATCCGGCGTCACCAACGCGGTTCATGATGAACGCCTTCTTCGCGGCCGTGGCGTATTCGGGCACGTAGTTCCAGAAACCAATAAGGAGGTAGGAGCAGAGACCCACGCCTTCCCAACCGAGGAACATCATGGTGTAAGAATCACCCAACACCAGGATCAGCATCGACGCGATGAACAGCGCCAAGTAGGCAAAGAACCGCCTGCGGTCGGGGTCGTGTTCCATGTATCCGACGGCGTAAACCAGGATCAGTGACCCCACGAATGTAACCAGCATTATGAACGTCATTGAGAGCGGGTCGATAAGGAGCCCGAAGTCAACGTTGAATGTGCCGGTCGGCATCCAGGAGAACAGTGTCTGTTGGAAACGCCTCTCCCCTGCTGGCATGGAAAGCATTTGGATGAGAATGCCGAACCCCAGAGCGAAGCTGAACCAGGAGGCGCCGACTGCGAGCCAGTGTCCCCACTTGTCCGCTCGGCGGCCCAGTATCAGGAGTAGTCCGGCAACCACTGCCGGAACGACGAACATCAGCCAGCCAACTGACGCCAACCCAGTAACCGGGTGAGCGTCAACGGGGCCGGCCCAGTCCGAGGCCGGAATGAGAGATCCCAGGAGGGACGGAAGTACGTAATTCACCTTTCCCCCTTAGTTCTTCAAAACCGCGGTCTGATCAAGGTCGGTAGTTGCCCGAGCCTTGTAGATGGAAACAACAATGGACAATCCGATGACAACTTCCGCTGCCGCGACGATCATCACGAAGAAGGCCATCACTTGGCCGCCGACGTCAGCGAACACCCGTGCGAAGGCGATGAACACCAGGTTCGCTGAGTTGAGCATCAGTTCAACGCCCATCAGCGAGATGATCATCGATTTTCGAACAATGACTGTCACAGCGCCGATGGAGAACAGCACCATCGCTAGAGCGACATAGAAAGCAAGGCTCACTTTTCGTCCTCCAAATCCTCGACGCGAAGCTGTTGCAGACCGGTTGGGGCTGCTGCGCCACTCATGCCCCAAGCCTTCGACTGCGCGACCTTCACCTTGTTGCCCCAGCGGCTTGCGCTACGGTCCTCGGTCCGCGCCAGAAGCAGTGCCTGTGCGACGTCCGAGTCAACCTGGTTCATTGGCTTTTCAAGCCCTCGGACCTTGAGAACTCGGGGGATTGATTCTTCAACTGGCCGCAAGGTGTCGCCAGCGATTGCCGGGTTGTCGACCGCGTTGCCCGCTGCAAACACGCCAGGGGCTGGCAGTTGACCTATGTGGCGTCCATTCGCTTTGTACGCCTTCATGCGGGCATTTACGACGCTTCTCTGACTCAGCTTCGGGCCCAACAGGTCCGAGTGGGTTAGCAAAACCGCTCCCACCGCCGCCGTAATCAGGAGGGCGGCTGTGAGTTGGATGGTCATCCAGTGCTCTTGGAACAGGTTCGCGGCCAACTCTGTCACAGGCAGGTTGGAGTACGGGTCACGATCAAACTTTCCGGGGCCGCTGACGCCCGAAACCAAGACCGCCGAAACGGTTAGGATCGCCAGTCCCAAACCGCCGAGAATGGCTGCGATGATATTGCCACGTCTCTGGTCTTTGTAACCGTCTGACGCCCCCAGCCCGATCATCATGATCACGAACAAGAACAACATCAAGATGGCGCCCGTGTACACAATCACTTGGACAGCGCCGTTGAACGGGGCCTCCAATGCGAAGAACAGCAGAGCCATCCCAACCATGACAACCACCATGGACAGTACCGCGTATGCGGCCTTGTTGAAGAGCAGGACCCCAAGGGCGCCGGCGACCATGAATGCCGCAACAATCCAGAAGAAAGTTGCTTCACCCCAGCCACTCATCTCGGGCCAGCCCTCTAGGAGTTCAGCGTTCATTCCTGGGCCTCCTTCTTACTTTCAGAAGCATCGGCGTTCCCCACGGGCTTCGCCGTTTTTAGGCTGGGATCATCGGGGCGGTTCTCCCGCACCCATTCGATCTGCTCCTCTGTGGGACCAGTGACTTCACCCAGGTAGTAGTCTTTGTCGCTCATGCCCTCCACCATGGGGTGTGGCGCTGCGACTGCCCCGTCGGGAAGTGGCGCCAAGAGCATGTCCTTGTCGTAAATGTCGTCAAGGCGAGTGTGCTCCGCCAACTCGAAGTCGTGGGTCATCGTGAGCGCCCGTGTTGGGCAAGCCTCAATGCAGAAACCGCAGAAAATGCACCGCAGGTAGTTGATCTGGTAGACGCGACCGTAACGTTCCCCAGGCGAGTGCTGCTCCTCCGGAGTGTTGTTCGCGGCCTCAACCAGGATTGCGTCTGCAGGACAGGCCCACGCGCAGAGTTCACAGCCGATGCATTTCTCCAGGCCGTCCTCGTACAAATTGAGCTGATGGCGACCGTGGAACCGGGGCGCGGTGTGCGCGGGCTCAAACGGGTATTCCTCCGTGACCGAGGGGCGGAAGAACGAGGATCCCGTGACACCGTATCCAGCCGCAGGTGCCAGTAGCTCTCCGATAGCCCCCTTAGGGTCCTGTTCGTAGAGGAGGTCTTCCGATTGAGTTTCGGCCGGAAGGTCGACCTCGCTTACTCGCTCACCCGTTTCCGCCATGTCGGTTTTAGGTGTCTTCTCTGTCTCGTCACTCATCGCGACCCTCCTCGATCTGGGGAGCAGCTTCGTCCGCGTCTCCGCTAGAATCTGCGGAAACGGCGACTTTCACACGGCCTGCACGTGGGGACGGCGGCAGTGTTTGGCCAAGTGTGGGCGGCACCGGGTATCCGCCGGCGAAGGCGTCAAACGGTTCGTCCGTCTCAATGTCTTCCTCGTCTGAAGCGGACGAGGGCTTCGTCGAAACCAGGTAAATGATCAATCCGATCAAAATGACCAGGCCCACCAGAAGCGAAACGATTAGTGGGAGGGATTCGCCGACCCACATGCGCGTTCCCTGAAGCACAGCCACGATCACGATCCAAACAAGGGCGATCGGGATCAGGACCTTCCATCCCAAGTTCATGAACTGGTCATACCGGAAACGCAGTAGCGTTCCACGAGTCCAGATCATGAGCCACATGAAGAACCAAATCTTCACGATGATCCAGAGCATGCCCCACCAACCGTCATTGATTGGAGCAATGTGGCTGAATGGCCACGGGGCGTGCCAGCCGCCAAAGAACATCGTGGCAGCCACCGCGGAGACGTTGAGCATATTGATGTACTCGGCCAGGTAGTACCAACCGAACTTCATTGACGAGTACTCCGTCATGTGTCCGGCAACGAGCTCGCCTTCCGCTTCGGGAAGGTCAAACGGCAACCTGTTCACCTCGCCCACCATCGAAATCAGGTAGACGATGAACGCGGGAAGTAGCGCGAAGGCCCACCACACGCGGCCCTGGGAAGCAACAATTTCCGAGGTAGACATGGAACCAGCCACCAGGAACACCGAAACCAAGGCCATTCCCATGCCCAGTTCATAGGAGATCATCTGTGCGGAGGAACGAACCGCGCCATAAAGCGGAAGCGTTGACCGCGCAGACCATCCGCCAAGGACCACGCCGTAAACTCCCAGCGATGTGATCGCCAGAATGTATAGGGCAGCCACCGGCATGTCGGCCACCTGCAGGGGCGTTGAGTGCCCGAACATGTTCACGTTTGGTCCAAACGGAATCACAGCCATCACCGAGAACGCGGCAAGCGCCATGATTGTTGGGGCTAAGAAATACAGGAACTTATCTGAACGCGACGTCCAAATGTCTTCCTTGAACAACATCTTGCCTGCATCCGCCAACGCTTGATACAACCCCAGAGGACCCGCAACGTTAGGGCCCTTTCGGGTTTGAAGCCGACCCAAACCGCGTCGCTCAACCCACAGAGCCATGATGACGGACAAGATCAGGAACAGCACGATAAATACGGCCTTGATCAGAGTCAGCCACCAGGTGTCGTCTGCGAAGTTGGCGACCTCGTATTCGGGGACAGCGCTTGGCAGCGCAGCAATTGTGGGGGCCAGGATGTTGGTTATCACTTGGCCACCTCCCTAACTGCGGTAACGGTTACGACCGATCCCGCTGGGGCGAGATCCACGTTTATTCCGGAACCAACCGAGCATTCCGGCACCCACACGACGCCGTCCGGAATCTCTGCAACCTCAACCGGTAGCGTCACGGAACCACGCGGGCCCGTCACCTCCACCTGGGCGTCTTCGGTTGTTCCCAGTGATTTCAATGCGGCAGCAGAAACAAGAGCAACAGGTTGTCGCGCTGAGTTCGCCAAGTCCTTGGCACCATCCAGCATGCGACCCAAGTCGACCATGACCTTGTGCGAAGCCAGAACAAATCCGTCCTTGGCCTTCTTATCGGTCTTAGCCTTCTTGCCCGCTTTGGCTTTATCGCCAAGAGCTTTCACCGGAGCGGCAGCGCGTTCACCACGCCACACCATGAGCGGATTGACTTCCTGGTAAAGCTCCCCAAGTGTCTTCACTCCGAGGTCTGTCCCCATCTCATGTGCCAGCATCTCCAGCACTTCCCGATCCGGGAGAGTCCGGGATGCCAGGGCCTGTCCGAAGGGGCGGAGTCGGCCTTCCCAGTTGATGAAGGTTCCGTTCTTCTCAGCGGGAGGGGCGACCGGGAACACAACATCTGCCAGTTCCGTGGCCTCTGACTTTCGAACTTCAAGGGAGATCACGAACGGAGCCGATTCAATGGCCTCACGCGCACCGACTGGATCCTCCCAGTCGCGCAAATCGATGCCACCCAAGATCAGGGCACCCAATTCTCCTGCACGTGCCTGATCCAAGATGTCCGCCGCGGACAAACCCTTTTCGGAGGGAAGGTCACCCCAGCCGAGCGATTCACGGGCATCCTCGTCGTCCACCAGTCGGCCAAACGGCAACAGTCCGGGAAGCAGCCCAGCGTCGATGGCTCCGCGCTCACCGGAGCGGCGTGGAACCCATTGGACTCGCACACCTGCACGGTCAGCAAGGCGCGTTACGGCGGCAAGCAGGCCCGGGGTGCGAGCGGCTCGCTCACCGACCAGAATCACGCCGGACTCACTTAGCGCTTCGAACACTTCCGCGTACTTGCCACCCTTATCGATGGCGTCGACTGCATTGACCTCTTCACCAGGAACGGCTTGGAGTAGGTCAGCATCGAGCTTCTCACTGCCTCTTGTCCTCCAGGGGGCCACCGTCGCAACCTTCGCGGTTCCGGCGGTCAGTCCCTTGCGGAGGCGGAGGAAGAGTGAACCACACTCATCTTCGGGCTCAAACGCCACAAGGAGCACCTGGCCAGCCTTTTCGACGTCGTCGTACGTGACGGCTAGGCCCCGGCCGGCGACGCTTGCAGCCAAGAACTGCTCTTCCTCGTCACTTGAACGACGCCAACGGGCATCAATGTTGTTGGTGCCCAACACGACCCGTGCGAACTTCGACCATGCCCATGCATCTTCGAACGTGGGGCGACCGCCAGGCAGCAACCCAACGCCGGCGCCGTCCGAGGTGGCCTTGGCAAGCCCTTGGGCTGCCCTGTCCATCGCGTCCGACCAAGAAGTGGGAACCAATTCTCCGTTTTCACGAACCAGCGGCATCGTCAAACGGTCATCAAGGCGGCTCCAGAAGAAACCGAAGCGGTCCTTGTCAGTAATCCATTCCTCGTTCACCTCGGGAACATTCTCCGAAAGCTTCCGCTTCACCTCGCCCCTCCGGATGTCGATTCGCACACCGGAGCCGGAAGCATCATGCTCGGCGATCGATGGCGTAGACACCAGGTCAAATGGGCGGGCCCGGAAGCGGTAGGTGTTGGAGGTCAGTGCTCCCACCGGACAAATCTGGATGATATTGCCCGAGAAATAGGAAGCGAACGTGCGACCTGCAAGGTCCTTGTCGGAGGCTTTCTCCGGCCCGGAGTAAACGGAGGAGATGATTCCTTCCTGTCCGTAGGGCCCGGAAATGTCGGTTCGTTCGGGGCCATCCACACCGTCCATGTGGAAACCGAGGACCTCCGCGTCGAAGGTGCCGATCTGCTCAGCCATGAACTGGTGATCGTCAGTGGGGGCGGAACCGCCGCCACGACCCTGCAGATCAATAAAAGCATCACCTGGGATCTCTTTGGCGAACCGCACGCAGCGTTGACAGAGGATGCACCGATCGCGGTCCAGAAGGATCTGCGAGGTAAGACGCATCGGCTTCGGATACACCCTCTTCGCCGCGGTGAAGCGTGATTCATCCCGTCCCTCGGTCATTGCCTGGTTCTGCAGAGGGCATTCGCCGCCCTTGTCGCAGATGGGGCAATCCAGAGGGTGGTTGATGAGGAGGAACTCCATCACACCTTCCTGTGCCTTATGGGCAACTTCGGAGGTGTACTGAGTTTTGACCACCATTCCTTCGCTGACCGTAATCGCGCACGAGGGCTGAGGTTTCGGCATCATCCGCAAGTTACCCTCGCGGTCTGGGGTGCCGACCTCCACCAGGCATTGGCGGCAGGCTGCGACTGGTTTCAACAAGGGGTGGTCGCAGAAACGCGGAATCCTGATCCCGACCTGTTCGGCCGCGCGGATGATCAGCGTTCCTGACGGGGCGGTCACCTCAGTGTTGTCGATGGTGAGTGTGACCTCACTTGGGGCCGCGCTCATCGAACACCTCCCTTAGCGAAAATGGTGGACTGCTCGTAGGGGAACAGCTCCCACGCAGGCGTGTGAAGTCCGGCTTCGAATTCTTCACGGAACAGCTTGATAGCGGACATGATCGGGGTCGCCGCTGCGTCACCGAGCGCACAGAACGAACGTCCGAAGATGTTGCCCGCGATTTCGTTCAACAGGTCGATGTCGCCTTCGCGGCCGCGACCGGCCTCCAGGCGCATCATGATCTGTTTCATCCAGTACGTTCCTTCGCGGCATGGCGTGCACTTACCGCAGGACTCATGCTGGTAAAAGTCCGTCCACATCCGCACCGTGCGAACCACCGAGGTGGTTTCATCAAAGATCTGTAGGGCGCGGGTGCCAAGCATTGAGCCGGCCGCTGCCACACCTTCGTAGTCGAGTGGAACGTCCAGGTCTTTCTCTGTGAACAGAGGGGTGGAGGATCCACCCGGTGTCCAGAACTTCAACTGGTGACCCTCACGGATGCCACCGGCGATGTCCAGAAGTTCACGCAGGGTGATTCCAAACTCGGCTTCATACTGGCCCGGATTCTTCACGTGACCAGACAGTGAGAAAATGCCGGTTCCACGGGAACGTTCCGTTCCGAGGGACGCGTACCATTCAGTGGATTCACGGAAAAGTATCGCAACGTCAGAGATTGTCTCTACGTTGTTCACCACGGTGGGGCGTGCATAAAGTCCCTCGACCGCGGGGAACGGGGGCTTCAACCGCGGGTGTCCGCGCCGCCCTTCCAGCGAGTCGAGCAGCGCCGTCTCTTCACCACAGATGTATGCGCCGGCGCCGGCATGCGGGGTGATCTTCAGATCGCCGAGGATCCCCGCGGCCTCCGCTTCAGCAACCGCGTTAAGAAGTCGTCGGTAAACCTGCACAACCTCACCGCGAAGGTAGATGAACGCATGCTTGCAGTTGATGGCCCGCGAAGCGATCGCAATGCCCTCAATCAAAAGGTGCGGATCTGCCATCAGCAGCGGCATGTCCTTGCAGGTTCCCGGCTCTGATTCGTCCGCGTTCACCACAAGGTAACGAGGTTTGCCATCATCGGGAGGTAGGAAAGACCACTTCATTCCGGCGGGGAACCCAGCGCCACCACGCCCCCGGATACCCGAGTCTTTCATCGCCTGAACAATGTCAGCCGGATCTGTCTTCTTTGCCTTCTCCCAGCCCTTATAGGCCCCGTTGGCCAGAGCAGTCTTCAGAGTCCAGGAATCCTTCGCGCCCCAGTTCTTAGTGAGCGCTGGGACCAGCGGACCAGGCTTGGTGTATTCCACCATCACTGCGCTCCTTCTGTCTTATCGGACTTCTCTTCGTCCTCTTGCTCAACGGCTTCAAGCACAATCTTGGTTGGTGTCTCTTCTTCCGCCACCGGGGACTCTTCGACAGAGTCAACCTCAAGCTCAGAATCTTCCTTCTTATCCACCAGTGCCGGATCGAAGGGATCCTTGAGCTCGGTGGGAGCTACCCATCCGTGTTCCTTCGCGACCTCAAGACCAGCGAGCGTTGCAGGACCGGCATTCGGTCCTTGATCAACCAGCCCGTCCTGGAAACCGGCGAGGGTTCGGGAGACCTCCTTGAACGTCGGCACCTGGTTGGGCCCACGTGTTGGGGCGACCGGCCGGCCCGCCGTCAAGTCATCCACCAACTGGATGGCGGAGGTTGGGGTCTGATTATCGAAGAATTCCCAGTTCACCATGATCACCGGGGCGTAATCACAAGCGGCGTTGCATTCAAGCCGTTCAAGAGTGATCTTGCCGTCCGCGGTAGTTTCGTCATGACCAATTTCGAGGTGCTCAGAAAGTTCCTCGTAAATCTGCTCCCCACCCATCACTCCACAGAGTGCGTTGGTGCACACCCCTACGTTGTAGGTGCCGTTCGGGTGACGCTTGTACTGCGTGTAGAAGGTAGCCACCGCGGAAACTTCCGGATGCTCCAGGCCAAGCAAGTCAGCGCAAAGCGCGATCCCGTCAGGGCTGACATAACCGTCAACTGACTGAATCAGATGCAGCATTGGAAGAAGAGCCGACCGAGCATGGCCTTCCGGGTAGCGGCTAATAATTTCTGCCGCGTCCGCCCGGAGTTGAGCTTCAGTCTCAGGTGAATACGTCATCGGTCCACTCCTCCTGCCACCGGGTCGAAGGTTCCCAGGGTTACGACAATGTCGGCTAGCTGGCCGCCTTCTGTAGCCATTGAAAGGGCCTGCAGATTACAGAACGAGGGGTCGCGGAAGTGTGCCCTGAAGGGTCGCGTGCCGCCTGCGGACACAAGGTGAACGCCGAGGATTCCCTTCGCATGTTCCACCTGCTGGTAGAACTGTCCGGCAGGAACCTTAAAGCCTTCGGTCGCCAACTTGAAGTGGTGAATCAGCCCTTCCATCGAATGGCCCATGATGTGAGCAACATGTTGGGGGCTGCTTCCCTGTCCGTCAGGGCCAACGGTCAGCTGGGCGGGCCAAGCGATCCGCTTGTCCGCAACCATAACCGGGGCGCCCTCGGTTTCATCTAGCCTGCGGAGCACCTGTTCGACGATGCGCAACGACTGGTAGCACTCGTCAAACCGTTGCAGGACCCTGTCGTAAGCATCCGAGTTCTCATGAACCGGAACGTCAAACTCAAACTGGTCATACCCGCAGTACGGCGCGTCCTTACGCAGATCTGTTTCCAACCCGCCAGCACGCAGCATCGGCCCGGTAACGCCTAGCGCCATCATCGCTGAAAGCGGGAGGTAACCAACACCGATGAATCGCTTCTTGAAGATGGGGTTCTGCAGGGTCAGATTCTGGAGCTCGCCAACATCTCTCCGAACGTTAGGGAGCAACGAGCGGATGTAGTCCACGGTGCCTGGAGGCAGATCCATCGGCACACCACCGGGGCGTACGTAAGCGTGGTTCATACGCAGACCAGTGACGCGTTCAAAGATCCTAAGGATCTCTTCACGACCGCGGAAAGCGATCGTCATCATGGTGGTTGCACCCAGTTCGTTACCGCCTGTGCCGATCGCAACAATGTGCGACGCAATCCGGTTGAGCTCCATTAAGAGAACTCTGATCAAAGTGGCGCGTTCTGGGATCTGATCGGTGATGCCCAGCATCTTTTCGACAGCCAGGCTGTATGCGACCTCTTGGAAGAACGGGGCAACGTAGTCCATGCGGGTCACAAACGTTGAACCTTGAGTCCAGTTGCGGAACTCCATGTTCTTTTCGATCCCCGTGTGAAGGAAGCCAATGTCGACGCGGGTGTCCCGCACCGTCTCGCCTTCCAGTTCCAGGATCAAACGGATGACGCCGTGAGTGGAGGGGTGAACGGGCCCCATGTTCAAGACAACGCGTTCGTCTGAGATCTTCCTGATCTCCTCAATCACGTCTTCCCAGTCGCCGCCTTGAGCGATGACTTCTGGGACGAAGTCGTCGACCCCCAGCTCTTCTCCACCGGGAGTGGCAAAAACTCTCTGTGTCGATTCGGACATCAGTTGTAAGACCTCCGTGTGTCGACGGGCGGAATGGTGGCGCCACGGTATTCAATCGGCACCCCACCAAGTGGGTAGTCCTTGCGTTGCGGGTGGCCAACCCAGTCTTGTGGCAGTTCAATACGTGTGAGCGAGGGGTGACCGTCGAAAATGATCCCCATCAAATCCCACGCTTCGCGTTCCGGCCAGTCATTGCCGGGGTAAATATCAACGATCGAGGGGATGCGAGGATCTGAATCCGGCGCCGTCACCTCAAGATAAATCGAACGGTTGTGGGTGAAGGAGCGGAAGGCGTACAGGCCGTGCAGTTCACGTCCCGCATCGCCCGGGTAGTTGACCGCAGAAACTCCAAGACACATTTCGAATCGAAGATCCTGGTCATCACGGAGCTGTCTGGCAACAAAACGGAGGTGCTCACGTTTGACGAAGATAAGGAGTTCCTCGCCCTGATTGATAACCACTTTTTCAATCACGTCGGAGACTTCCAGCCCCGCCTCTTCGATCAGTTCTTCGAGGACATCCACGGCCTCATCGAACCAGGAGCCGTAGGGCCTTGGGCTGGCCCCGGGGAGAGCGAAAGTTTCTACCAGTCCGCCAAAGCCTGTCGTGTCACCGTCGTCCTGAACCCCGAAAAGCCCTGAGCGAACAGAGATCACTTCTGGCTGCTCAAACTCGCTTGCTGGGGTGTGTAGTTCGCCCGAGGAATCCGGACCCTTCGGCAAGTTCTCAAGATCACTCATGCCAAGAGTCCTTTCATCTGGTGTGACGGAGTCGCTGCTAGCGCAGCTTCCTCTGCCCGCCGGGCCACTTCGGCTCGGTGCTCTCCTAGAGGCTCCTTGCCAATCCCCTCGCGCAACACCAACACGGCGTGAATCAGCGCTTCGGGGCGAGGAGGACAACCAGGCAAGTACACGTCGACGGGAACAATGTGGTCAACGCCCTGCACAACCGCGTAGTTGTTGAACATGCCTCCAGAGGATGCGCAAGCACCCATGGAAATAACCCACTTGGGTTCCGGCATCGAGTCGTAGATCCGGCGAACAATCGGCGCCATCTTCTGGCTCACACGGCCGGAGACGATCATGAGGTCAGAGTGTCGGGGCGAAGCACGGAATACCTCCAGCCCGAAACGTGCCATGTCAAAGCGAGGAGTCCCGGCAGCCATCATCTCGATCGCGCAGCACGCCAAACCCATCGTCACTGGGAATTGGCTGTGCTTGCGAGCAACACCCAGGACCTTCTCCATGCTTGTGAGCCCCATCCCTGAGGGGAGCTTTTCTTCAAGACCTAGTTGCATATTGAAACCCTCCTTAGGTCCAGTCCAAGCCTTTACGGCGAAGCTCGTAGAGGTAGGGCACAGTGATAAGTGCGATGAATAGGAGAATCGACAGCAGGCCGAAAGGCCCGACTATGTCGAAAGAGACCGCCCACGGATACATGAATACGACCTCAATGTCGAAGATAATAAAGGTCATCGCAACCAGGTAGTACTTCACGGGGAAGCGACCTTCTTCGATCCTTTGAGGCCCGGGGTCGATGCCGCATTCGTAGTTCTGCGCCATCACCACGTTCTTCTGCTTGGGCCCCAGAATCGCTGAGGCCCCCAACCCACCGACAGCGACAACGAGTGCTGCTGCCAGCATGATGAGCAACGGGACGTAAGGGTTAGTCATCAATCCTCCCGACGTGTGCGACGGCTATCGTCGTCTTCATACCTTCGGCACCACCTTGGTCAAAGCCGTAATAATGCGGTCGTCTATGTCGCCACCCGAACGTTCGTAACCGTCCGATAGAAGCTTGTTAACGAACTTCATTAAACGTCTGCGCGGCAAGCCGTAGTAAGTGCACATTCGCATGATCTTTGGTTTTTCAATCAATGCTACAAACACACGACCTAGCGAGTAGTACCCTCCGTAAACTTGCTGCAATTGTTCAGGATAGACGCTCATTGCCAAATCGAAGTCCGATTCAGATTCGCGGGAGAATGCGGAGGCCACAGAATCTGCTAAAAGTCGCCCAGACTTGAGCGCCGGAGCGATTCCTTCCCCGTTGAATGGCGAGACCATTCCGCCCGCGTCACCCACTAATGCGAGCCCATTTGTGTAATGCGGACCGCGGTTAAATGACATTGGCAGCGCGGCGGAACGCAGTGGGGCAACCTGGTTTTCGGGCGTGAAACCCCAATCCTTGGGAAGATTCTCTACCCACTTCGTGAAGACTTCACGGTAGGGCAACGTGGTGGAAGTGGCGTCCGAGGATACCGAGCCCAAACCAACATTCACCAACCCGTTGCCCAGCGGGAAGATCCACCCGTATCCGGGTAGCAGCTGTGATTCGCCTGGCTTACCGCTCCAGAGTTCCAGGTGCGATTCCATCCACTGGTCATTGCTGCGGGGGGAACGGAAATAAGTCCGCGCAGCGACACCGAGGGGTCGGTTGTTCTTCTTCTCAATCCCTAAAGACGTTGCAAGCCTTGCCGATACCCCACCAGCATCTACGACCAGGCGGGCCGTGGCACTCACCGTTTCGGCATTCGCCCCGCGACCCCTGCGGCCGCGAACACCAATGACCCTGCCCGATTCGGACCGGATGGCCTCGGTAATCTGCACGCCTTCATACAGACGTGCCCCAGCCTGTTCCGCGTGACGGATCAGTTCCTCATCCAATTCCATGCGAGCGCGGGCCATGCCGTAACCAGGCAGCGTCGCCTGTTCGGGCCATTCAAAGTAAACCTGGTTTCCGCCCCCGATAACACGCAACCCTTTGTTACGGGTCCATCCGCTGGTGTCCATCCCCATCAGGGTAAGTTCGGCCACCGCCGCGGGGGTGAGCCCGTCCCCACAAATCTTGTCCCGGGGAAACACTGCGCGGTCAAATACCGCAACGTCAAGGCCAAGAGAGGACAAATGGTAAGCCGCTGAGGCGCCTGCGGGGCCCGCCCCCACAACGACAACATCAGCCACGATGTTCGAGACCTGGTCGAATCTCAAACCGCTCTCCATTCCGCTTAAATCCGAAGGCGCCCACAGCGCGGTACCGCTGCTGCCACTTCCGCGCCTCTTATGTCCAGTAAGCAAATGCTAGTTAGCAAACCTCAACAGACATCGGGGACGGTGGTTGGCCAGACACTTTCGCCTCGTTCCACCCTACCCACCGATTGAGTGCGGCGCGGACCGGAAGGTCTCCTCTGGCGTGGAACGGCGACCTTTACCCGATGTTTCGTGATCGTCAACGAGGCCGAAAAGGCCGCTATTTAGAAAGCCTCAGGTGTCGAATATCCTTACGGCTTGAAACCCCTGTGCAGGGCCACTGCCCCGAACGAAAGATTGCGATACTGCACGCCCCTCCAACCTGCCTCCCACATTTGGGCACCCAGTTCCTCTTGCGTGTACCAATCTTCGATTGATTCGGTCAGGTAGTCGTAGGCAGCGCCCGCAGGGGACGTGAGCCGCCCAAGCGTTGGCGCAACTTTCTCCAAGTAAAAGTTGTGAATAGGGCGCAGGGGGGCGGCTGGCGTGGAAAACTCGCAAATTAGCAGGCGACCTCCAGGTTTGGTGACCCGGTAAAACTCCGACAGGGCTTTGGAGACGTCGTCGATGTTTCGAAGCCCATAACAAATCGTGACGGCATCGAAAGAATCGTCATCGAATGGCAGTGCCGTGGCGCTCCCCAACACAAACTCCACCTCGGGATGACGTTGACGCCCCACCTTCACCATGCCGGGGGAAAGGTCCAGAGCCACAACGCTTGCGCCCGTCTTCTCAATAGCTACAGCAGACGTTCCCGTCCCCGCAGCCACATCTAAGATCCGCTGGCCGGGACCGGCATTTAGGGCCGTCTTCGTGGCTTGTCGCCACAAAAACACCAGCCCCATCGAGATCACATCATTGGTGAGGTCGTAACGCGGGGCGACAGCATCAAACATCTCTGCCACCTCCGCAGGATCCTTCTGCAGATCCGCACGCGTAGTCTCAGTATTGTTATGAGCCAAGCCCTCTTTTGAATGTGACAGCATGACCCATATTGTTGCACTCCCCCAGAAATCGGTTAGAACTCGTTCATCAGTTCAACAGTCGAGCGGGGTGTCAAACCCCGTTTACAGGGAACGGACTAGGATTCTCCAATGGGAGTGGGCGCGAAGACGCGCTACCGTCTAAGTCGAGGTTTGTGCCTTGGAAGAACAGGGCGCCGCGCAAGACATGCAGGAAGGCAGGCCTTCATGAAGGTGGAAGTAGAGCAGGAGACAGTTCTCCCGGAGCTCAAAATCGTGGTCAGACGCGTCGGCGACATCGGTGAGGGGCTCCTGGAACTGGTCCCGAACCCCGAAGGCGTTTCTTCGTGGCGAGGCCGCGACACCGAGATTGTCGGATGGGGCACGGCCCTAGAACTTGAGTTTATTGGCCGCCACGCGGCCCGTGAAGCCGCACGCGTTTGGGACCGTCTATCCGCTGCAACCGAAGTCACCGTGCTTGATGTGAACGGTGACCCGGTTGATGACTATGAGGGCCTAGAGGAGGGCCTTCACTGGCCTCTCGCCCTGGGTTCTTTCGGTTTCGCCGCGTCGACGCCGGGGTACTTGGTGGTGCCCGAGGTAACCGTGATCCGACACAAGGACGACTTTTGGGTGGTTACGGCAAGTGCCGAGGAAACCCCTCGTGACGCCATCGCGGCCCTCAACGATGCCAAGCAGCCCTGGACCAAACCCACCGGCCTTTGGACGGATCCTGGACGGATGACCCAAAGCAAGTGGAAAGAAGCGGTCCGCCACCTGATCGTCATGCTGCAATCGGGAGCTGCCTCCAAAGTAGTACTCACCCGGGACCTGCTGGTGTCTGCCAGCCAGCCCCTTGATGAACGCTACGTTCTGGACGCCCTCCAACGCCGATACCCGACCACGTGGGTCTATTCGGTGAAGGGTCTCATCGGAGCCACTCCGGAGATGCTGGCATCCCTGCGGAACGAACAGTTTGTCTCCCGCGTGCTTGCCGGAACGTCAGCTCCCGGGGAGGGCGAGGACCTCCTGTCGTCAATGAAGAACCGGACTGAGCACCACCTGGCGGTTGAATCCGTAGCCCGTGCGGTGGCGCCCCTATCTGAGAGTCTGGATATTCCGACTGACCCGGACCTCCTGGAACTCCCCAATGTCACCCACCTGTCGACGGACGTGCGCGCCGTGGTGAAAGATTCAAATGTCCTCGACATTGTCGATGCTCTACACCCGACCGCCGCAGTCTGCGGCACACCAACAAACCTGGCTTACAGCATCCTGGAAAATATCGAAGGCACCCAACGTGGTCGATACTCCGGTCCCGTCGGTTGGATAGACGGTTCCGGTGACGGCGATTTCGGCATCGCACTCAGGTGCGGCCAGTTGTCTGAAGACCGCGAGCAGATCCGCGTGTTCGCAGGCGGAGGCATCATGCCGGATTCGGTTCCTGATCTTGAGTTGGCGGAGACTCGCGCCAAGATGCGCCCACTGCTGGAGGTACTGGAACTGGAGAGGTAGTGCAGTAGTGACCTCCCCAGCCCCGTCTGTCCTTGAGGAGGCGGCACCTCCCAGGGACCCTGCCTAACTCGTTTTGGCTTGCAGAACTGCGTCGACGGACACCTCTTGACCGCCCCGTAGCACTTCCAGGGTGACCTGTTGGCCAGCAATGTACCGGCGAACGTAGCCGGTCAGTGAGGCGCCCGAGGTAACCGAGTGCCCATCAATCCCAATGATCACGTCGCCCGGTTGCAGCCCAGCAGCCTCGGCGGCTCCGCCCGAGGAGACCGTGACCACCTCGGCCCCCAAATAGGTGGCCTCGCCAGACGCGCCTGTTCCAGTCCGAATTTCAACCCCAAGTAGTGCGTGCTGCACAACGCCGTTCGTGATGATCTGTTCTGCAACAGACTTCACCAGGTCTACGGGGATGGCGAAGCCCAGGCCGATTGAGCCAGCCTCGTCCGCACTGGAAGAATTCGACGCGATCGAAGAGTTGATGCCAATCACGCCGCCCTCAGCGTCAAAGAGGGGGCCGCCGGAGTTGCCTGGGTTCAAGGAAGCGTCCACCTGTATCGCATTCGTCACCACCAGTTCCGTCTGGTTTTGAGAGAACGGATCTGCGGGGTCTACTGCACCCGAGGCTTCAACGGTCACCGGTCGGTCCAACGCAGAAATCACACCCGTGGTGACCGTGTCTGCCAGGCCCAACGGCGCACCAATCGCCATAATCGGCTGCCCCACCATCAACGTTTCCGACGTCGCGAAGCGAGCAGCAACGAGGTCCGAGGGCGGATTCGTCAACGCCAGCACCGCCAAGTCGGTGGTGGAGTCGGTACCAACGATCGTCGCGTTGAATAGGCGCCCATCCTGAGTGGTGACTGTGACGGTCCCCTCAGTCAATGCTGCCGACACAACGTGATGGTTGGTGATGATGTGCCCTTCGGAGTCAAAGATGACACCCGAGCCCGAGGCCGCGCCCGACGGCCCCTCGACCATGATTGCCACCGTCACCGGCCGCACCGCTTCTGCCACTGCTTCCCAGTCCGCGGCATTAGCGTCGGTTATCACCGGAGGAATAACTTCCGTACCTGACTGAAGGTCCGTTCCCGGAGTGACCTCTTCCGTGCTGGACGTGGTTGTACCCGAATCGCTTCTGTACTCGATCAGTCCCATCGTCAGACTGCCAGCGAACAACCCAGTAACAAGCATCGCAGCGAAGAGGGCGATCCATCCCGGCCCTGACTTCGTTTTCTGCGTCACTGGCGGCTGCGGGTCTGGTTGAAAACCGCTAGGGAAAACCTGCGTTCCGGGGATGTTGGGGCCGCCTGGACCGTTTGGACCACTTGGGCCGCCCGGAAAACCAGTACTACCGGCCCCCGTGGAGCCAGTGCCGGAATACTGCGGGTACGCCCCGCCGGAGCCTGTCTGCGTGCCGGCTCCACCCGCTGCCCTCACAAATGGTGTCGGTGCGGGCGAGGAGTTCTGTGTCGCCGCAGACTCATATGGGGACCTAAACCGGGCAGTGGCCTCTGTGCCAGTGGTTCCGTAGGTGCCAGTGGTTCCGTAGTCCGCACTCCCGGAAGACGCGGCCCCTGCGAACGCCGCCGTATTGGCCGCTGAAAAACCCGCGTTGGTCGCTGCCGGAGGCATCGTCGACCGGGCAGGGGGAGGTACAGGGGACGTCGAAGAAGCAGGCGCGCCAGGATTCGGCTCAGTGGCAGCTGCCTGCGCTGAAGGTGCGGGCCCCGTCACCGGGGTTTGGAAGCGTGTTGGCCTAGGCGCCCACTGCGAATGCCTCTGCGCTTGTGCGGCGCGACGGTATACGCCCGGCTTGTAGGACGCATAGGACTGGCGCGGGGCAGCTGTTTGAGGGGCTGCTCCGTCACCTACCGAGGTGGCCCCGGGATCAGTTGTTGGCACCTCAGGTGCGTCGCCCTTGGGCTCTTGAGTCATGGGTGACCACTCCCCGTTGGCTCCGTCTGACATTCGACACTCCTAATCAACGAAACACGCGGCGCTGTCGCCGGTTACAACAGTTGCACACTCTTGGGGACCTGGGCGGCTCAACTCCTGGTTTTGGGCGTCACCGCTCTGACCCGCGATAAGTATGCGACGAAAACACTTAACCGGTCTTAGTGAATTCTGTATTTTTCCTGAGACTTTAACGCCTCAGTGTCGCCACTTTCACACGCAGATTCAGAGGCTTGTTGCCGTCCGCGGAACCTAACTGCGCACCAACATAGTGCGGGGACGCGCGGATTCAGAGGTCAGCCGCCGCCTTGTTCAATGCTCGAATCATCTCCGCGGGGACCGGCAACCGCACCTGGAGCAGACTTCTTCCAACGACCGGCTCCCCCACCGCACCCCGGAGCTCCTCCATCGTCGATATCCGACGGGTGGACCATCCGCAGCCCTCGGCAACCACACAAGGCTCGATGTGTTGGCGTACCCCAAAGAACTTGTCGTACGTTGCTTTGTTGGCCGCGGTCCCATGCTCCAACGAGGAGAAGATGGATCCTCCGCCGTCGTCAAAAACAATGACCTGGATGTTTTGTTCCCCGTCGGGCCTGGCTGCCAGCGAGGGTAAGTCGTAGCAGAACGTCAAGTCCCCCATCACCGCCCGGACGGGCATACCCAGCCCGCTTTGCAAACCAAGCGATGAAGCAATGGTCCCGTCAATCCCTGCCAGCCCTCGGTTGGAATAAGCGAACCGGACACCCCTGCCGGCGGCCGCAAGGTCGAACGCGCGGATAGTGTTAGAGGCACCCAACCACAGTGCGATGTCTGTGCTCGCACCCCAGATGGTCCTGACCGCGGACAGATGGTTCAAATCATCTTCTGCGCCCGATATTTCAGCCACGACACTCTCGGCGTCACCTGCCGCTTTCGTGCAGAACTGGAGCCACTGGCGATGATCCCGCTTTTCCTCGTCCAAATCAGATTCCGAAAGATCACCCGAACGCAAACCGGCGTCGTCGGACGGGTCCGGGCGCAGTCGATCCACGTACACCGTGGCAGTGCCACTCTCATCGGACCAATCCGCCGTGTTACCAACAACAACTTTGCGCACATTTTGGGTTCGCATCAGCCGACCAAGCGCCCTTGACAGGGTCGGGCGTCCCAGGACCACGAGTTGCTGGACGCCTCGGGCCAACCGATCTGCAATGAGGGGGCCATGAGGAAGCCAATTGGGTAAGTCTGTAACGCCCGAGGACGGCTCCGCGATCATCGGAATCCCCAACTCCGCTCCGCGTGTCGCGAGCAGTCGAACGTCGTTTTTGTCCGAGGATCCCTCAGCGTCGCCCACCACTAGCAACGTTCGAAGAGACGGGTCGACGACGGCACTCCACGGAGTTTGGGAAGGACGTGCCACTGGAACTGGGCCAGAGTCTTGGCTGACTAGGGAGGCAACCTCACCCAAAAAACGGGGGTCGGCGGGAACCAGGGGTTCACGCAGGGCAACGTTGATGTGAGCGGGGCCGGGGAGCCCAGGCATACCCTTTGCCAGCATGATGGCTCGTTGGACTCGTCTGTGCAGTTTCCTCACCAGTTCGGAATCTGTATCTGTCCCCAGCGCAGGTACGTTCACTTCCGCGACGGGAGCGCCAGCGAAGATACCGACTTGGTTTGTGGTTTGGTTTGCCCCTACCAGGTGAGCTTCAAACGGTCGATCAGCAGTCACAACAACCAAGGGGAGGCCTTGATGACGAGCCTCAATCACCGCCGGGTGCAATTCGGCAACGGCTGTCCCCGACGTGGTGACCACCGCAACCAGGGTCGAAGGGGACGCCTTCATCGCTCCGATTGCCCAGAAGCCGGCTCCGCGCTCCTCGACGAAAGGATGAACGCGAACCAGGCCCTCGGCCTCAAGCTGTGCCAGCACGTAAGCGAACGGCGCGTTTCGGGAACCTGGGCAGTAGGCGAAATCAGAGACGCCGCTCCCGACCAGAGCCGAAACAACAGCGAGTGCGGTGACGATGCTGGGATTTTCTGCTGCGCCCCCGAATTCGAAGGGGTGTCCTGCCTGGTCAGTTTGTGTCACGGGATCCATTGTGGCTATCACCTGGACTCTGCGGGTAAAGGTTCATCCGTGTACTGGCTCATTTGGGCCAGTCGGGCAACCCAGCGTTCCACAAGTTCAGGGCTAACGGGGTCAAAGTCTGAGGTCAAGGGTGCCGTGTGAGTCCTTGAGGCAGCATCAACGGAGATCGCGCCAGGCGTCCCTTCCCAAGTTGGCGCTGTGGGGTTCAGGGACTCATCGACGACGTCTGCCGCCAAGATGCTGGCCGTTCCAAGTCCGCAAGCGAAGGGAAGATCGGGCAGCGCCGCAGCCATTATGACGCCGGCAGCGAGACCAATGGAGGTATCCAAGGCCGAGGACACCACGGCGGACAACCCCAACCGGGCTGCGAGGTCTAATGCCGGGCGGATGCCCCCAAGCGGGGCTACCTTCAACACTGCGACGTCGGCGGCGTCTTGGGCGAGGACGGCCAAGGGGTCCTCGGACAATCTGATCGACTCATCCGCGGCGAGGGGAACCGGCGTGCGGCCCCGGAGTCGCGCCATCTCCTTCACGGTTTTCACCGGCTGCTCAGCGTATTGGAGGCCGCCAACCGGTTCGGCCGCCTCGTCCAGTACGGATAGGGCGCGCGTTGCTTGTGAGACACTCCAAGCCATGTTTGCGTCGATCCGCACCGAGGCTTTCGCGCCGTATCGTTCAGCCAACAGCCGCGATGTGGCATTGACACGCTCCGCGTCCCGCTCCAGGTCGTCGACGTTGTCAGCGACTTTCACCTTGGCGGTGTAGCAGCCGGGGTGTGAGGTGATCCTCCGCTCCACCTCGTCCTCATCACAAACGGGGATCGTGACGTTGACAGGGACCTCATCGCGTTGCGCCAACGGCAGCGGTGTAGTGGCGAGGGAAAGGGCGGACCGAAGCCAGCGGGCGGACACACGCGCGTCATAGTCCCAAAACGGCGCACACTCCCCCCATCCGGATGGTCCGCGCAGTAGCAGGCCATCACGTCGGGTCAGGCCACGGAACCTGATATTGAGCGGCACCGAGTAGACAACGATCTCTTGAATTTTCGCGAACGCGGGAGAGATGTGTTGCGGCACGCATCCCAAGTCGGATGGCGAAAGGTAATGCAACTGAGGTCGGGCTTCAAATGTCACGGCCCTGAGTGTACGCGGCGAAGCTAGGCAATCGGCACGCTGGCCACCCGGAAGGCACTCAGGGAGCACCCAGGCGGGGTCGCTATAGTTGCTGCATGATTATCGTTGCGCTTGCCTCGGGAGTGATCGGGCTCCTCCTGTCCTTCGCCCTCAGGCGGAACACGGACAGAGCGAAATCGATGCGCACCTCCGGGGGAATCCTGGATGACAGATTCGTGTTCATGATGCTTCCCGGCTTCTCCCTGCTGCTCCTCTTTTCCGGGCTGCTGGGATTGATCATGCCCGGAGTGGGAGGCGCGCTGGGATATTTCGGCTACTTGCTGGCAGCCGCGTGCGTGGCGGGACTGATTTTCGGCGTGTACCTCACTTTCGCCGGGCTGGGGAGCAGCCCGGTCCCGGAGTGGGCGTTGCCGAAGTGGGCGAAGAAGAACTAGTTACGCGACTTCTTGCTCTTGCCCTTCTTCCCCTTCTTGAGTCCCTTGTGACCCTTTTCAGGAGCCTGGCCAAGCGACCGCACCATGACAGCCTTGATGGTGTGCATCCTGTTTTCAGCCTGGTCAAAAACGATTGAGCGAGGACCCTCGAATACCTCGTTGGAGACTTCAATCCCGTCGAGGCCAAAATCATCAAAGATGTCCTGCCCGACCGTCGTGTTCAGATCGTGGAAAGACGGGAGGCAGTGCATGAACTTCGCCTGTGGCCCCGCCAGATCCATAAGGTCCTGGGTGACGCGGTACGGCTGTAACTCCTCGATGCGCTCTGCCCAGACATCCTTCGATTCCCCCATCGAAACCCAAACGTCTGCGTGAACGAAGTCAACGCCCTCGACCGCTTTCACGTCGTCCGTGATGGTGATCTTCGCCCCGGTGTTCAAGGCGCGTTCAAATGCCTTGTCAACAACTGACTGGTCCGGCCACAGGTGCTTCGGCGCGATTATCCGCACGTCGCATCCCAACATTGCTCCGTTGATCAGCAATGAACGCCCCATGTTGAAGCGTGCATCCCCCACGAAGGCGTAGGAGATTTCCTTGAAGTCCCGCCCGTGGGAGTGCTCAAGCATCGTCAAAGAGTCGGCCAACATCTGGGTGGGGTGCCAATCATCTGTCAGCCCATTCCAGACGGGCACGCCCGAACACCTTGCCAGGGTCTCCACTGCTTCCTGGTCATCTCCGCGGTACTCAATGCCATCGTAGAAACGGCCCAGCACTTTTCCGGTGTCTTCGACTGACTCCTTGTGACCCAACTGGGAACCGCTGGGGTCAAGGTAGGTGGTGAAAGCGCCTTGATCTGCGGCTGCCACCTCGAAAGCACACCGTGTCCTTGTCGATGTCTTCGCGAAGATCAAGGCGATATTGCGACCGCGAAGGTATTTGGTTTCCCGCCCTTCCTTGTTCGCCGCCTTCAAAAGCGCTGAAAGGGTGATCAGGTCGCGCCACTGCTCATCGGTCTCATCGAGTTCGCGGAGGAGGTTAGCGCCGGGCTGGAAGTACGATTCAATGTCGGTCATGGAAAGAGCATAAAGCTCTCGGAGTATTTTTGGGGCTATCGTGTTCAATGTGAGTGCACTTCCTTTTGTTTCGGACACATTCGACCCGTCCAGGTGGCGTGAGGTTGAGGGATTCGATTTTTCAGACATCACCTACCACCGCGGTGTTTCAAGAGGCGAAGCAGACGGGGCTCCTAAAGGTGCGGACCTCCCCTGGGTTCGGGTTGCATTTGACCGGCCCGAGGTGCGCAATGCTTTCCGTCCCCAGACCGTGGATGAACTGCTTCTGGCGTTGGAGGATGCCCGCACAGCAAGTGACGTGGCAGCGGTAGTAATCACCGGCAACGGCCCCTCCCCCAAAGATGGCGGGTACGCCTTTTCCTCCGGCGGGGATCAACGGGTTCGCGGCAAAGATGGCTACCGGTACGCGGTGCAGGTTGGCGCCGACGCGGAGGATTCTCCTGCCGACAGAGCTCGCGCTGGGAGACTACACATCCTGGAAGTTCAGCGACTGATCCGCTCCATGCCGAAGCCAGTAATCGCTGCGGTTAACGGTTGGGCCGCTGGCGGAGGCCATTCCCTCGCTGTTGTGTGTGACCTGACTGTCGCTTCAAAAGAGCACGCCCAGTTCATGCAAACAGACGCAAACGTCGGGTCTTTCGACGCTGGTTACGGGTCTGCCCTACTGGCAAGGCAAGTCGGTGACAAGCGGGCCCGGGAAATTTTCTTCCTTGCCCGTCCCTACAGCGCTCAAGACGCTTACGACTGGGGAGCCGCTAACGACGTTGTGGAGCACACTCACCTTGAGGAAGCGGCAATCGAGTATTGCCGCCTGATTTCCACTAAATCTCCGCAAGCGATCCGCATGCTCAAATATGCGTTCAACCTGGCCGACGACGGGCTGGCCGGCCAGCAAATGTTTGCTGGAGAGGCCACCCGCATGGCCTACATGACTGAAGAGGCCCGTGAGGGGCGGGACTCCTTCCTTGAAAAACGCGAACCCAACTGGACTGACTTCCCTTACTACTACTGAACGCAACATCTGCTGAGTTGACTATCCACATCGACGTTCTCTCCGCACCCTCCCAAGTGGAAGAGGTGCTGCCTTTCTACCGGAATATCACCGAGGTTCTTAGGTCCGAGGGTTCCCGGGAATCATCGCGTTGTCTTGTGATCGCCCGGAACACCGACGACATAAAGCCGCTGCAAGGCCGCCTGGAATCCGCGGTGGAGACGGAGCATGGACGGCAGGTCCTGCGCGACGCCGCCCTGATCGTACAAACCTCGGGTTCCACCTCGGGCCTCACGTCACTGGTCGCCCTGAGTGCCGACGCGATGAGAGCGGGAGCCGACGCCACCCACCGAGTGCTCGGAGGTCCAGGAACCTGGGTCGTGGCTCTTCCCCTGCAACACATTGCGGGGATCCAAATGCTGGTGCGGGCAGCGGCGGGGAATGTGGATCCGGTGGTTCCAGAGGGATGGCCTCGTTTCTCTCCGAAGAGTTTCGCTGCGGCAATCCGGCAAGCCCACGCGGAGTCTGCACGAGTGTACGCATCGTTGGTCAGCGCCCAATTGGACGCGGTGTTGTCCAGCGGTCCCGATGTGGTCCAGTCCGTAGCATCATTGAACGCCCTGCTTGTCGGCGGAGGCCGAATCGCCCCCTCGCTACTGGACCGAGCGAAAGCGGCCGGCGTACCCGTACACACCACCTACGGGATGACGGAGACAAGCGGCGGATGCGTCTACGACGGTGTCCCGCTGCCGGGAACAAAAATCATGGTCGAATCCGAAACGGGCAGGGTGCTGCTCTCCACCCCCGCTTTGATGGACGGGTATGTCGATCAAGAAACAGAGTGGGTCAACGTTGATTGCGAACGGTACTTCCGCACTTCCGACACGGGATGGCTAACCAGCGACGGCACTTTGCAAATCAGGGGACGTGTGGACGAGGTGATCAAGTCGGGCGGCGTAAAAATCTCCACCGCTCAGGTAACCGACGTCCTCGAAAAGATGCCCGAGGTGAGAGAAGTTTTCTGCATCGGCATCGAAGACGAAGTTTGGGGGGAGAGTCTGGCCGCGCTGGTCGTCGGGGAAGGGCCGCGGATAGGCGTCACTGACCTCGCCGAAACCCTCCGTGCCCGGGTGCGAGACGAGCTGGGGAATTCCCATCTGCCCCGCACCGTAGTCATCGCTGAAACCCTGCCCAGGACCTCCATCGGGAAAGTGAGCATTCCCGCCGCCAGAGAAGTCATTGCCGATGCGATTAGGTCCGGCACCGCCTGGCGACGTTAAATACAGACATGGCTACCTCAAAAGAATGGTTGGAAGGTGCACGCCTACGCACCTTGCCCGCCGCCGCCGCCCCGGTTTTCGTGGGGGCGGGGGCCGCCGCTAACCTCGGGGGATTCTCCTGGGGCAAGTCCTTGCTAGCACTGGCGGTGGCACTGTTGTTGCAGATTGGCGTTAACTTCTCAAACGACTACTCCGATGGGATTCGGGGGACGGACGAGGAACGCGTGGGTCCCCTCCGCCTCACCGCCTCTGGCGCCGCCCCAGCGAAAACGGTGTTGGCAGTGGCGCTTGGTTGTTTTGCGATTGCGGGGGTAGCAGGGCTGGCACTGGTGGCTTGGTCCGGGCTGTGGTGGCTCCTCGCCGTTGGCGTATTGGCAGTGCTGGCTGCGTGGTTCTACACCGGGGGGAAGCACCCCTACGGTTACATGGGCATCGGCGCCTCAGAAATCCTTGTTTTCGTCTTCTTTGGTCTTGTCGCAACGGTTGGCACCACGGTGGTGCAGTCCTATCAGGCTCCGTGGTGGGTTTGGGTTGCAGCCTCCGGGATTGGGGTGGCGTCAGTTTCCCTCCTCATGATCAACAACCTTCGAGACATTCCCACCGATGCTCTGTCCGGCAAACGCACCATCGCGGTGAGGATGGGGGACGCGGGTTCCCGCAGTTTCTACCTGGTTCTTCTGGGCGTTTCTATCCTGTGCGGAGCTATCGCAGTCGCTGGTGCGGGCGCATCAACGTGGTGGGCGCTGGGAGTCGGCGGGGTTCTTCTGCTCGCTGCTCTGCCGGGCGCAATCCAAGTTCTGGGGGGCAAGAGCGGACGGATGCTCCTGGGCGCGCTTCGCAACACGGGACTGTACGCACTGGCATACGGAGTGGTCCTGGGAGTCGTGTTCGCAGTGGGCGCACCCCAAGGACTCTGACTTCACTGCCATTAATCGAAGACACCTGCGTATCCTGTCACGTATGGCAAGAATCCTGCTGGCGCTTTTGTTCATCGCGGTAACCGTGTTCGCGGTTGCCGACTGGGTTGTGCGCTCGCGAACCTCAACCCCGGGCCGGATCAATCGTTGGCTCTGGCTGGCCGTCATCTTGTTTCTGCCCCTGGTTGGGCCGCTTACCTGGATCATTGTGGGGGCTGTGACGCGGGCTGAAGAACAACGAAACCAGAGCCGCGCAGTTCCTGAGCGACGTTCAGAGTTCAGGCCCGATGACAACCCCGATGCCGTCTCCGACATTGTTGACCGCATCAACCGGCGTCAACGCCGAACGAAGATGGGGCCGGGAGGACTAGACCTCTCTAAGAAAGATGAGGAAGACGACACCGGTAACCCTGGCCCAAGGTAGCCGCTTACCGGCAATACTCGGTTAGCGTTTTATCTCTGCGCTTGAGAACCCCGGCGACATGTCCTCCGCCTTTTTTAACAACTCTGCTGCGGGTTCTGCGTAAGACCATCCGGCCAACGTATTGCCCTCGAACAAAAGCGACGTCAAAGAAGCCAGAGAGCACATACGCCTTGTCGGAATGTGCGACAACGGACGGCCCTCCAGGAAGCGCTGAACACAGACGATTGGAAGTTGGTGAGAAACCACTAGCGCCTCGTGCCCCCTCGCCTCCTCCAAAGCACCGCTGATCGCCGCAGACATTCTCTCCACGATGTCGAAGTACGGCTCACCCCACGACGGCTCATGAGGGCGCGAATAGAGATGCCAGTTCCGCGGGTGCGCCAACACCCACCTGTTCTTGTTTATTTGGTGGCCCTGGAACCTGCTCCCGGCCTCGGCAAGCCTTGGATCCGACTGAATGGGCAAACCGTAAGCGATCGCAGTGGGTAGCGCCGATTCTTGCGCCCGAAGCAACGGAGACGCGATCACATTGGTAATGTCCCGCTTTTCCCGCACCAGATAGTCCGCGACAGTCTCAGCCATCTCAAACCCCAGGGGAGTCAGCCCGTATTCGGGGAGACGACCGTACAAAACCCCATCAGGGTTATCTACTTCGCCGTGGCGCATCAAGTGAATCGTCGTAAATTCCATAGGCACATCTTCCCACGAGATCGCTCCCGCTGACGATCCACTGCGTAGGATAAACGTCATGTCGACAATCCCTAGCCCACGTAAGCGACTCAGAGAGAATCCGCCAGCACTGATCGTTGAAGGGGCTGACGACACCGCTGTCGCAGTCGTGTCGATCCCAGACGACGCTTCCGAGTCAGAGGACGCGCAAGACGCTCTGGATGATGCGCTTAGGAAGGTTTCTGAAGCGGTCGGCGGGATCGAAGTCTCCGGCGATGCGGGCCCGCTCCTGATCCGCCACTTGCTGCCAGACGGCACCGACCCGGCCACGGTGGGCGCCTTCTTTGATGTGGATCAGACGCTGGTACGAGGGGCGACCTCGTTCTGGGCTGCACGCGAAATGTTCCGCCGCTCCTTCTTTGGGGTCCGTGATCTGGCATACGCGGCCCGCAAGACTATCCGCTATGTCGTTCTTGGGGAACAGGAGGGACAAATCAGTACCTTCGGAGACCGTGCAGCGTCTCTAGTCGCAGGCAAAACACTGGAAGAGCTGGAGCTCATAGGCCAGTCAATCTTCGAGTCCTACTTCATCCCGAAGGTGTACAAGGGAACCTTTAGCATCCTCAAAGCACACATTGAAGCCGGTCACACTGTCTACTTGGTTTCCGCTACCCCTTGGTTGATTGCCGAAGAGCTCGCCCGCCGTTTGGGTGCCGCAGGCGGCATCGGCACCAAAACGAAGATTCACGACGGCCTGCTGGTGGGAGAGTTGGACGGCAGGGTCATGCATGGCGCAGAAAAGGTTGTCGCCGTAGAGGAAATTGCAGCTGAACACGACCTGGACCTCGCAAACTCTTTTGCTTATTCCGATTCAGCGAACGACATCCCAATGCTGTCGCTTGTCGGCCACCCCGTAGCAGTCAACCCAGACCGCGCACTTCGCGCCTACGCGCGCGCCAAAGGCTGGACCATCTACCGCGCCTACGAACGGTCTGACCTAATCAAACGCGGGGCCACAAACGCCGTGCTGGTCATCGGCGCCACTGGCATCGCCTACCTTATTTTGCGCGGGGGCTCCAAAGGGTGGGGCCACCTTTGGAAGAAACTCACAGGCAAATAGGCCCCACCGCGACCTGCGTCTTCAGACCAGCCAGGCGGTGGCCTCACCCGGCAATTTGCCGTCAACTAATTCGTCCGAGGTAAGAAGGACAGTCCCCTCCGGCAATTCGACTGGCTCTTGACCGAAGTTGGACACCACATTCCACCCGTTGGGGCGAGAGAAGTGGAGGACGTCCTGGTTCCCCGTGGCCTGCCAAGTCAAGGACTCGGGGGCAAGCAGTTGACGCCGAAGATGCAGGGCGCGACGATACAGGTTGAGTGTGGAGGAGGGATCCTTGTCCTCGGCTTCCACCGAGGATTCCTCGAACCACTCCGGCTGCGGCATGTGAGGAACGGAGGACCCAAAACCGAAGCCCTCTTCCGAGTCGGATGACCACGGGAGCGGGATGCGGCAGCCGTCCCTTCCCACGTCGACTCCGGTGTTCCTGAAGAAGGTTGGGTCCTGTCGATCCTTGTCCGCCAGCTCACCGTGCTCAAATAAGCCCAGTTCCTCCCCCTGATAGATGTACATTGCCCCTGGCAGGCCAAGCAGCATCAGAGTTGCGGCGCGGGATCTGCGAGCGCCTTGTTCCAAGTCAACTTCACTCCGTTTGCCACCACGCAGCAGCCATTCCTGGCCGGCGTAGCCTTCCGATTCCTGCCTGTCGGGGAGCCCGTACCGGGTCGGGTGACGGATCACGTCATGGTTGGACAGAACCCATGTGATGGACGCGTCGTGTTTCGCGGCTTCGTGGAGGTTTTCCGTGATTATTTCTTTGAATGCCTGCGCTCCGTAGTCCGCCCTAAGCAGGTCGAAGTTGAACGACTGGCCCAGTCCTTCCTGGGAGGCGTACTGGTAGCGACGCCCGGAGTCTTCCACCCAAGCCTCGGCAACTGCGACCCGGGGCGGCTCATATTCATTGAAGACCTGACGCCACGTCTTGTACACCTCATGGACCTCATCACGGTCCTGGATCGGATGAGTTCCGTCCATGGGCATGGCCTGGAGCTCTTCAAAGGTGGGGAGCGTCTCCCCCATGAGTAGGTCTATGTCTTTGGTGAGGTTGTGTGCCACGTCAACCCGGAAGCCGTCGACACCGCGGTCAGCCCAGAAGCGCAGAATGTCACGGAACTCTTCCTGTACCTCAGGATTGTCCCAATTCAGGTCGGGCTGCTCCGGAGCGAACGTGTGCATGTAGAACTGGCCGTCATCGACCTGCTCCCAGACGATTCCGCCAAACATTGCAGGCCACTGGGACGGGGGCTGGACCTTGCCGTCCTCGTCCACAATCCCGTCACGGAAAATGTAGCGGTCACGTGCCGGAGAACCCGGCGCCGAAGCCAACGCCTCCTGGAACCAAACGTGTTCGTGCGAGGTGTGGTTCGGAACGATGTCCACGATCACTTTCAACCCGGCTTCGTGGAGGCGCTCAACCATCTCATCGAAGATTTCCAAGGATCCCAGCTGCGGCGCCACGTCCCGGTAGTCGGCGACATCGTATCCGCCGTCGGCCAGTTCTGACGGGTAGAAGGGGCTGAGCCAAACCGCGTCTACCCCCAAAGTCTTCAGATAGTCGACTTTTTGGGTAACCCCAGAAAGATCGCCCAGGCCATCGCCATTACCGTCGAAGAAACTCCGCGGATAGATCTGGTAGACCACCGCCTGGCGCCACCAGTCGCGATCTTGAACCTGGAGGGTCTCAATATCTCTCACAGCGTCAGCCATAGGAACGGAAGTCATGGTTCTCCTTTGGGAATTGTTGGCGTTGCGAGGGGTTCCCGAGGCCAAGTTGGCGAAGCGAAAGCACCCGATCAAATCGCCGAGTGAAGCGCCCTCACCGCGTCTTCGAACTGGGAGTCCTCAACCCCAATGATAATGCTTAGTTCCGAGGCGCCTTGAGTGATCATACGAACGTTGACGTCGGCGTTTGCCAACGCCATGAACACTCTGCCGGCAATCCCGGGGGTCTTAGCCATGCCTTTCCCCACAACGGCGACAAGGGAAATGCCCTGCTCTATGCTCACGGTGTCGGGGTGACAGTAGATCTTCAGTTCGGCAATGATTTTGTCGAGGTTAAACCGAACGTCCTCGGACCGCACAACGACAGAAACCGAGTCGATGCCGGACGGGGCATGAGCGACAGAAACGTCGTTGGTTTCTAGGACGGAAACCATTTTTCGCAAGAACCCCTTCTCATCGTCCATCAGGGTCTTGTCTAGCGTGATGACGGTGAAGTCCCGCATGCCGGCGATGCCCGTGATGCCTGCGAAGTCGAGGCGAGACTCATCAGCCACGATCAGGGTTCCGCGATCAGCCTCGGCATTTGTGTTGCGGATCTGGATGGGAATCCCCTTTTCCCTCACCGGGAAAATCGCTTCCTCATGAAGGACCGAGGCGCCCATGTACGAAAGCTCCCGCAACTCCTTGTAGGTGACCACTTCAATGGGGGCGGCATCTTCAACAATTCGGGGGTCCGCCCGCAGGAACCCTGATACGTCCGTCCAATTCTCGTACAGGTCCGCCTTCGCCGCTCTTGCGACAATCGCGCCCGTAATGTCGGAACCGCCACGGGAGAAAGTGATGATCTGGCCGTCCTCGTCCGCCCCATAAAAACCGGGGATGACGGCCCGATTGTCCTCGCCCAGCCGGGTCCTGAGAAGACGCATCGTTTCTGCCGGATCGTAGGCACCGTCTTGGTTGAACCGGATCACTTCGGCAGCATCGACGAATGGGTAGCCCAAGTATTCAGCAAGAAGCAAGCCGTTTAGGTACTCCCCGCGGCTTGCAATATAGTCGGCCGAAGCGCCGTGGGCGATCCGTTCTTTGATGCGGTCAAGTTCGCTCTTGAGGTCTTGTTGCAGTCCCAGCTGTTCGTGGATTTCCTGGTACCGCTGCTCCACAAGGGAGAACACTTCCGCCGGGTCAATGTTGTGTGAAGCCAATTGGTGGCACATGTACAGCAAGTCGGTGACTTTGTGATCATCCCCGGAACGCTTGCCCGGGGCCGAAGGGACGACAAGCCTGCGTTGTGGGTCGCGGGCAATGATCCCCTTAACCATTCCGAAATGGTTGGCATCTGACAGTGAGCTGCCACCGAACTTCGCTACAACAACCTTTGACACGACAGTCCCTTCATGCGGTGCAAGCACCAACTGTAGTTTCCCTTAGAGGTTTTCCCCGCATCGCCCAGAAGGTGGGCTGGTGTTTACGCGTTCGTTCGGAGCTGCATTGTTGGCCCTGGAGGTACTGGTACGAGTAACCTTGACTCCGGTAACGGACAATAAAGACTCAACAAGGGGTTATTCATGAGCGATCACCATCACTCCTCCCACAAGGAAGACATCAACCGGCTGGGGCGCCGCGCTGAAAAGCACGGGCTCCACATGGTCCAGCTCGAAGTTCAGGACGAATCCGATCCGAACTACGGCAAGTACACGCTTCGTAACATCCAGACTGGTGCGGGAGTTCACGAGCCTGGCTCGGATGGCAACCGCGATTGGGCGATGGATGAGCGCCAGGTTGAGGAATACCTGGACAGCCAATCCAAGTAGTCACGGCCTCCATGAAATGAGGCGGAAATGGCTGAGGGGAAGGACGCTCCGAAAGAGAAAAGCTCTCTAAAGGAAGCGTATCGGAGCGCGCGCGCAGAGTCTGGTATCTCTGCGCGCAGACTCATTGCTACCGCTGCTGCAGCGGTGACAATGGCGCTTGTCTCCAGCCGACTGACCAGCGTCCTCAATAGCCTCATCCTGGTGGCTGTAGTTTCAATCGGGTCGGCGCTGGTCAGTGAGTTCTATCGTGTTCTTCTCTCCGTCACGGCAGAGGGCACCAAGAAAGTCGCGGAGACAACTAAGCGTGCCATTGACCCTTTGGTGAGCCTCGGTCACAGCGATGATGCCCCAACCGAAGTAATCGACCTCCCCGATGTTGAGGAGACGAAGGTTCAAGAGGGGTTGCCGGTCCAGGTCGCCGGCACCGACTCTGACGACGTCTTAACGGGGGATGCGGATCAAGGCTCCGACAAAGACGCAACTGGGCCCGGAGAGCATGAGACGCCGGAAGAGCCAGATTCTTTCGAGTCGCAGAAGAGTCGAGGGCTGAGCCACGCCAAGAGCGCCATCAAGACGAACCCGTTTGTGCAGCTGTCGCTACTATTCGGAGTCGTGGCTTTACTGACCGTTGGGGTTAGCTACGCAGTGGCTAGTTCTCAAGGAAAAACGGACATCACGTACAACTATTCCTCGTTCCGTAAAGATCCTCTCGATGAGCTAACTACTTCGCAGAAGCAGGACCTGGTGGAGCTGGTAAAGAACTTGAACACTTCCCAGGGGGAGGAACCGCCGGAGGAAGGCTCTACAGAAGACGTTCCCGACGGAAGTGAAAGTGACAGTTCCACGGACACGGAACCACCGAAAACCGCGCTGGAAGAACTCGCCGCGGTTCAAGATGAACTCGCCGACCTCACGGCTCAGAACCAAGATTTCGTCGCCGTCATCGACGACCTGAAATCGCAGTTGGCGTCCGAGACCTCGAAAACCGATGAACTTCAGCAACGGATCGATGAGCTGGAGGCCCAGATTGCGATCCTGACAGGTGCCACCGCCCCGGAGCCGACTCCCTAAGAGGATTGCGCGCGAAGCGACGAGCGCGGCGCCACAGTGGGCGTGGCGGGCTGTGCTGCAAAAACCGAAATGGGTGGGGAGTCGACTTCTGGCGCTTCCCCACCCATCATGTTTACAACCCTGACGTCACTTCTTATTGCGACGCTGGTGGCGGGTCTTACGCAACATCTTGCGGTGCTTCTTCTTAGACATCCGCTTACGGCGCTTCTTGACAACTGAACCCACTGGGACCTCCCTCCAACGTCATTCCTGATCCCTCCGAACGCCGAAATTCCGTTCGGGGAACAAAACTACAGCGGAAATACCTTATACCGGCAGGAGGAGTACAAACTAATAGACTCAGCCGTTCGCACTGGCCTGGTCGTCGCTGGACCAGGAGCCTTCTATCAGAGCCGAGACTGCTTCATACGGCACCCTGAAACTCTTACCGACCCTTATAGCAGGAAGCTCTCCGGCATGGATTAGCCGATAAACAGTCATCTTGGACACGCGCATAACTTCAGCCACTTCGACAACCGTCATGAAGCGAGGTGCTTCTTCTGTGTCCATCGACCCATCCCTCATCTCACGCGACTGTGACTGATCCGACTCTCCGGCTTTGCATCTGAGAAAATGTCTCAAACCGGACTCTAGACTGAATCCTAGCCCATATGGGTTCATGTACTTAGCGTGTTGTGGCAGGAGCCTGTCCTTTGAGTGGTGATGAGCATAACTTTGGACGGAAACCTCTATCGAGGATCCGCAAGATATTTGCGCGCAAAACACCCCGGAAGAGCCACCATCCTTTAGGCCTGATCCCTGAACGTCGCGAGTTGCCTCCGCCCACAGGCTTCAGCGCTAGACCGCGCAAGGTGCCGAAAGAACAACAGCCTCCGGACTCTTTACGGGCCCGAGTTGAGCAGCAGTATTTCGCGGAAGCAGAACCTTACGAACCGGACCCGAGGGGTGCATTCCCCGCAAGCGCGTCAGCGTGGGCTCCCTCTAAGCGAAGTCTCAGAGACGTTCTGAGCCGCTGGTTCCACATTCTGGCATTTCACTACCCCGCCAGACTGACAATCGGGATTTTTGCCGTACTGATTATCACCATCACGCTGCTCCTGATCCTGCCCATGTCGACACATCCGGGCAATCCCGTGTCGGTTGTCGATGCCTTTTTCACTGCGGTCTCCGCGGTGTGCGTGACCGGGCTGACCGTTGTAGATACGGCGACTCAATGGACCTACTTTGGCGAAGCCGTGATTATGGTAGGTATCGCATTGGGGGGCCTGGGGGTCATGACGATGGCGTCCCTGCTGGCGTTGGTGGTGTCCCGGAGACTGGGACTGACCTCGCGTCTTCTGGTGCAAAGTGACACGCAAAGCCGAATCGGTGAAACCACGTCCCTGGTCTGGGGTGTCTTGGTAACAACCATCGTCTCGGTCCTCACACTATTTGCGGTCATAGTCCCGTCGTTCCTTCGGGCTGGGCACTCCCCGCGGGACGCTATCTGGAGCGCGTTTTTCACGGCTGTCTCCACGTTCAACAACGCGGGGTTCATTAATGTGCCCGAGGGCTTGGAGGCATACATCGGCAACTGGTTCGTGCTGATTCCCCTGACGATAGGCGCTTTTGTTGGGGCTATCGGGTTCCCTGTGATCTCGGATTTGAAGGCACGCTGGCGAACCCCGCGCCAATGGACGCTTCACACGAAGCTAACACTCTCCACGTTCGGGATTATCGCGTTCGTGACCGCGGCCCTTGTGGTGGCGTTTGAGTGGACGAACCCCGCCACGTTTGGGGCTCTTTCCTTTTCAGAGAAGATTCTGAACGGAATTATGGAGACCGTGTCGCCTCGCTCTGTTGGGATAAGCGCTGTGGATGTTTCCTCGATGACTAGCGCGTCGTGGCTCATAACGGACATTTCTATGTTTGTGGGGGGTGGATCCGGGTCCCATGCGGGCGGTCTGAAGGTCACAACGTTCGCGGTCTTGCTGCTGGCTGCGTGGGCGGAAGCACGCGGTACGCGTGACGTGCAAGCATTCCACCGTCGAATCCCACAGGGCACGCTCCGTCAGGCCGTTGCAGTCCTTCTGGTCGGGGTGATGCTGGTGCTTGCTGTCACTTTGGCCCTCTTGATCCTCACGCCATTCACATTGGACCGGGTTTTGTTCGAGGTGATCTCAGCTTTCGGCACAGTGGGGCTATCCACAGGGATCACGCCTTTCCTGTCCACGGTGCCAAAGGTGCTTCTAGCATGCTTGATGATTGTTGGGCGCTTGGGCCCCATGACTTTGGCGACCGCCTTGGCACTTAAAGAAAGCCGCGACGTGATTCGGATGCCAGAGGAGCGACCCATTGTTGGCTAGCGGGAAGAAAAGAGCAGGTGCCCTGAAACGCGAACTTGGGCGGAGAGTTTCACCTAGCGGGAAAACTGAAGGAGCGACAGATGTCTGACCGGAAGAAAGCACACGGAACACTCGTTATTGGGATGGGACGGTTCGGGGCAGCGGTCGCCGTGACGTTGGAGCGTCTGGGGTTTGAAGTTCTTGGACTCGAAAAGGATGAGGAAAGGGTGCAACACTACGCGGGCGTTGTTCCCCTGGTTCAAGGAGACGCGACGGATGTCAATGCGTTGGTGCAGGTCGGTGCGGGTGATTTCGCCTCAGCAGTGGTCGGGGTTGGGAGTTCTCTGGAAGCGTCTGTCCTGATCACAGCCAACCTTGCTGACCTGGGCGTGGACTCCATCTGGGCGAAGGCGATCTCTCGCGAGCACGGGCGGATCTTGCGGCGAATTGGAGCGAACCACGTTGTCTATCCGGAGTATGACGCGGGGCAACGTACCGCTCACCTGGTCGGAGGGCAGCTACTGGACTACATCGAGATGGATCAGGAGGAGTTCGTGGTAGCCAAGATGCTGCCGCCCAAGGAACTAGACGGATTCACCCTGGAACAGAGCCAACCCCGGGCCAGGTACGGCGTCAACGTCATCGGCACTATGAAGGTCGGGAGGCCGTTCAAGTACGCGGCGGGCAACACCCGCATTGACTCTGATGACATCCTCATCGTCTCGGGCACGTCCAGTGACGTAATCAAGTTTTCTGAGAGGCCCCACTAGGAGGGACCCTTTGCCCCAGGGATGGTTGGGCGAATCTGTCGGAGGGTGGGAGTAGTTTCGCATTATGGCGAAGGTGAAGACAGTACATATCTGTTCTGAGTGTGGCTGGGAGAGCCCCAAGTGGGTTGGCCAGTGTCGCGGCTGCCAAAGCTGGAGCACGATGGAAGAGACCCTGTCGGCACCAAACCCAGGGCAGTCCGTAGCAGCTCCGGCACCCGCATCGCGACCTTCCCCTCCGGTGCGATTGGACCAGGTGGGGGTGGATGAGGCTGCCGCAGTGCCAACCGGAATCGCAGAATTTGACCGCGTCTTAGGGGGTGGCATTGTTCCGGGATCAGTGATCCTCCTTGCGGGAGAACCCGGCGTGGGAAAGTCAACGCTGTTGCTGGATGTTGCGGCCAGGTACGCCAGACTTTCTGCGGCAGAGGGCAAAGGCCCCGTTCTTTACGTGACCGGGGAGGAATCTGCGGCCCAGGTTCGTCGACGCGCGGAAAGAATCAGCGCGCTTGCTCCCACGCTGCTGTTGGCCGCCGAAACAGACGTTGCGAACGCCATCTGGCACATGCAGGAGTCGGGGGTTTCTCTGCTGATCGTGGACTCGGTCCAAACCTTGACAACAACCATGGTGGATGGGCAGCCGGGCTCTGTGGGACAGGTGAAAGCGGTGGCTTCGCTGATCATCCATGCAGCCAAGCAGGCGGGTATCCCTGCAATCGTTGTCGGTCACGTAACAAAGGAGGGCACGCTGGCTGGCCCCCGCACGTTAGAGCACCTGGTGGATGTCGTGTGCCAGTTTGAGGGAGATCGGACATCGACACTTCGTCTCCTTCGTGCTTCCAAGAATCGTTATGGTTCCACGGAAGAGGTGGGCTGCTTTGTGTTGGATGAGGCTGGCATCCAACAGGTTGAGGACCCATCCATGTTGTTCACCTCAGGGTCAAAAGGGGAGGCCCGCGGAAGTTTTGTAACCGTAACGATGGAAGGGCAGCGTCCACTGGTAACTGAGGTGCAGGCGTTGACCGCTGACGGTTCGGGCGGCAGTCCACGCAGGGCGACCTCGGGTGTCGATTACTCTCGTGTCGCGATGTTGTTGGCTGTCATTCAAGAGCACTTGAAGTACAAGGCCCTGGCGCGAAAAGACGTTTACGTATCAACCGTCGGCGGAGGCAAAACGGTGGAACCGGCGACAGACCTGGCTCTCGCTTTGGCAATCACGTCGGCAACCGCGGGAAGGTATCCTCTCCGGGGCACCGTCGCGTTCGGGGAAGTGGGTTTGACAGGCGAAATCAGGGGCGTGTCTAACCTGTCGCGACGGCTGGCTGAGGCGCGTAGGCTCGGCTGGAGCAGGGCAATTGTGCCTGCAAGTCAAAGGCCCGATGTCAAAATTCCAAAGGACATGGATGTCATCGGGGTGGTGACCCTGGAGGACAGTCTCCGACACGCACTGACTTCGGAACACCTGTCAGGTCGCAATGGCTCTTCTAGGTAGCGGGAATAGACAGATAGACTTACATAGCAATGCTGAGGGCACTCAGCAACAAACCTTCTTCGATGTTTAGGGCGGTGGCAGCAATTGGACAATGACGCAAGAGCCCTCCGACGGGCTCTCCAGTTGATTGCCCCTGGAACTGAACTTCGCGAGGGATTGGAGCGAATCCAGCGCTCCCACACGGGGGCGCTCATAGTCCTTGGGTACAACCCGGAAGTGGAAGCGATTTGCTCGGGCGGTTTCACGGTCGATGTAGAGTTCTCCGCATCCCGACTGCGCGAACTGGCGAAAATGGACGGCGCAGTCATCATTGACACCGACCGCTGGGTGATCCGCAAAGCAAACGTCCAGCTCCTTCCCGATCCGTCGATTGACACTACTGAGTCGGGGATGCGCCACCGGACAGCACAAAGAACCGCGCGACAAACAGGAATTACGACGCTGTCTTTGTCTGCCTCCATGTCGGCGATCTCCGTCTATGTCGGCTCGATTCATCACACTGTTGAAGAACCGGAGGCACTCCTGGCCCGGGCTAACCAAGCCGTCGACACTTTGGATCGTTACATCGAACGCTTGGATGAAGTGCTGAGCTCGCTTTCCATCTTTGAGATGCGCGATTCGGTCACGGTTCGGGACGTCGCCACAGTCATTCAACGAATGGAAATGATCCGGCGAATAACCGCAGAAATCAACGGATACCTCGACGAACTTGGTGCCGATGGGCGCCTCCTCTCCCTCCAGGTGGATGACCTTCTCCGCGGGGCCGCGTCAGAGCGGGCACTCGTCCTACGCGATTACGTTCGGGATTTGGAAGATTTGGATGAGGTGGAGGACCGGCTTGCGGCCCTTTCGGGAGAGTCCCTTGTCGACCTGTCCAAGATTGCTGCGTTGTTGGGGGCGCCCGTTTATGACCCCTCGGATCTAGACGAAGCGATCAGCCCGCGCGGGATCCGCGCTCTGGCGTTGGTGCCCCGGTTGCCATGGCGTTCAATTCAAGCCATCTCTGAAGAGTGGGGAACACTGGCGGAGCTGCGTCAGCAGACCGCGGAAGACCTCCAAAGAGTCGAAGGAATCGGCCCGTACCGCGCCCAAATGATTGTCGATCACCTGTCTGCACGGAACGTCGACGGCCTGAATCAGCAGGTGCCCTGGTAGGGGACGTACCCTCAGTCCACGACGATCTCTAGGTGGACCGGCTCCTCCGCACCCGAAAGGCTGACCACCAAGTCGTAGACGCCGGAAGACGCAGTAGCTGGGATCGGCTTACCAGCCTCATCTTGAGCATCAAGGTTCACCCGTTCGCAATCGACGTAAACCCCACCATTCCATTTGAACGAGGTTTTCCACTCCTGCTCCGACGCCAGAAGCAGTGTGCGATCATCCGCCTTGCATGCAGTGGGGGTCCAAACGTCATATCCCCCCACTGACAACGACACATCTAAATCTTCCACTTCGAAGCTGCACTCAGTTTGGGTCGAGTTGAGGAGTTCAACTTCAACAGTGAAGCCGGCACCCTCGGGAATCTCCGTGTCCGACGGGGTCACCTCAACGTCGATGGAGCCGGGTTTGCAAGGTAAGATCTCGACCGGCTGCGGCAACGAGCTCACCGTGCTCCGCCCATGCTCAGCGCCGATCACCGAGAGAACCCATTTCACTGCGGTAACCAGCGCGAAAATCAAACCCGCTAGCAGCGCAAGCAGAATCAGAGTTGAAACAATGCGGCGCACCCAAGGGGTCTTTTGCTTCTTCGGGCCGCCCGGGCGTTCCCCCGCGGCCTGCGGGCCGGCGCCTGGCCTTACATGTCCCTGTTTCGCTGATGGAGTCGTTCTCTTCACAGCTAGACGCTAACGACGATAGCGGGGAGAGATAGGTGGGCTCGCCGGCGGAGTCGTCCTCGAGTGTTGAGGCCTGGGACTCTGGCTACCACTCTCGGTGTGGCTTGGCCCATCGCCCTCGTCGTCGTGTGTGCTGTCGATGCACCAGCGTTCCACTACCACCGCCGAAACTGCGGCGAACGCTGCCGCCACCGCACCCGCAAGCGCCAGCCACCCCGAATAGGCCATTGCTGGGGCCCAGGAGCGCGCCAACCCGACCAGGGCGGTCCCCAGCAGGAAGCCGCTGAAAGCGCTTGTAACGGGAGCCGAAGAGCGCGCGAAGATCGCAGTTCGACCCGCCGTGATGGGGGTGACCCAAGTCTTTTCACGTCGCTTCAGTTTGCGGACGCCAACCCCGGCAACAAGTAGCCAAACGCCGATTGCAGCAAAGAGTGCCGCCACCCACGGCGTGAAAGTCAAAGGACTGTAGCCCGAGCCGACCAGAACTGCGGAGACAAGCGCTCCGAGGCCAAGCGTCGTAACCCAAACACCCAGGACCATCCAAGCGGAGAGGGGCTTCAATTTCTGGGTCCCGTCCCCCGCGTTACAGGGAGGCTTCCCGTTGGGGTGGGGCGTAGTGTGACGTGTCTGGAAACTTTGGAACGAGGGGATTTCAAGATCCCATTCCATGGTGTCACCGCGGGAGTCTCCTCCTGAGATGCTGGTGTGGGGTCTCCGATGTCAAGGACTTCCACTTCGGAAGGGCGTGAGGTGTCATCAACAACCCGGGTGGATTGGGGTTGCACAGAGAAACGCCAGTCCGGCAGTGCGCGGGCGGGAGCGGGGGCGGGCAGATCGGTTTCCACAGGGTCGACCACGAGGGTTGCCTCTGGGACGACAGGTTCCTCCACATGCGGGATCGCGTGCGCGGGTTTAGGTTTCGGCAGTTGCTCGGGTGCGGCTGGGGCCTCTTGGACTACTTCTACTAAGGACTCTTCTACTACCGGCTCCGCTTGACGTAGCGAGGCCGCTTTGGCGGCCTGTTCGGCTCGCTCCCGAGCTTTACGCTTACGGGTTTTTTCAGCCTCAGCGTCCACCAGTTTCTGGAAGATAGGGTCACCTTCGAGGGGAGCGAGGTGCAGTTTTTCTCCCCGAACTTCAACCGTCGGGGTAAGAGCAGAGGCCTGAAAGCTCCCACGCTCTGTGGCTGGTCTGGGGGCGAGCTCCAGCTCCTCCTCGTCCACACTAGGAGAGCCCGATTTCCCCAGCCAATCACGCCGGACACTCATAACCCCGGCCAGATCGGGGGCGGTCGTTAGGAGATCTTGAACTCGCTGGTCGTTGATGAGCACCGCGTCCGGGGCTGCCAACGACCAGGGGTAAAGAACGAAGGCTCGTTCGTGTGCGCGGGGGTGGGGCAGCACCAGGTCACGGCTTTGAACCTGCATCTGGTCGATCGAGATGATGTCAATGTCTAGCGTGCGGGCAGACCATCTGCGCCCCGGAGTCCGACCAAACTGGCGCTCAATGTACTGCGTGGTCTGAAGCAGAACGGGCGGGGCCATCACGGTTCGGCCAATCACAACCGCGTTGTAGTAGTCGGGCTGTGGGAGAGCGCCTGGCTCCAACACTGGTTTCGTCCGAACTAGCGGGGACACTTCTTCGATCTCAAATCCCGGAGTTCCCGCCAGCGCCTCGACAGCCCCCGAAAGGTTCGCCAGGATATCGCCCTGGTTCGATCCAAGGGCGAGCACCACGTTGTATATGTGTGAACTATCTGAGAAAGACCGGTTGATGGGAAGGGGCGGGTGCAGGTGTTCAGTGGCCGGACGTGCCTGGCTAATCGGCCGCACCTCAAACTTGGCGGGTGCAATGTTTGGTCTACGAGCCCTGTCGCTACCGGCAGGGGTCGAGGGCGTCGCTTCCTTTAGCGCGGGAGCCTGAGGGGGTCCCGGATGCAGGGACGTTCTCGAAGGGAACTGCTTTTGTGCCGGCAGCGGTGTCGGGTCCGCAGCACGGTGCACGGAAGATCGCTTAGGGAACGTCATGGAAGGAGCCGTCTTGGCGGGGACTGGCTCTGCCACGGTCGTCTCGGGGTGGCTAATGGTGGACCGGGTGGAAACAAGTTCTGCCGCTTCCTGGTCGCGCCGACGCCTAATCGTCACTGAGACATCGGAGAACTGGTGGCGCACAGGGGCCATCGGTTTGTGGATGGTGACTTCAACTATCTTTACCAGGGGGTAAGTCAGCGCCATCTCCGCCAGCTTGTTCGCTAGCGTTTCGATCAAGTACACGGGGGTGCCCGTCAAAACAGCGACCGCGTCATCAGCAATGGCACCGTAGTCGACGGTGTACTGGACGTCATCCGTCTCCGCTGCTTTGCTGGCATCAAGATAGAGTTTCAGATCGGCAGAAAATACTTGCGAACCTGAGCGTTCGTACTCGAAAACTCCGTGGCTGCCGACAGCGCTCAAGCCTCGCAACGTGATGACGTCTAACCGGTCCTTCACGCTTTGCGCCTCCCCCAAGAATTTGCCCGCCGAGACTCCAGATCCCTAATCAGGTCCACATTCTCAGCCACATCGTGAACCCTGACGCCCCAAGCGCCAGCTTCGACGCTTGCCTTCGTCACGTCTAGGGTCCCCCTAAGTAGGTTAGTCCCGTAACGCTCTTTCACGAACCGCTTCCGCGAGGCTCCAACCAGAACCGGGTATCCAAGGTCCGTGAAGGCATCCAGCGACTCAACTATCTTCCAGGAATCTTCAGTACTCAAAGCAAATCCTAGCCCGGGGTCCAGAATTATTGAGGAGGACGGTAGGCCTTGTGCTAAAACTCGTTCGACTTGGGATTCAAGTTCCGACACCACCTCGCTCACCGGGTCTGCATATTTCTGGTTGAGCGAGGGATCGGAAGGGAACCCTCGCCAATGCTGCACAACCATTGCAAGACCCGATTCGGCGCAAACTCTCGCCATATCTGGATCGTGTACTCCACCAGACACGTCGTTAATGATGGAGACCCCGACCTCCGCGGCGTTGCGCGCTGTCTGCGAATTGACGGTGTCAACTGAAACAGTCAGCCCCTCTTGCACCAGCGTGTCGACCACTTTCGCGATTCGTGCCCATTCCTGTTCTGGGGTGACACGTGAGGCACCCGGGCGCGTGGATTCGCCCCCCACGTCGATGATGGACGCCCCCTGTTCCGCCATCAACAGCGCGTGGGCCACAGCCGCCCCAACGTCGAACCAGCGGCCCCCATCGGAGAAGGAGTCAGGGGTTATGTTCAAGACCCCCATGGCGAGCGTGGATCCGCCACCAATTCGCGCCCCTTTTGAAATCGGGGCGGGGACCGGATGGAGTTCTTGAGACATTGGATCTCCTACGGACGAATCAGGGCAAAGATTTCTTGCTTCTGCGCCGGGTCGCTGAGCACTCCGCGAAACTGCGTGGTGACCGTGAGTGGGTGGTGCTTACTCACACCGCGCATAGTCATGCACGTGTGTTCAGCCTCCACGATCACCGCGACACCTGCCGGTTTGAGTACTGTTTCGATGGCGTCCGCGATCTGGCCGGTTAGACGTTCCTGGATCTGGGGCCGCGCCGCATAGCCATCCACACAGCGCGCCAGTTTCGACAAGCCGGATACTCTCCCATCACTGGGAAGGTATGCGACGTGGGCTTTACCGGCAAAGGGCAGGAGGTGGTGTTCACACATCGAAGTGAAATCGATGTCCTTGACCAGCACCAACGCTTTGGTATCGACCAGAAATGTTTTACGAAGGTGCTCTGCGGGGTCCTGATCTATTCCGGCAAAGATCTCTCTATACGTCCGCGCAACTCTTGACGGAGTCTCTAGAAGGCCTTCCCTGTTTACATCCTCCCCGATAGCAGAGAGCAGTTCACGAGTGGCTTCTTCAACCCGCTCCTGGTCGTAGGTCACCATTCCTCACTTAGTGGCGCCGGAGGGTCAATTGCCTTGTCTTCCACGCCAACCGGGTGACCCAGAATGGCGCCTGGCACCGCTGCTTCCGACCCGTAGTTCCACACGGCGCGTTCCGGTTGCTTCTTGACGTCCTTGAAGATTGTCGCCAACGCCGCCTCATCCAAAGTCTCTTCGTCAAGAAGCCGTGCTGCCAGAGTGTCCAGCACCTGCCGATTCTCTGTCAGAATCGTCCAGGCCTCCCTGACCGCATTGTCCATAAGTTCCCTTACCTGTCGGTCGATCTCAGTTGCAAGAGTGTCTGACATGGGGGCACCCTGGCTGCGCCCCATCTCACGACCGAGGAATGGATCCGTGTCCTCGGACCCCAACTTGATGGTTCCAACCGCCGAAGACATGCCCCAATCAGTGACCATCGCCCGCGCCGTCTTTGTTGCTTTCTCAATGTCATTCGAGGCGCCAGTCGAGGGGTCCCTAAAGACAACTTCTTCCGCGACCCTTCCTCCCATTGCATAGGCCAGTTCATCCAAAAGTTGATTCCTGGTCTTCGAGTATCGGTCTTCGACGGGCATCACCATCGTGTATCCGAGCGCGCGACCACGTGGAAGGATCGTCACTTTAGTCACGGGGTCGGTGTAGCGGAGCGCTGCGGCACACAGCGCGTGTCCGCCCTCATGATAAGCCGTCACCGTCTTGTCATGTTCGTTCATCACCCGCGTGCGCTTCTGCGGGCCGGCAATGACACGATCGATCGCTTCATCAATCGCGCGCATGTCGATCAGGTCCGCGTTCGACCGGGCAGTAAGCAAAGCCGCCTCATTAAGCACGTTCGCCAGGTCGGCGCCAGTGAAGCCCGGCGTCCGCTTCGCGATGGCCTTGAGGTTGACGTCGTCCGTGAGCGGCTTCCCCTTCGAATGGACCTCCAAAATGGCGGCGCGGCCGCGAAGGTCCGGGGCCTCAACTGCGATCTGCCTGTCGAAACGGCCTGGCCGCAAAAGCGCCGGGTCAAGAATATCAGGCCGGTTGGTCGCCGCAATCATGATCACGTTGGTTCGGGCGTCGAACCCATCCAACTCCACCAGCATCTGGTTTAGGGTCTGTTCGCGTTCGTCGTTGCCGCCCCCAATGCCTGAGCCGCGATGTCGACCGATAGCATCGATCTCATCAACGAAGATGATTGCCGGAGCTGCCTTGCGTGCCTTTTCAAACAAATCCCTCACGCGGGAAGCGCCAACCCCAACGTAGAGCTCCATGAATTCTGAACCTGAGATGGAGAAAAACGGAACCTTGGCTTCCCCCGCGACCGCTTTCGCAAGGAGGGTCTTACCCGTTCCTGGAGGGCCGTACAAGAGCACACCGCGAGGGATCTTCGCTCCCACTTGCGTGAACTTTGTGGGTTCAACTAAGAACTCACGAATCTCATCTAGCTCTTCAACTGCTTCGTCTTCCCCGGCAACGTCTGCGAAGGTGATCTCAGGGTTTTCCTCGTTAAACTGCTTCGCCTTGGAAGAGGAGAAGGCGCCCATCATCCGTGACCCTGTGGTGCGAGACATAAGCCACCAGAACGCGCCCAACAGGATAAGCATTGGAATTATCAAAGTGAGCATAGAGCCCAGCACGCTCTGTTGCGGGTACAGAGCGTCATATCCTGCAGCAGGCTCCGCGTCGTCGAGGAGATTCAGGATCTCCTCGGTCTGCACACGTGAGTAGGTGAAGGAAATCGCCGTGCCGAGCTCCCTCTCCGGATCCGTTACAGAAGTGGATTCGTGTGTGTACGGTTCCTCAAGCACCAGCTGCACCTGTTGGGTGCCGTCGTTGAGAACGGCGGACTGGATCTTCTCAGTCCGCAGAATCTCCAAGCCCTCGGACGTAATCACTGCCGCCGGTTGCAACACCCGCCAGACCATCCACCCAATCAGGATAAGCGCAAATAGCGGGAGGACGATGTACGGCCAGACGCGAGAGCCCTTCCCCTTCTTCTTGTCGGCTTTCTTGTCGTCTGCCATTTACTCGCCGTCCTCGGTTTCATAAACATGGGGTGCAAGCGTGCCAACGAAAGGCACATTTCGGTACCGCTCGGCGTAATCAAGGCCGTAGCCCACAACAAACTCATTGGGAATGTCGAATCCTAAGTAGTCAACATCCACATGGACTTTCAATCCGTCCGGCTTGCGAAGGAGCGTCAAGATCTTGACGGATTTCGCTCCGCGCGCCTCAAGATTTTCCTTCAGCCACGAGAGGGTCAGACCTGAATCCAGGATGTCCTCAACAATCAACACGTTGCGGCCATGCACATCCGTGTCCAAGTCCTTCAGAATGCGAACCACACCTGAGGACTTGGTCCCAGATCCGTACGAGGATACCGCCATCCAATCCATCTCAATATGACGGTGCAGCTTCCTGGAAAAATCCACCATTACGGGCGCGGCACCCTTCAGAACCCCGACCAGCAACAAGTCGTCGCCGTCATAATCCGCGTCAACTTGGGCAGCCAGTTCAGTAAGCCGCTCATCGATCTGCTCCTCCGTCAGAAGCACCTGTTCGATTTCATTTCCCAAGTCTTGCGCGTCCATTCCAGCCCTGTCCTTAAACCTCAGTAAGTCACGATTGCAAAGTTTGCCAACTGTGATCCTAGCTTTGATGATCGATGCTCAGCTAGATTGCCATACCCCGCCGACAAAGTGTCCAACGCAACCAATCTTTTCCCTCAGCGCGGAACCGCTTCAACGACCAGCAAAGGACCCTCCCTAACTGCCTCCACACGCCCGGTGAGGACGACGGTTCGAGGGTTCCCCTCGGCGTTCTTTTCCTGCCACAATGAACGCTCCAGCTCGTCCATTTGTACGGCGGAGGAGTTCCGCTCACCCAACCGTGCCACGGCACCTCTGAGCGCCCGAATTCTTGTCGCTCGTGGATGCTTCTGCAGTGCGGCCGTGTCTAAAACGACACTGCTTTCGGTGGCTTCGACCATCGCTGCTACCAAAGCCTGCTCCGCGTAGGCTTCCAACGCTTCTTGATCTTGAGCAAGCAGGTCCGACAACCTCGCCAAGCCGGGGGTCGGATCCTGGCCCAAGGCTTCCCGGAGTGCGGGAAGTACACGTTCGCGTACTGCGCTTCGAGGCAAAGCCTTTCCAGAGCGGGTGCGCCACGGCCCATCAGCGCGATTGGTTGGGTCCTGAACCGGAAACAGGTTTAGAACTGAACAGAATGCTTCCGTATTCCGGCGCCGCAAAGACAGCAATGGACGGCCTCGGTTCACTTGCACAGACACACCCCGCTCATGACCGACGGGAGGATTCAGTGCGAGGAACGGACGCATTGCAGTCATGGAGTCCGGACTTGCGCCCCGCGCCAGACGAAGCATCATAGTCTCTGCTTGGTCATCCATCGTGTGGCCGAAAAGAATATCAACCTGGTTCAAACCCTGTTGCTCTCCCCAGGCGTACGCTTCCGTTTCGAGCACTCCATGGCGAAGCTGACGCGCTACGCCCTCGGGCCCCTCCCCCAACGCGACGCCGCCTGGAACCTCCTCAGTCTTGACAGGTAGGACCCGGGCGTTTATCCCCAGGCCTTTCAACGTAGCCACCACGTTTGCGGCTTCCTCGGCGGACCCGTCCCTCATGGCATGATCAACGACGCGGGCAATCAGCGGGACCCCCATTCGGGATGCGCAGTCCGCGGCTGCAACCACCAACGCCAGGGAGTCCGCTCCACCAGACACAGCGACCAAAAGTCCCACGGTGGCCGACTTATCAACCTGTTTTTGCCGTGCGGCAATGTAGTCGCGCACCGCGATGGACACGGGCCTGGCATCAAACGGGGGGCTGGCCCCAACCAGGTCAGATGCGGAGATCATATGGGTTTTCACAGCATCTCTCAGTGACCGAGAACCTCGACAACAAACGCATCCAGGGTTGGCGTGACCCACCAGGCAGCATCGTCGGGAACGTCGTCCGCCCCCACGGCAATATACAGGTGCTCCCCGGACGCGGTGGTGCCCAGGATCGCCAGAGCTGACACGTGCCCCAAGGAGCCGGTCTTGCCGGCAACATTCGCATATCCCAGGTCGTCGGTGAACCGGGAGTCAAGCGTCCCACTCAGCCCTCCGACGGCGAGGATGCGGGTGAGGGAGGTTGTGTTTGAGCCCTCGTTCAAAGAGGCCGCCATAGTGTCGATGATGGTCTGTGGTTTGACGCGGGAGTCTTTGTTCAGGCCGGAACAGTCTTTGATCGCCAGTCCCGACGTGTCGATTCCACCGCGTTCGAGGAGGACGAGGATGGTCGAGGTTGCCTCGGACAACGTCACCGGGCGCTCCAGGGTTCGCGAAGCGGCTAGCCTGCAGTATTGCTCTGCGAGAGTGTTGTCCGACTCTTCCAACATGACCTGCACCTGTTCGAGGACCGTCGCCGATTCAACCGTTCCCACCACCACGGCACCCGCGGGAACTGGGAGGTTGAAGCTCTCGACGCTGCCGACAGTGATGCCCGCCTCCACGAGACGGTCCCTGAACACTTCGGCAACCTGTTTTGCCGACTCGGCGTAGAAACCGTATTCGCCAGGCACTACCCTGCCCGTGTCGATGGCGTAGGGTCCCACTTCCCCCACCCAGGTGGTTACGCCTTGTTCGAAGTGTTCGGAGGCCCGGGCGGGTCCGACGAACAGTTCATCCTGGTAATAGAGGGTTAGAGTCTGGTCCGAGCCCTCCACGTTCTCCGCGACCTGTGCGGCCAAATCTGACAGGCCTGCACGCCCATTGACCTTGGACACGGAACCCTCCGTCCCGCTGAGCATCAGGTCGCCTTCGCCCCACAGGTACAGGTTCGCTCCGTCTTGAGAAACCCCAGTCTCTAAACGTTCCTGGGGGTCAAGGGCGCTGAGGGTGGCGTAGGCGGTGAGGATCTTCATCAATGAGGCCGGAGTGTGAGCCTTGTTCCCGTCCCTCTCGAAGATGACGTCCCCCGTGGTCGCATTAGCTACTACAACCCAGGGCACCCAGTTTTCCCGCTCGGCTGCTTCTGTCACCGTCACCCATGCGGACGCCACCTGCTCAGCCGTGAGCAAAGCCTCTGGCGATTGGATAGTCAATCCCCCGGATTGGGGCATTTCTGCCGAGGGAATTCCTGGAGGTGAAGCGGGCTCAGGGCCCCCCCAGCCAGCCCAAAACGGGGTCCATCCAGGAAGTTTGGGGACAAGCCATAGCGCAACAGCACCTACAGCGAGGAGGGTTGCGCATAGAATCGCGATAACATGGGGGCGCCGCATAAGTCTTTCCGGCCCGAATTGCAGTGACCGTTTTACTGTAGTTCAGGTTGGTGACAACACGCACGCCCTCACCCGCTTGTTGCCCAAGGAGGAACGCAACATGGAATTCGATGTAACCGTGGAAATCCCCAAAGGGGTCCGCAACAAGTACGAGGTCGATCACGTTACCGGACGTATTCGACTTGACCGCTTGCTGTTCACCTCGACCCAATACCCCGATGACTACGGCTTCATCGACGGAACTTTGGGGGAGGATGGTGACCCGCTGGACGCACTTGTGCTGTTGGAGGAACCGACCTTCCCAGGCTGCGTGATTCGTTGCCGGGCGCTGGGCATGTTCCGAATGAAGGATGAGATGGGCGGCGATGACAAGGTGATCTGTGTGGCAGCAGGTGATCACCGGGCCGCGTGGCGAACGGAACTCGAAGACATCTCCGAGTTCCACCGACTTGAAATCCAGCACTTCTTCGAGGTCTACAAGGATCTGGAACCCGGGAAATCCGTAGAGGGTGCGCACTGGGCCGGCCGGGAAGCGGCTGAAAAGGAGATTATGCGTTCGTTTGAACGTGCTCGGCTGGCGGAGGCGGAGGGCAAACCTACCCACCTCTAGAGCCCCCCCCTACACACCGCTAACTAGAGTCGGCGGTCCAAAAGCCCACTTATGGGACAGTAAAGACGGCCCTATCCCTTTTGGGACGGGGCCGTCTGCTGTTTGAATCCGTTACCCGATTGGCTGGTTGGCACTACCTCTGTCAAAGGATCCGCAAGACGTACGGCAACACGTTGCCCCACGTGTAGATCGGGCCTTCGCTCAAAGGCACACCATAGGTGTTGGCGGCGACGATCGTGTTTGGTCCCGAGTAGAGAGCGACATGATAAATGCTGCCACCGCTAGCCCAGAACACCAGGTCACCGGGCTTTGCTTGACTGATGGGAACTTTGGTACCTCCGCTGTAGTTGTACTGCTGGGCTGCGGTGCGCGGGAGGTAAACGCCAACTTGCTGGTAAGACATGTACGTCAGGCCGGAGCAGTCATACCCCCAGGGTCCGGTCCCGCCCCAAACATACGGTGAGCCGATCTTGCTACGCGCGAATGCTAAAACCGTTGAGACAGTTCCCGACGAGGTTGAAGGCTTTGACGGAGCCGG
>CAYFRT010000003.1:0-10413 GCA_964345585.1 uncultured Actinomyces sp. | reverse complement strand
ATGCTAAAACCGTTGAGACAGTTCCCGACGAGGTTGAAGGCTTTGACGGAGCCGGCGCCGGAGCCGGGGTTGGTGTGGGCGTAGGAGTCGGCGTTGGGGTTGGAGTCGGAGTCGGCGTCGGAGCCGGAGTCGGCGTTGGGGTTGGAGTTGGGGTTGGGGTGGGAGTCGGCGCCGGGGTAGACGGCGTCGAGGCGGCCGCAGATTCTTCTTCCCTACGTTTGGCCTCTTCCTCCGCAGCGGCTTTCTCCGCTTCCTCCTGCGCTGCGGCTTCTGCAAGAACACGCTGACGCTCTTGTTCTTCGCGGACCCTCTGCGCCTCGGCCAGGCGTTCCTCTTCGAGCTGCTGTGTGGTGTTTCTCTTCTCGGCTAGAACCTGAAGCATCATGCTGTGCTGTTCAGCTGCCTGAGCTGCGACGGCCTGCGCCGCCAGTGCTTGACTCTCGGCTTCTTCGGCTGCCGCAGCCACGGCCTCGTAGGCGGCTTCTTCTTCAAGTTTGGCTTTTTCTGCGGCTTCGTTGACTATGTCAGCGACCTGGCGCAACGCCGCAACTTCTTGCATCTTGGTATCGGCTGCGGAGCTAAACGAGGAAACAGCGACTCTTCGCTTCTCCACACTCTGCAATCCATCTGACTCAAGGTAGGGGGCCATCGAATCGAGAGAACCCGTGCCAGAGCGGTATGCCATCTGGGAGACTTCAGCCAGGCCAGACAGCCCAACCTCGTAACGTTCTTCCGCGGCAGCGGCCTCTTCGGCGGCTAGCTCGGCTGCAGCCTTGGCATCCTCAAGTCGAACCTCGGCCGCATTGAGTTCGTCGGCTGCGAGCGCCGCTTCAATCTGCGCGTCCTGAGCACGCGAACTCGCTGCCGCATACTCGACTTCCAGTTGCGCCACGGTGAGGGCCGCGTATTCTTCCTCGGCTTTGGCGCGATCAACGTCTTCTTGACTAGGTGCCGCGATTGCCTCTTGAGCAGGGATAAAGGTGGTGAAGGTTAAGGCTCCGACGCCAACTAAGGCTGTAACCATTATCGATAAGCGCGCAGCGAGGTTAGCGCGTCTCCTTTTTTGCAAAACAACCACCTTTGCCGACGTGGACCGTGGGCCCGAAGCACCGCCGTGGGCACTAAACCTAGAGATCACGGTATTTCACTTTTGTCACAATGACAACAATTTACTCATTATTCACTCTGGTCACTTGCGTTTCGCGAACCGTTTGTGACTCAGCCCACTTACACACTTTCTCCAACCGTGCGCCTCGGCCCAATCAGAACAAGCCCGCGGCACGCCGCCAACCAAGACTTTCCGCCCAATCGCCCCATTTCAGAACAGTGTTCCCGGTCCTTAATCCGCTTCCCGGAGCTCTAGGCGTGACCAATTCCGGCCACCACAGTTTCATAACCTACGTATTAAGGACCGGGAAGCAGATTAAGGACAGGGAAGGAACCCAAGGCCCACGAAAGGAGGGACTGCAGACATCAGACCGGCCCCAGAGACCCGATCGAGAGCCGAACCCAAAAGTCTTCGTCTCTGCGCTCGGGCCAGAATAACGCGAATGACCTAGCCTTGGATCATGGGCAGGAAACCATGGTGGCAACGTGACGAGGCAGCGGATGTAGAAGCCGCAGCCGACCTTTCCGATGATCAACTTAGGGAGTTGGCGGAAGGCCTCAAGGCTGTGAACAAGGCCGAGGGCGAACCACGCCAGACTTCTCCAGGTGACCAGGGCCCACCGAATGGCGAGGCCTCTCCAGGTGAGGAGAGCTCGGAGCCAAGCCCCGATGCCCTCGTCCCCTGGGGACCAGGCGGGCCTCCGCCACTGGAAAAATGGGTTCCCGATGTGTTGGGCGACAAATTCGAGGTGAGAGTTAGCGCGCTCCAACCCGATGAAGAAGGAGGCGTCTTTACCTCCCTGGTGCGGCGTGTAATCAAAGGTCGCCGCGCCAAACGAGCCGTCAAGTTCGCATTCCTCTATATCCACGGGCGCAATGACTACTTCTTCCATGAAGAGCTGGCGGAAGACCTGGCCGGCATTGGCGCCGCGTTCTACGCACTGGATCTGCGCAAGTACGGCCGGTCCCTGCGTCCCTGGCAAACCATCGGGTACGCCGACGACCTCACCGTGTATGACGAGGATCTAGCGGTCGCCGTCGCAACTATCAGGAATGACCACCCCGACCTCCCGCTGGTCGTCTACGGCCACTCCACCGGCGGATTGATCGCTACCCTATGGGCCTGGAGAAACCCCGGGATCGCAGATGCTCTAGTTCTAAACTCGGCTTGGCTGGAACTCCAGTCGCTCACCACTATGCGCCCCGCGCTGCATCAGGTGGTCAGCCGTCTGGCTGCGGTTCGCCCTCGCGCAACCGTGGTTGGTCAGTCGAAGATCAACGGGTACTACCGCTCAATCGCCGAGGGCTGGGCCCAGTCCGGCTTCCCCCTACCCGACTCACTTGTGGGCTACGAGGACGACCCTGCCGTCACCGGGTGGAACGTTCGCCCCGAATGGAAGCTTCCCTTCTCTTACCCCGCTCCGGCCGCCTGGATGCAGGCAGTCCTTGAAGGGCACGCACAGATCGAAAAACAAGTCCACTTGGAGTGCCCAGTACTGTCGATGATGTCATCCTCGTCCCACAATGAGGAACAGTGGACCCCGGACTATTTCTCCAGCGACGTCGTCTTGAACGCAGACATTCTGGCGCAAAGGTCCGCACACCTTTCTAACAACGTCACCATTGTTAGGTTCCCGGGCAAACACGACCTGATGCTCTCGGACCCGGAAGTTCGGCAAGACGTTTACGCGACCATTGAGCGCTGGCTCAAGTTCATCCAGATTCTGTGAGGCTAGCTAGCGAACTATGCCCCGGCCTGGTTGACCTCTTCTAAGGCCTCCGCAAGCGTCGGACCGAACTGATCACCAAGGGACCAGGCCTGCCAGCCGTCCTCGCCCGAAATCCCCTCGGCGATGAGTGCCGCGGTCGGGTCAGAGAACACTCCTGAGGGAACACGGATCGCGCCCTCCGCCGTCAGGGCGGCTCCCCGAGGGGTTCGCGACGCCGGGTGAAGCGCCAGTGGGGTTTCACCACCGGTCATTTCGGCCAGGACCAAGAGCCCTCCAGCATCCTGCTGAAGCTTTTGAGGTGCCTGCGAGGGCTTCTCATGCACTTGCAGTCGGGACGGGAACGGAATCTCGGAAGAACGGCGTCGCGGGCGGACACTGTGAACCTCATTGCGCCTACGCATGCGTCCAGGAACATTAGCGCGAGCCACGGGCGCCTTTGTGACGGGCCGCTTTGGGCGTTGGCTCGGCACCTGAGTTGCCGTGTGTTCAGGCTCCGTTTTTTCTGTGAAACCAGGGGCTGGAGGAGCAGTCAGAGGTTTTTGGCGTGGCACGGATCGCGGCTTTTCGTCAGCGAACTGCTCGGGCGCACCATGGGTGGTGGGGATTGTCGTCTTGCTTTCTTGCGGCCCGGTGACTTCCCGCGCTGGCTCTACATGAGAGCCGCTGTGTTTGGTCTTGGCGACCAATTCCGGCACCACTTCGGACGCCTCCACAAGCGAGTTCGCACGGTGTCCGTACAGACGTGGACCAACAGCATCCACCTCAAGGAAGGCTCTGCCGTTCGACATTTGCCGCAGGGACATCTCATGCACTTCGACGCCAGAGGAAGACAGAACATCCAGCGCAGGCCGCACGTCGCTGGAAATGTTCGCTGCCACGAGAATCAGGCGCGGGCCGTTGGGAGGGGACGTCGGCATGGCATCGCGGAAACTGATCCACTCACGTTTGAAACCCTCCTCCCCCTGAGGGTACTCGCGAGCCAGACGCGTCCAAGACATAGCCGCGGTGTCGGAGAGTCGAGAAAGAGCGTCGATCAGAATCTCAGCATCCAGGCTACGTACCACCTCAACTGCCACGACCTGGCCCGAAGCATCCAAAGCCGTAAGTCGCGGCTGACGGTCTTCCCCACTGCCACCGATCGTGTTCCAGGTGATCGGGAAAAGAGGACGGGAAACAATCTGAAGCACCTGGGCGCTAATCGCCTCCAAGATATCTTCCGTGAATCCGTTCGGAACTTCGTGCCCGAACTGGGCAGGAATTAGACGCCCGTCATCGAGCTCAAAAAGTGGCATACCACGACCCCCAAAAAGGACTTCCGGCGCCTATTGTGTCACGCCTGCGGGGTCCTTGGCACCCAGCTTCAACGGGATGAGGGGACAACCTGCGCAATAGAGCCGCGCGGCCTCGTCCGTTCCCCCTCCACAAAGCCCCAATCCGGAGGCACACAGAGATTCTGCACCTATTGCTTGTCCGGACCGAGTTAGCTCTTCGACCATGATTTGGGCCAAGGGCAAAGAGATCTGTTCCAGTCGCGCGATGCCTTCGATTGTCGCCCCGGATTGCAGGTGTGTTTGCACTCGCTCAATCAGGGAAGTTTTTGGCGGTTCGGCTCGAGGTTGTGGCTCAGCAGGTCCTCGCCCCCGAAGCTTTTCAAGGAGGCGGCGCCCCCTTGTCCCTTCGTCCCCACTCATAGGAACAGCCGCCCAATTTGGAAGACACCAACCGCCAAGAGCCACGCGACCGCCAGCTGCACGCCCATGGCCGCCGCAGTCAGCCGCCCACCGATTTGTCGTGCCTGCTCCGCGACAGTCGCCAGGCACGGCGTGTAAGTCAGGACGAACACCAAGAACGCGAACGCACCTATCGGGGCTGCATCTCCTGCCGCTTTGGTGAACGAGGATTTAACCAGTTCCGGCAACTCCCCCAAATCATCGCCACCGTCCTCGGCGTCACCAGCGGCGGCCGGGTCCATGTTGTAGGACACAACGATCGAAGAGATCACCGTTTCCTTGGCGACAAACCCCGTCATCAGAGCCCCGGTCATGTGCCATTCGCCGAAGCCTGCAGGCTGGAACACCGGTTCCAAGTAGCGGGCTGTTCGGCCGTAAGCAGAGTCCGACATGGGGAGGTCCGGGTCGGCGAAGGAGTATCCGGACGTGGTGGGGATCGCTCCGAGCAGCCAGACAACCGCGGTCATCGCAACGATTATTTTGCCGGCGCCTTTCACGAAGGCCCACGAACGCATCCACGTGTTGCGGAGCGTTGCGGCTGTTCGAGGCATCCCGTAGGGCGGGAGGACCAACATGAGTGGCGCTTTGCCCTCGTTCTTCGTATAGAACGGTCGAAGGACGACGGCTCCTAACACCACCATCACCAGCGACAACATGTACAGCGCAAAGACGACGGTGCCCGTGTGCTCCGGGAAGAATATGCGTGCGATCATCAGGTAGATCGTCAGCCGAGCCGCGCAGGACGTGTACGGGGTGATGAGGACAGTGACGATCCGTTGGCGCGCATTCGGCAGAGAGCGCACGGCCGCCAGCGACGGCAGGTTGCATCCGAACCCCATAATCAGGGGCATAATCACGCGCCCATCCAGGCCGATCTTGCGCATGAGGCGATCACCCAGGAATGCGGCGCGCGCCATGTATCCCGAATCTTCAAGGAGCGTGACCATCAAGAAGATTGCGAACATTAGGGGGAAGAACGAGGCCACCACACCCAGCCCCGTACACAATCCCCCCACTAGGAAGCCCTGAAGCCAAGGGAAATCCCAGCCGACGTACGTCAGAGCCGCGGTGATGCCGTTGGCCAGGGAGAAGGCACCGGGTTCCTCGGACGCAAAAATAGACTCAAAGAAGTCCTGCAGAGGCCCGACCCATTGGCCGGCAACCATGAACAATAGCCACATCAGCCCGAAGAAAACCGGGATGCCGAAGAAGGGGTTGAGGAGGACCCTGTCGATCTTGTCGGAGCGGGACAGTTTCCCCTGCTCTCGCTTTACCCTCCCGAGTTGCGCTTCAACACCGTCAACCCAGTTAAAGAGTTGGGAGGCACGTTCGATGTCGTCACCCTTGCCGAGGGCAGCCGTGCAGTCGAGTGCTGCGTGTGCGCAAACCCCTGTTTTGGCGCAGTGGCAGTCGACCTTTCCTGCCAGGTGAGCGGGAGTGTCGCACTCTGCTGCGGCCAGAGCAGCCGCAGCGGCCACTTGGTTGTAACCGGGGGACAAGGGGTCCGGGTCGATGCCACAAACGCGGGGGCGCAGCGCCAGGCCTGCTTCGATGAAGCGTTCAGCGTCGGCAAGCGATTTGTTGCTGCGAGGGTCAAGCGACATGACTGGAACGCCCAGGACGCGCTCCAAGGCATCAGCGTCAATCTCTCCCGCATCTTCACGAGCAATATCCTGGAAAGTAAGGAAGGCGACAATCGGGCGCCCGGTTTTCGCAACCTGTGCCAGGAGGTACAGGGATCGGGTCGGCGCGGTGGCGTCCAAGACGCAGACAACCAGATCCACTGAGCGCCCCGTGGCCGGGTCGGTGAAAGAGCCCGGCACGCCAGCCAGGTTGTCGGCCACCAACTGCTCGTCGGGAGACTGGGCGATGAGAGAGTACGTGCCGGGAAGATCGACGATCCTTGCGCCGCTCTGGCCTTCGCGAGACCACCGACCAACCATAACCTCCACCGTGGTTCCAGGGGCATTCATCACGGTCTGCCGGGAGCCGGTGAGCGCATTGAATAGCGTCGATTTTCCAACATTGGGGTTACCGACCAGAAGAACGGAAGGTTCGGCGCCGGTAGAGCGATCTGCTTGTTCGATGGCCGAGGTTTCCCCAGCGCCGCCCACTGGCGGACAACTGTGGCAGCTCACGGTTCAACTTCAATCAGTTTGGCACTGCGGTGGTCGACGGCGACGCGGGTTCCCGCGATGTTCAAGACCATTCCGTTGAAAGCGGCTCGGTTGACTGCGACAAACTCCGCGCCTGCCCGCAAACCGAGCTCTTGTAGGCGCAGGTTGTACTTGGGATCGACATCTACGGCTGCGATCCTGAAGCGCTGACGAAGGGGGCATTGGGCTAACTTCACTACAATATGGTAAGCCTATCCTTACCTAATATCTAGGCCTAAGGGCCCGGAAATTAAGGCCTCGGAGACAAGGGACCCGGCCGGCTTGTTGACGCGCCAAGGTGGCAACGAAAACGGGCGACCACCCTCCATCGAGAGCAGTCGCCCGTTTCAAAAACGCTTCACGCGCAAAGTTCAATTCTCACGCGTTCAGTTCCTGAAAGTCAGGGGCTGTCAGCGTCCGTCCATGACCGTCGCACGTCCGGCTTCAAGGCGAGCCACGGGAACACGGAACGGGGAGCAGGAGACATAGTCCAACCCCACCTTGTCGAAGAAGTGGATCGAATCCGGGTCACCGCCGTGCTCACCACAGACGCCTAGCTTCAGATTCGGCTTGGTTTGACGACCACGTTCCGCGCCAAGTTGAACCAGTTGACCGACTCCGTTGACGTCAAGGGTCTCAAACGGGGAAACTCCGAAGACCCCATCTTCGATGTACAGCGGGAAGAACGCGCCTTCCACGTCGTCGCGGGAGAAGCCCCACGTCGTTTGGGTTAGGTCGTTCGTGCCGAAGGAGAAGAAGTCAGCCTCACGAGCCAGATCGTTTGCGGTCACCGCTGCCCGAGGCAACTCAACCATGCAACCGATCGGGATGTTCAACTCAACGTCGTACTTCTCCTCGATCTGAGCAAGGAGTGGCTCGATCTGGTCGCGGACCAGTTGCTGCTCCCGGACCGATCCAACCAGCGGAACCATGATCTCCGGCTGCGGGTCGAGGCCTTCCTTGCGGAGCTCCGCTGCTGCCTCACCAAGCGCCGCGGCCTGGAGTAGGAACAGACCCGGTAGCGCCAAGCCGAGGCGGACACCGCGCAGACCCAGCATGGGGTTCTGCTCATGCAGACGGCGCACCTCTGCGAGCAGGTGTTCTTGCTCAGCAGAGATCTCTTGCCCTGTTGCTTTCGCAACCGCGGTTTCGATCTCGAGGGTGGTGAGGTCCGGAAGGAACTCATGCAGCGGCGGGTCCACCAGGCGAACGGTCATGGGCTTGCCGTCCATAACACGGAGCATTGCGAGGAAGTCATCCTTCTGCAGTTTCGCGAGGGCCTCGAATGATTCCTGTCGGTCCTTCGACCCTGCCTCAGAAAGGATTACCCTCTCCAGCAACGGACGACGATCCCCGAGGAACATGTGCTCTGTGCGGCACAATCCGATCCCTTGCGCACCGAACTCGATGGCGCGTGAAGAATCCTCCGGGGTGTCCGCATTAGCGCGAACCTTCATGCGACGAACTTTGTCAGCGTGGGTCAGGATGCGGTCGACGGCGCCGATCAGTTCACGCACATCTTCATCGTCTCCTGCGGCTGCAAGTCCCGCGTCCAGTCCATCGGCAAGGTACGTGGTCACGGCCGAGTCCAGCACCGGAACTTCGCCGAGGAAGATTTCGCCCGTGCCACCGTCGATGGTGATGACGTCATCTACGCCTAGCACCTTGTCGCCGACCTTAAGAGTGTCAGCCTCGGCATCGACCGTGAGCGCCTCCGCACCCACGACACAGGTCTTACCCATGCCGCGTGCTACAACGGCGGCATGCGAGGTCTTCCCGCCGCGAGCCGTCAACACACCTTCCGCGGCGACCATGCCAGGCAGGTCATCCGGGTTAGTTTCGCGACGTACGAGGATACATGGGATTCCAGCATCGGCCGACGCCTTCGCTTCATCATTGTTGAAGACGATCTTCCCGCTGGCAGCGCCCGGAGAGGCGGCCATACCCTTCGCCAAAAGATCCTTGTCGGCGTCGGGGTCAATCTGCGGGAACATGAGCATAGTGAGTTGTTCGCCGGTGACTCGCGTCAGCGCCTCGTCCTTCGTAATGAGCTTCTCATCGACCAACTGCGTGGCTACGCGGAAAGCCGCGGCGGCGGTACGCTTACCCACACGAGTCTGGAGCATCCACAGCTTGCCGCGCTCAATGGTGAACTCAATGTCACACATGTCCTGGTAGTGAGTCTCCAGTTTGCGCATGATCGCCAGGAGCTCTTCGTAGGATTTGGGATCCTGGTTTCCGAGTTCAGAAAGCGGCTCCGTGTTTCGGATGCCCGCAACGACGTCTTCACCCTGCGCGTTCATGAGGTAATCACCGTAAACACCCGAGTGCCCGGAAGAGGGGTCGCGGGTGAAGCAAACACCGGTGCCGGAGGTCTCCCCCATGTTTCCAAACACCATCGTCTGAACGTTGACAGCGGTGCCCAGGTCATCGGGAATGCGTTCGCGGCGACGGTAAATCTTCGCGCGTTCAGTGTTCCAGGAGCGGAACACGGCTTCCACAGCCATGTCCATCTGGGTGCGAGGATCCTGCGGGAACTTTTCCCCGGTCTGGTCCAGCACAATCTGCTTGTACGTTTCAACCAGCGTCTGCCAGTCTTCCGCGGTCAGTTCAGTGTCCGACTCTTTGCCGAGGTCTTCTTTCAACTGTTCGAGGGCATCTCCGAACAGATCTCCATCAATATCCTGAACGGTCTTGCCAAACATCTGGATCAGGCGCCGGTAGGAATCCCACGCGAAACGCTCATCGCCCGAGACTTCGATTAGTCCCTTGATCGTCTCATCGTTGAGCCCAATGTTCAGAACGGTTTCCATCATGCCCGGCATTGAGAACTTCGCGCCGGAACGAACAGAAAGCAGCAGCGGATTGTGGGGGTCACCCAACTTGCGGCCCATCTTTTCTTCTACGGTGCGTAGCGCTTTCGTAACTTCCGTGGAAAGAGCATCCGGAACTTCGCCGGTGTCGAGGTAAGCCCGACACGCTTCAGTGCTGATCGTGAAACCGGGCGGGACGGGCAAACCCAGATTTGTCATCTCCGCAAGGTTGGCTCCCTTGCCTCCCAACAAATCCTTCATGTCCTTGTTGCCCTGGGAGAAGTCGTAAACATACTTGACCAAGATTCGGTCCTCCGTATTCGTGCGTTTGCGGCATTGCAATGTACCCGGTACATCTTAGCAACGTAGCGATGCCCACGAACTTTCGCGTAGGTCACGCTAACGAGGCACAACTCACTACATAGGGCGCCCTAGCGAAAACCACGACCCCAGCTGCGGAATCAGGGAAATCTCGGGGAGATCCCCGATCGCTTTATGTCTCCCCATGTTGCAGAGTTGAATCATCGTCAAACTAGAGAGGCACCTCGACATGTCACCTATACACGCACTTACTCGAGACCCCAACAACAAAGTCATCGCCGGCGTCTGCTCCGGGATCGCGAACTACTTCGGTTGGGACCCAACCGTTGTACGAGCAGTCTTCGCCATCAGCCTCCTCTTCGGCGGCTCCGGGTTCTTTGTCTACCTGGTCCTGTGGCTGGTGATGCCAGAAGGTCCCGCGATCCAGCCCGTAGAGGAGTTCGTGTTCGAGGAACAGGTCTACCCTGCGCCGACCAACTTCGGCCAGCCGTACCCGCAGCCCTACTCCCAGCCGGGCGACGCCTACAACCAGGCCTACCCCCAACCTGACAACACC
>CAYFRT010000002.1:72836-74659 GCA_964345585.1 uncultured Actinomyces sp. | reverse complement strand
GATCAGGGCAAGCGCCAGGATCAGAAGCCGCACACCAAGGCGTACAAGTCTGCGGATCCTGATGAGCCAATAATCCCAGCGGGCGTAACGATTGAGGAGCTGGATGCTGAAGCCCTCAAGGCTTTGAGCACGCTGTCGGGCGCCAACCGAGAAATTGTTGGCCGCCACCTGGTCATGGCCGGGCAGATGATCGACGTCGACCCGGAGGTCGCGTACAAGCACGCCCAGGCCGCCGTGAAGAGGGCCGGTCGTGTTGATGTTGTTCGCGAAGCAGCCGCCCTCACCGCATACGCAACAGCGCGGTATGAGGAGGCACTGAGGGAGGTCCGCGCCGTCCGCCGCATGCGCGGTGACGAATCTTTGAGGGCGATAGAGGCAGACGCTGAGCGTGGGCTGGGACGGCCTGAAAAGGCAGTGGCGGTCATCGAAGAGGCCGACCTTTCCAAGGTTCCCCTTGACGAGCAAGTGGAATTGGTGCTGGTGTCGGCGGGAGCCAGGTCAGACCTGGAACAGTACGATGTTGCGCTACTCCTCCTTGAGGACGCACTGCATAAACTCTCTGATGATGCGGATCCAGAATCCGTTGGTCGTTTGCAGAGTTTCCGTGCAGAGATTCTTCGCCAACTCGGGCGTGAGGGAGAGGCTGCGGAAGCCGAAGCGCTGATCCCTGAACTCCCCGATGAGGTCGAGATCATCGATATTGAAGAGATCCTCGAATCAGACGTGGACCACACTTCCACTTCTCTTCGCGGCAGCCGCGAACCACTGGTGGAACGCTACGACGCACTCGTTTTGGACCTGGACGGAGTGTGCTTCGAAGGCACAAACCCCATTGCTCACGCGGCAGAATCGGTGACGAAGGCGCAGGAGGCTGGGTTGGGGTTGTCCTATGGGACGAACAACGCTTCTCGAACCCCTGAAGAAGTTGCCGAAAAGCTTCACGGTTTTGGTATCCCTGCTGAGCCAGAACACATCATCACCTCGGCGATCAACCTCATGTACTTGTTGAAAGATGAAGTTGAAGAGGGCGCCAAGGTCCTCGTCATCGGCGCGGAAGCCTTGGAGCACCAGGTTCGCGCGGCCGGATTTGAACCCGTGCGGGAAGCCACCGAGGGTGTCAGGGCCGTTGTGCAGGGATACGCACCGACCGTTGGATGGGCGGACATGTCAGAGGCGGCAATGGCCATCAACAATGGTGCTCGCTTCTACGCCACGAACCTGGATTCGACCCTGCCCACGGAACGTGGTTTGGCGTTGGGTAATGGTGCGTTGGTTGCTGCGGTGACTCGCGCAACCGGCAGGCGCCCCGCCTCAACTGGCAAGCCGGCACCTGAGATTCTTCAACGCGCCGCGGAAACGGTTGACGCGGAACGCCCCCTCGGCATTGGGGACCGGTTGGAAACCGACATCGCTGCGGCGGTGGCTGCAAGGTTCCCCGCGCTTCACGTTCTGACCGGTGTCTCTAAGGCACGCGATGTTGTCCAAGCAAAGCGCGGCGAACGGCCAACTTACCTTGCAATGGACATGCGCGGCTTGTTTGAACCCCACCCTCAACCGAAGCACCACAGGGATGGCACATGGACAGCAGGTAACTCTCAGCCGGTGAGGATCACCAAGTGGGGTAACCCCGTGTTCCATGACATCCAGCTCAGGGACGACGGCGACGCTGTCACGCTGAGCATCGACAACTACCGCGCACTGGCGGCTGCCGCCTGGGAACAGCTGGATGACGACAAGCCGCTTCGCATCCCCGAACTGATTGTGGTTTCCAACGAGGACCCCTCGGGAACCGTCACCGAAAGCAACTACACCCCGCCCGAGGA
>CAYFRT010000002.1:56032-72736 GCA_964345585.1 uncultured Actinomyces sp. | reverse complement strand
AAGCCGGGGAGGAAGAGGTAGGTGACTGACACGAAGCCCTATGCGTTTGAGGGGGCGGGTCAGGAAACCCCCAACACTAAGTTGGAAGAAGAGCTGAGGGCGCTGCAGGACCTTGAACGTGAGCTGCGTGCACGGCTGGACCGGGTGCGGATCTCTTGAAGATGGCCCGCAATCGTTTGGATACGGAAATGGTGAGGCGCGGTTTGGCGACCTCACGAACGGCGGCGCAAGAAAAGATCGCGGCTGGGCGGGTCCTCGTTTCCAAAATGGTTGCGACAAAGCCGGCAACCCAAGTTGACACTTCCGCCCCGATTGAAATCGAAGAAGCCACCAGTGGGGAAGACTACGTCTCCCGCGGCGCTCACAAACTGGTGGGTGCACTGGAGGCCTTTGAGGGACTGTTCCCCCCAATTGAAGGCGCAAAATGCTTGGATGCCGGAGCCTCTACTGGAGGGTTCACTGACGTCCTGCTTCGCAGGGGCGCAGCCGAAGTCATCTGCGTGGATGTCGGTTACGGGCAACTTGCCTGGAAAGTACAAAGCGACCCGCGAGTGAAAGTTCTGGACCGCACTAATGTTCGGTATTTGAAACCTGAACAGGTGGGGTCCTCGCCCTCGATTGTCGTTGCGGACCTGTCGTTTATTTCTTTGACGTTGGTGCTTCCGGCCCTCGTACAAAGTTGCCCAGACGCGACCATGATGCTCATGGTCAAACCTCAGTTTGAGGCGGGCAAAGGCCGCGTTGGTGCCGGCGGGGTGGTGCGCGATGAGAAGGTGCGTGAGGAAGCGGTTGCGAAGGTCGCCGATGCAGCGATGGAGCAGGGGTTGCGGGTGGTTGCCGTCGCGGCCTCCCCGCTGCCAGGCCCGTCGGGTAATGTCGAATACTTCTTGCTGTTAGAACCGGGGGAGAACCTCGAGGAACCCAAAGGGCTGCTGGGCGCTGAACTGGAACGGGCAATCAGGGACGCGGTCGCCTCGGGCCCCCAGGGCAACAACGCGCCAGGGGGAAAGGAGAAGCACAGTTGAGCCAGACCATTTTGTTGGTTAAGCACCAACACCGTGATGACATCCAATCCGCCGCCGCGTTGATTGGTCGCGAATCGCCGTCTTTGGGCATGAAGATTGTGTCGCAAATGGAAGAGGGACAGCGCCCCGATTTGGTGTTGGCCCTTGGGGGCGACGGCACTATTTTGAAGGCGGCCGAGGATGCGCACGCCTACCAGGTGCCTCTGCTCGGCATCAACTTTGGTCACATGGGTTTCCTCGCAGAAACCTCGGCCGACAGCCTGCACCAGGTTCTACGGCAAGTGGCGGCCGGCGACTACACGGTTGATCCCCGAATGACTTTGAACGTGGAGATCAGGCGCCCTGACGGCTCCGTTGAGGAGGACTGGGCGTTGAACGAGGCAGTGGTGATCCACACGGACATGGCTCACCCCTCGGACTTCGCGTTCGCCGTTGACGGCCAAGTCGTCTCCACGTACGCGGCTGACGGAATCATCCTGGCAACCCCCACGGGTTCCACCGCCTATGCCTTCTCTGCGGGCGGCCCGGTTGTTTGGCCGGACACAGAAGCAATCGTCATGGCACCCTTGGCAGCCCACGGATTGTTCACCCGCCCGCTGGTGGTGAGCCCCAAGTCAAAACTGGAAATTGGGATCCTCTCACGAAACCGCATGGCACCCAGCATTTGGCTAGATGGGCGCAGAGAAAGCCCGGTCCCGGCAGGCACCTCCATAATCGTCACAAAGGGCAAGCACCCACTGCGTTTGGTGCGGTTGGAGGACACCCCATTTTCGGAGCGGCTGGTCACGAAGTTCTCCTTGCCGATCTCGGGCTGGCGCGACGGTAACCACGCAAGATAGAAGGTGGTGAAGTGCTGAATCGACTTCAGATCTCGGGTCTTGCACTCCTGGAGGACTGCGCCCTAGATTTTCCCGGCGGACTCACAGTAATAAGTGGTGAAACCGGGGCAGGCAAAACCATGATCCTCACCTCCTTGCGGTTGCTGATGGGTGGGCGTGCGGAGCCGTCACTGGTCAAACAAGGCGGAAAAGCAACCGAGGTTGATGGCGTGTTCTCCATTGACAACGAAGCGGCGGAAGGGCTTGTGGAAGCCGGCTACTTCGTGGAAGACGGCGAAGTGATCCTGTCAAGAACCGTTCCCGCAGAGGGACGTTCCAAAGCCGCAATTGCCTCCAGGCCGGTGCCCGCCAAAATGCTGGCTGACACACTCTCACCCGTGGTCACAATCCACGGCCAAGCAGACCAGTTCAGGCTGCGAGGGTCGGGGGCACAAATGGCACTCCTCGACACCTACGCGGGACCTGACCACAAAGAAACCGTTCAAACTTACCGGGGCAAATGGGCAGAAGTCGCCGCGCTCAAAGCGCTTCTGGAAGACACCGAAACAAACGCGGGCCTTCGCGAGGTTGAACTGAAGTATCTGACCGAAACCGTCTCGGCAATCGAAGAATTCGATCCTGCCCCAGACGAAGAAGAAGTCCTGGCCAACTCGATCGAGCGGCTCACAAACGTGGAGGAACTACGCGCAATCACATCCGGGGCGCTTGAGGCGCTGCGGGGAAGCGAGGTTCCCGGCGCCTCCGACCTGGTTGCGCAAACCCTGGAGGCGCTACGAAGAGCAGTCCGGTTGGACGGAGATCTCGAGCCTCTCACCCAAAGAGCCGAGGCCATAGAAATCGACATCCAATCCCTCATCGAAGACCTGGGAGTCTACGTCGATGACAGAGTCGACGACCCGGAAGAGCTGGCGCGACTGCACGCCAGGCGCGCCTCATTAACCGATCTGATGAGGGGGCGGGCGACCTCCGCCGAAGACCTCCTTACCTGGGCCCAAACGGCACGCGAAAGGGTTGCAGAACTGCGCTCCGATGCCGCAAACCCAGAGGCCCTGCGGAAAGAGCTGGAAGAACAAAACAGTGCGCTACTAGCACTTGCGGACAAGGTGAGCAACGGCCGAAAAGAAGCCGCCGCAAACCTGGCGACCCTGGTCACCAAGGAACTCCAAGGGCTGGCGCTGGGGGAAGCCAAGTTTTTCGTGGAAGTTGAACCCGTGGCACCCGGACCACAAGGAGCGGACCGCATCACAATGATGTTCAAACCGCACCCCAACGCGCCTGCCACCCCAATCAGTCAAGGCGCCTCAGGTGGGGAGCTGTCACGAATCATGCTGGCCCTCGAAGTCGTTCTGGCAGATCAAGACCGAGGCCGCACGTTCATCTTCGATGAGATCGACGCCGGCATCGGCGGGGAAACCGTGATCAGCGTGGGGGAGCGGCTGCGCCGTCTTGCCGCCGAACAGCAGGTGATCGTCGTTACGCACCAACCTCAGATCGCGGCGCTTGCGGATCGTAACTTTGTTGTCACCAAGAAGGACGGGGTCGCCTCGGTGAGGGATGTACGAGGGGAAGAAAGAACCGAAGAGCTGGTTCGAATGCTCGGGGGAGAGGGAGACACAGATGCGACTCGCCGTCACGCGGTCGAACTGGAACGTCGGGCCCGCGTGACACAATCGAAACCGTGAGTGAAACAACAGAGGCCGCCGCCGGGGAAGACCACGGCTCCCGAAGCGTCGGCACGGTGCGTATTGGTGACCGTGAGCGTTCCTTCTCTAAACACTTCGCCCCCGGCGACATCGCAGTTATCGACGTGGCAGACCTGGACCGCAAATTCGCCAGTGAACTCATGCTCTTGCAACCCAGCGTGGTTTTGAACGCCAGCCAGAGCACGACGGGGCGGCGACCCAGCCTGGGAGCACAGGAACTGGTCCTTGCCGGCGTGATCCTGGTGGATGACCTGGGTGCGGACCTGTCAAACCTCCAAGACGGCGACGAAGTGACCGTTATCGATGGTGATGTTTTCCGAGGGGATTCGTTGGTGGCCTCGGGAACAAAACGGACCCCGGAAGACGTGGGCACGGCGCGGTCCGAAGGGCGCAAGAGACTGGGTACGCAGGTGCGGGCTCACGCTACTGCCAGCCCGGAACACTTCGCCCGGGATGAGGCGCTAATCCTTGACGGGGTGGGCCTTCCTGACTTGGGTTTTGAGCTCCGTGGGCGCACCGCGATGGTGATTTCCGCGGTTCCCGAAGGAGTTTCGGTCGCCCAGCTTAAACAGTTAGCCACAGACCAAAATGTGGTTTTGATCGCGGTTGGCGCCGCCGGAATCCAGACGCTGAAAGCCATGGACCGAATCCCGGAAATCACCGTGGGTGATGTTGGTACATCCGGTGCTTCCGAGGCCCGCCAAGCGCGCGCGAATGTCCTGTTGGAACGGCCGGACGGAAAGATCCCAGGGAGCGACTATCTGCGTGAACAGTCGGTTGATTACCACACGGTGCCGACGTCACTGGATGAGTTTGAAGTGGCGCTGCTACTTGCCGCGAACAACGGGGCAGAACTGGTTATTGAGGCCTCGCCCCTGGCGAACTTGGAAACGCTGGTCGATGCTGGCGGTTCTTCCTTTAACGGTGTGCTCTTCGTCCGCGCGCAACTGGCAGGCCTGCTTATCAGCGCAAGAGCTGCTCTTCGCTTGGACCGCCCAGGAATCAACGGTTGGTTACTGGCCCTAATGGTGCTGGTAGCGATTCTGGTGTTGGGGGCGGCAATCTTGTTCACGCCTTGGGGTTCCAGCCTGTGGCAGAACACGGAGGCGGCGATGGGTGGGGGACTGCCTTTCGCCTCCGGTTCCGCGGGCGTCTCCTGCACCGAAACAATGAGGTTCTGACATGGTTAATTTTCGTTATCACCTGGTATCCCTCATCGCGGTTTTCTTGGCGTTAGGCACTGGTGTGGTCCTTGGGGCCGGCCCGTTGCAGAACGCGATCAACATGCGCGGTGAAGACAAAGGGAGCCTGAGCGCCACAGAACTCAGCGGCAACCTGGAAGAGATGAGCCTTCAGGTTACGCAAGGAGAAGAGTTCGTGTGGGCGGTGGCCGATGATCTGCTGCCGGGAGCTCTAGAGGGTGTCTCCGTTGCGGTGGTTGCCCTTCCCGGCACCACCTCGTCCGATAAGGGAACAATTGCGCGGGGCTTGGAACTTGCCGGCGCAGACGTTGCAGGTCAAGTTGACCTCACCTCGCGTTGGGTCGGTGTCTCTGACGCGACGTATAGGCAAACTCTGGCGGCAGCGGTATCTACGCATTTGCAGGGTGAGCCCTCGGACACTAGCGCCGCCGGAATCCTCGCCCAGGGTTTCATTGAAATTCTCACCACCGATGGGACGGAGGCGGACCTGATCCGGGAGATGCTCACCGATGAGTCAACCGCGCTGGTGGTTGGCACTTCACTTCCGACGACGCCGGTGGAAGCCGTGGTTTTGGTTGGGCCCAGCCAGGTTCAGGAATCGGAAGAGAACGCGCAAAGCGGACAAGAAAACGACTCTGAGGGCGCTTCTGAATCGTGGCTTGAACTGGCACTTGCTGCAACGTCAGCGCCCGGCGGTGCGGTTGCGGTTGGCCAAGCCCAGTTTGAGGACCAGTTTATTGCTGCCCTTCGCACGTCGGACGCTCGCATCACCACTGTTGACCAGGGTGGAACTGCAATGAGCGCAGTTAACACCGCTCTCGCGCTAGCATCAGGAGAGCTTGGCGCGTACGGGCAACAGCTTGGTGCTGTGGAGCCTTTGGCACCGCGGCCATAAAACCGCGCTGAGACCCAGAATCGTAACCGCGCGGTGAGGGGATAGGGAGAGAAGGCCTTGGGCAGAATAAAACGTTGGAAAGAGAACATGCGTTCTCTTCCTGAACAGAGAGTTTGTCCCCGCGTTGTTAGTTCGATGGAGGGGTACTCCGGGTCGATTTTTGATGTCCTGGTTGACCATGTTGCCCTTCACCGCGGAGACGAAACCGTTCGACGCGAGTACATGAAACACCCTGGCGGAGTTGGGATTGTGGCGCTGCGGGAGAGCGAGTCCGGCCCGGAAATTCTCCTAATCAGCCAGTACCGTCACGCAGTGCGTGAAACCATTTGGGAAGTGCCCGCTGGCCTGCGTGACGTGGCAGGGGAGCCGCCGCTGGAAACCGCCAAGAGAGAGTTACGCGAGGAAGCGGACCTCACGGCTCAACGGTGGAACGTTTTGCTTGATGTTTACACTTCCCCCGGTTGCTCCGATGAAGAGCTGAGAGTGTTTTTGGCGCGTGACCTGGAAGAAACCGGGGAGGCCTTCCAACGCTCCGACGAAGAAGAGGACATGGACCTCATTTGGGTTCCCCTGAAGAAGGCGCTGAAGATGATCTTGCGAGGTCACATAAGGAACCCTTCCGCGGTTAGCGGAATCCTGGCGACGGCGCTCCATTTGGACGAGGAGTCATTCGAGTTAAGGGCCGGCAACTGGGAAGAATCCACTGCGAAAGACCGGTAAAAGAACGCTGATTCCGGTCGGTTGACAATAGGATTACTCACCCTTTTTGTTAATGTCATTGTTACCAAAATCGGCTACACTGATAGTCGCATATTTCAGGGCTCGGTTCTGTCGGTAGATGGCTCCCAGCCCGGGTACGGCACGCATATTCGCAGCACGGAAATGGGGGTGTGATGACAGACTCCGCAGAAGTTAACACCCGCCAGCAGGTGTTGGACTTAATCATCGAAAAGGGCCCTGTCACAGCCAGCGTGATTGCACGAATCCTCGGACTCACCACCGCTGCGGTTCGCCGTCACATCACAGCCTTAGAAAGCGGAGACGAAATTGCAGAGCACGAAGTCCCCCACGTCGGCCCTCGGGGTCGCGGAAGGCCTGCACGCCACTACGTCGCAACAGATTCTGGGCGTGAAAGGTTGGAGGACAACCACTCGGACTTGGCAGTCAAGGTTCTGGGGTATCTGGAAAGAGTGTCCGGACCGGAAGCCGTTGAAGGTTTCGCGGCGGCGCGTTCAAGAGAGATTGAGCGTCGTTATACGCCCATAGTCCGCGCTGCAGGAAGCGACCCGCGACTCAGAGCAGAAGCCTTAGCCAACGCGCTAACTGAAGACGGTTATGCCGCTTCAATCCGCCCGGTAGGGGAAGGCGACTTCGCCGTTCAACTCTGCCAGGGGCACTGCCCGATCGAAGCGGTAGCCCACGAATACCCGCAGCTTTGCGAGGCTGAGCTGCAGGCGTTTAGCCGCATCCTGGATGTTCACGTGCAACGCCTGGCGACATTGGCGCAGGGAGGGCACGTTTGCACCACTCACATACCCGTGGGTACGGGGTATATGCGCCCAGGTGCCCGCAAAGGAATGAAGCACAGGTAGGGGCCAAGATCGGCCCGCCACTACCCGCAACCAACAAGAAGGAAACTCATGACTCAGCCAACGCTGACTCCCTCTGACTCAGCGGCCCAAATGTCTGATGACGAGATCATTGACTCCATCGGCGCCTACGAATATGGGTGGCGCGACAGCGACGACTACTCCGAAGGTGTGCCGAAGGGGATCAACGCGGACATTGTCCGTCACATCTCCAATATCAAGGGCGAGCCCGAATGGATGCTGGATCGGCGTCTGAAGGCCTACGACTTTTTCGAACGCAAACCTATGCCGACCTGGGGTCCCGACCTCTCCGGCATCGACTTTGACGCGTTCAAATACTACGTGCGTGCCTCGGACCGCCAGGTTCAGAGCTGGGAGGACCTCCCAGAGGCAATCAGGGACACCTACGACCGCCTGGGGATTCCGGACGCTGAGAAGAAAAGGCTTGTGGCAGGAGTTGCAGCCCAGTACGAATCTGAGGTGGTGTACCAGCAGATTCAGGAAGACCTCGAACAACAAGGGGTTATCTTCCTTGATACGGACACCGCTCTTCGGGAGCACCCGGAGATCTTCCAAAAGTACTTCGGCAAGGCTGTGCCAGCCGGCGACAACAAGTTCGCGGCACTGAACACGGCGACATGGTCGGGCGGCTCATTCATCTACGTTCCACCCGGGGTACATGTCGAGATCCCGTTGCAGGCGTACTTCCGCATCAACACGGAGGCGATGGGACAGTTTGAACGCACCCTGATCATTGCGGACGAAGGCTCTTACGTTCACTACGTGGAGGGTTGCACGGCACCGATCTACGACACGAACTCTCTCCACGCGGCTGTCGTCGAAATCTTTGTTCTCAAAGACGCCCATGTTCGGTACACAACCATTCAGAACTGGTCGAACAACGTGCTGAACCTTGTGACGCAGCGGGCAATGGTGCACGAGGGCGGCACGATGGAATGGGTTGACGGCAACATTGGTTCGTCCATCACGATGAAATATCCCGCCTCGTATCTGATGGGCGAAAACGCAGTGGGGGAAACCCTGTCGATCGGTTTCGCCGGCACTGGCCAGCATCAGGACACTGGCGCGAAGATGGTTCACATGGCCCCGAAGACTTCCTCGACGGTGGTTGCCAAATCTGTTTCCCGTGGCGGGGGACGAACCTCTTACCGGGGGCTTGTGGAAGTGCACTCGCGCGCCACGAAATCCAAGTCGAACGTGCTCTGCGACGCGCTACTGGTCGACAAACTCTCCCGCACCGACACGTACCCGTACGTTGACGTCCGCACCGAGGATGTCGTGATGGGGCACGAGGCCACCGTTTCGAAAGTGAACGAGGACCAACTGTTCTACCTGATGAGCCGCGGTTTGGATGAGAACGAGGCCATGGCCACGATCGTCCGAGGATTCGTCGAACCCATCGCGAAACACCTCCCGATGGAGTACGCGCTGGAACTCAACAGGCTTATTGAACTGCAGATGGAAGGATCAGTCGGCTGATATGACCGCTACTCTTACCCAGTCAGACACCGAATCGACGGGGATCTCCCGTGCGGATGCTCTCACGTCCTTTTCAGTAGCGGACTTCCCGATGCCTACGGGCAAAGAGGAAGAATGGCGTTTCACGCCGATCCGCCGGATTCGCCCACTGCTAAGTGGCGATTCATACGATGCGTCGGTTTCCGTCGAGGTTACGGGTCCCGAAGAGGCTCGGGCCGAAAAAGTGGGGCGCGACGACAAACGCCTGGGGACCATCATGGCGCCCAGCGACCGACCCGGAGCCCTTGCCTGGGAGAACTTCACGGAAGCAACCGTGGTGACCCTCCCTGAAAACACCGAACTTGAAGAACCTGTTTACGTTCGGGTGAAAGCCCCTGCAGAGCACGCAGCCACCCACATTTTCATCCAGGCTGAACCCCATGCGAAAGGAACCGTCATCATCTTGCATGACGGCCCAGCGCTGCTGACTGAGACGGTTGAAGCCCGCGCAGATGCCGGATCAAACCTCAACGTCGTCACGGTTCACGAATGGGACCCGGACGCCTTGCACGCCTCCAGCCACCGCGTCAGCGTCGGCCGCGATGCCACGCTCAGACACATGGTGGTCACGTTGGGCGGCGACCTGGTCCGTGTCTCTATCGAGAGTGAGTTCACGGAACCCGGCGGCAACCTGTTCATGAACGGCGTCTACTTCACTGACGCCGGCCAGCACCAGGAACACCGCCCGTTCATTCACCACGACCAGCCCAAGTGCTTCTCCCGCTCCACCTACAAAGGTGCCCTGCAAGGGAAAGACGCACGCGCGGTTTGGATCGGCGACTGCCTGATCGGCAAGAACGGCGACGGCACCGACACCTACGAGTTGAACCGAAACCTCATCCTCACCGAAGGCGCCAAAGCAGACTCAGTGCCCAACCTGGAAATTGAGAACGGTGAAATTGAGGGGGCAGGCCACGCCTCCGCGACCGGCCGGTTTGACGATGAACAACTGTTCTACCTGATGAGTAGAGGCATCCCGCCGTTGGAAGCTAAACGCCTGGTGATCAGAGGCTTCTTCGCCGAGGTCATTAATGAAATCGGCGTCAAAGACCTCCAAGACCGACTCATCTCGACCATTGAAGACGAACTGCGTGACTTCGACCTGCGCCTGGCTGCGGAGGAAAACCGATGAGCGCCACCGACACAGATGCAAAGACCAACAAGAAGGAAGAAGATCAAATGTCGTCGTCCCTGATCATCAAGGACCTCCAGGTTGAGGTGAACACCCCCGAAGGTCCGAAACAGATCCTGAAGGGGGTTGACCTGACAATCGGCAAAGGGGAGATCCACGCGATCATGGGCCCCAACGGTTCAGGCAAGTCCACCCTGGCCTACGCGCTTGCGGGACACCCAGCGTACGAGGTGACGGGGGGCGAGGCGCTCCTGGACGGAGAGAACATCCTGGAAATGTCCGCTGATGAGCGGGCCCGGGCAGGCCTCTTCCTGGCCATGCAGTACCCGGTCGAGGTTCAGGGAGTTTCCGTCTCCAACTTCCTTCGCACCGCCAAGACCGCAATTGATGGGGAAGCCCCGCCACTGCGGCATTGGATTAAGGAAGTCCGTGAGGCCATGGACGAACTCCGTATGCCAGAGAACTTCGCTGACCGTGATGTGAACGTGGGATTCTCCGGCGGGGAGAAAAAGCGCCTGGAGATCCTGCAGATGGAGCTGCTGAAGCCCAAGTTTGCGATCCTAGATGAGACGGACTCAGGGTTGGACGTGGATGCCCTACGAATCGTTTCAGCGGGAGTCAACCATGCTCACCAGCGCGACAACATGGGCATCATGCTGATCACCCACTACACGCGCATCCTGCGCTACATCAAGCCAGACTTCGTTCACGTCTTCGTTGACGGCCACGTCGCTGAAGAGGGCGGCCCCGAGCTGGCGGAGCTGCTGGAAGAAGAAGGCTACGACAAGTATCTGTAGTAGCGCTGACCGTCATCTGGCGGCCTCGTCCAAACAGTTGGCCATGAGGAGGAAAGATGGGCTTGTCCCTTGATTTCTCGGCGGCTGAGCTCGCCGCGATACGCAGGGACTTCCCCGCGCTAGAGAAGATTGGGCGTGGCGGGAGCCCCATTGTGTACCTGGATTCCTCGGCCACCTCACAAAAACCCGACTGTGTTTTGAAAGCCGAGCTGGACTTTTACACGGACAGCAACGGAGCAGTGCACCGCAACACCCATCTCTTGGGGGACGAGGCCACCGCGGCCTACGAATCCGCCCGCGAAACCGTCGCCAGCTTCATTGGGGCGCAGCCACAGGAGATCGTGTGGACTAAGAACGCGACTGAAGCGCTGAACCTGGTGGCCACGGCTGTCGGGAACGCTTCGGCGGGTCTGGGCGGCAAAGACGCGGAAGAACTGGCGATTGGGCCGGGCGACAAGATCGTCATCACCCGTTCGGAACACCACTCCAACCTGGTTCCCTGGCAGCAACTCGCTGCCCGCACCGGGGCCGAACTTGACTGGCTGGACTTGGAACCGGACGGGCGCATTGACCTGAACACCCTGGACCGGATCACCGACAACACGCGGATTGTTGCTTTCACGCACGCCTCGAACGTCACCGGGGCGATCACGGATGTGGAGGCCATCGTCAAAGCGGCAAAGCGGGTGGGGGCGTTGACGGTCCTGGACACCTGCCAGTCCTCGGCACACATGCCCATCGACGTTGGGACATTGGGCGTGGATTTCGCGGTTTTGTCCTCGCACAAAATGCTGGGACCAACGGGCGCGGGGGCGCTTTGGGGACGCCACTCGTTGCTTGAAAAGATGCCTCCGGTCCTCACCGGTGGCAGCGTGGTAGCAGACGTGACAATGGAATCAACCCGGTTCCTGGCGCCTCCAGAGAAGTTTGAGGCAGGCTCCCAACCGATCGCGCAGATTGTCGGCTGGGCTGTTGCCCTTGACTACCTGCGGGAGCTGGGAATGGATCGGGTTGCCGCTCACGAAAATGCGGTGACGAAACGGATCCTTGACGGCATCGCAGACATGGACGGCATCCGGCTACTGGGGCCTGCCGACATGAAAAACAGGGGTGGCGCGGTTTCCTTCGAGGTTGTCGGCGTTCACCCTCACGACGTAGGCCAGGTCTTGGACTCCCACGACGTTGCGGTACGGGTGGGCCACCATTGCGCGATCCCGTTGCACAGGTTCTTTGGCGTCAAATCCTCGTCCAGGGCCTCCGTCAGCGTGACGACCACGGATCACGAAGTCGACCAATTCCTCGACGGTTTACGGGAAGTGCAAAAGTATTTTGGAGGGGCGAATTGAGCAGCCTGGATTCTCTCTATCAGCAGGTGATCTTGGATCACTCGAAGAAACGCGCCGGTGAAGGCTCTGTCGAAGGGATGGAATTCACGTCCTTCCAGGTGAATCCGACGTGTGGGGACGAGGTGACCCTGGGAGTCGAACTCGATGATGCCGGGGTGCCGGTCAAAGTTGTGTGGGAGGGCGACGGCTGCTCAATTTCCCAAGCGTCCCTGTCAATGATGTTTGACGCACTTCAGGGAGCCGACCTGGACCAGGTAATGGCGCTTTACGACTCGATGGAAACAATGATGCACTCCCGGGGACGGGGAGTTCCTGACGAGGTCCTGGATGAGTTGGGTGATAGCGCCGCGCTCGAGGGAACCTCGAAGTTTCCAAACAGAATCAAATGTGCGCTGCTTGGCTGGTATGCGCTTCGGGACGCAATGGCTAAGGCCGGTGTGGATATAACTCGAAAAGACTCAGACCAAGACAGTGACAAGTAGACGGAGGTAAACAATGAGTGAAGAAACCACCGCGCCAAACCCCATGGCATCGCAGGAACCGCCGCCGCAGGAGTTCGCCGAAGTCAAACAGGATACGTTTGTGCCCGGCAGGGTTGACCTGATCGAAAACGGCACCGTGACCGGGGAAGAAGTCGTTGAGGCCCTCAAGGATGTGATTGACCCAGAGCTGGGGATCAACATTGTGGACCTGGGGTTGGTGTACGGCGTCATCATCAACGAGGACAACTCGATCATGCTCAACATGACCCTCACCTCAGCGGCTTGCCCGCTGACCGATGTGATTGAGCGGCAGGCGCACATGGTGCTTGGCCCGTACTCGACGGACGTGACGATTCAGTGGGTTTGGTTGCCGCCGTGGGGTCCGGAAGCGATCACGCCGGACGGTCGCGCCCAGTTGCGTGCCATCGGCTTCAACGTCTGATTCTTCTGCCGGGCCGGCTCTTGCTGACTGCGTTACCGACCGGGCAGGTTCGGGCCGTAGAAGCGCTGTAGTGCGTCTTCCCGGAATTCCACGAACCGGCCGTCGGTGACAGCCTGCCCGATGGCGTCAACCAGTCTTACCGTGAACCACAGATTGTGGATTGTGGCGAGGGTAGAAGCCAGTATTTCCTTCGCTTTGAACAGGTGTTTCACGTAGGCCCGGGAAAAGTTTGTGCACGTGTAGCAGCCGCACCCTTCTGCCAGCGGTCCGAAGTCCGCGGTGAAACGCGCATTCGTGATGTTGTAGCGCCCATCCGGCGTGTAAATGCCACCGTTGCGGGCCACCCGGGTCGGGTTGACACAGTCGAAGGTATCGATCCCTGCGTTTACCGCCTCAAACAGGTCGAAAGGCTCCGAGATCCCAAGCAGGTGCCTTCCGCGGTCCTCCGGCAACTCAGGGGTGACCCAGGAGACAATCTCACCCAGGTCTTCCTTCCGGAGCGCCCCTCCGATGCCGAAGCCATCAAATGACTGGCCGTCCTCGTCCATCTGCGCCAGGTCTCTTGCCGCCTTCACCCGCAGATCCTGATAGTCCGCTCCTTGAACCACGCCCCACAGCTGCTGATACGGGCGCTCTGGGTGCAGGTCGGTGAGGCGGCGATGCTCCCGCAAACACTGGCGAGCCCAACGCTCCGTGCGCTCCAGGGACTCCTCTTGGTATTGCCGAGAATGTGACAAGGATGTGAGTTCGTCAAAGGCAAACATGATGTCGGCACCAAGTTGGTGCTGGATGCCGATCGAGGTTTCGGGGGTGAAACGGTGCGAGGTGCCGTCAATGTGGCTGCGGAAGGTGACTCCGCCCTCGTCCACCACCGCCCGAGATTCCTTCTCAATCGCCCGAGCCCTCTCCTTTACTGCTTCCTCGTTTTCTGCCTTGGAAGCCGCGAACTCTTCGCTCAGAACCTTCTTGAAACCTGCCCCCATCGATAGGACTTGGAAGCCCCCAGAATCGGTGTAGGTGGGGCCCGGCCAGTGCATGAACCTGCCGAACCCGCCGGCCTGCTCCACGATGTCGGAGCCGGGCTGTAAGTACAGGTGGTAGGCATTAGCGAGGACCGCCTGGGCGCCCAGGCCCAGCACCATTTCCGGCAGCATGCCCTTCACGTCTGCTTTGGTCCCCACGGGGATAAACGCGGGAGTCTTGATCTGCCCGTGGGGAGTGTGGATGGTGCCGGTGCGGGCCAGCCCTCGCCCCTCGCTTGCGCGGTAGGTCTGGGTAAAGCCGCGCTGTGGCTGGGGACGAGGGGACGCGTCCCTCTTTTCCTTGCCCGGAAAAGGCGTCAGCGGCTCCGGCCACGTCCCCTCAGTTTCTTCCAGCGGGGCACCAATCCAATCAGTCATTACTTTCCTTGCGATTATGTGGCGTTATGCGCTTTATGCGGCCAATGATCAGGTATGAAACGGGAATCAAGACTACCTCGACCACCATCTTGTACAAGTAGCCCACCAAGACGTAGTTCCAAAAACTACCTGCCACCAGCACGCCATAGAACGCGATGGTGCAGAACACCAGGGTGTCGGCGGCCTCCCCAATCAGGGAAGAACCGAGCAGCCGCGCCCAAAGGTTACGTGACCCCCACCGCTCCTTGATCTTCACCAGGACGTAGGCGTTCAACAGTTGGCCCACCAGGTAGGCGGCCAGTGAGGCGAAGACGATCCGAGGCACAAAACCGAGCACCGCAGCGTACGCCTCTTGATGCACGTACTCGACGGGGGAGGGCATCACCTGCACCAGCAGAAAGACCCCAGCCGCCAGGAGGGAAGCGAAGAACCCCATGAAGATGACGCTTCGTGTCCTCTTGAACCCGTACACCTCCGCCAGCACGTCACCAAGCACGTAGGTGAACGGGAACAGCAGCGCGCCCCCGTCAAATATGGCTTGGACCGAGCCCACCTTGAACTCGATAAGTTTTGTCGCGGCAATGTTGGAGATCAGCAGCAACGCGACGAACATGACGGCAAGGGTTGTGTAAGCCTCCTGACGTTTGTCGCGAGAAACCCGCTTTGAAGAATCCAACATTCCCCTATTTTGCCCTGTGGCACCGACATGATTCCAACTCCACTACACTTCACCGAGTGATCAGCGTCCAGGATTTTGAGTTGCGCATCGGCGCACGCCAACTCATTCAACCCGTTTCGTTCTCAATCCCTAAAGGCGCCAAGATAGGGTTGGTGGGCCGCAACGGGGCGGGTAAAACAACGATGATGAGGCTCCTGGCGGGCGAGGATGACCGCGGTGCCGCGGAATACACCGGCCAGATCAGTCGCAGTGGAACGTGGGCGTACCTGCCCCAGGACACCAGTGGAGGAACCGAGGAACCAACCGGTATCCAACGCATTTTGTCAGTACGAGGAATAGACGGGCTCCTCCGCCGCATTCAAAAAGCCGAACGTGAAATGGCTGAAACCACAGGGGGGCGGCAGCAAAAGGCGATGGAGCGTTACGTCCGCCTGGACCAGGAGTTCACGATGTCGGGCGGGTGGGCGGCGCATTCGGAAGCGGCTCAGATCGCAGCGGCCCTCGGACTTGGGGAACGCATACTCAGACAGGACTTAGGCACACTCTCGGGGGGTCAGCGGCGGCGGGTCGAACTGGCTCGGGTGCTTTTCTCTGACGCGGAAACTCTGCTCCTTGACGAACCCACGAACCACTTGGACCACGACTCCATCATCTGGTTGCGGGACTGGCTGCGTGCCTATAGCGGCGGCGTGATGCTGATCAGCCACGATGTTGGACTGGTGAGAGACACGGTGAACAGGGTGTTTCATCTGGGCGCGAACGAGGCGAAGCTGGAAATCTACAACCTCGGATGGGACGCATACCTAGCGCAGCGCCGCGACGATGAACGCAGGCGCCGCAAGGAGAGAGCGAATGCGCTGAGGAAGGCGGAGGCGCTCCAGGCTCAGGGTGAGAAGATGCGGGCGAAAGCCACCAAAGCCGTGGCGGCGCAGCAGATGCTTCGGCGGGCGCAAGAACTTCGCGACCTGGCGGGTACGGAGAAAGCCAAAGAGAAGGTGGCTCGCATCCAGTTCCCAGACCCAGCCCCCTGCGGGCGTGTGCCGCTTACGGCTGAGGGACTGTCGAAGTCCTACGGATCGCTCGAGGTGTTCACAGGCCTAGACCTCGCGATCGACAGGGGAGCGAAGGTTGCAATTCTTGGGGAAAACGGGGCCGGCAAGACGACGCTGTTGCGGACGCTGGCGGGAATAGAGAGGCCAGATGCCGGCAGAGTCCTCCCTGGTCACGGTTTGCGGCTGGGGTATTACGCGCAGGAGCACGAGACGTTGGACCCCGCCTCGACGGTCTACGAGAGCATGGCGGAAGCCGCGCCCGACTTAGACGAGACTGGCGTGCGCAGCGTCCTCGGACAATTCCTCTTCCGGGAGGATGACATCAGTAAGCCTGTATCGGTTCTTTCGGGTGGGGAGAAGACACGGCTGGCCCTGGCCACACTTGTGATTTCTGCGGCAAATGTGTTGCTGTTGGACGAGCCAACCAACAACCTGGACCCTGCTTCCCGCGAAGAAATCCTGCGGGCGTTGGCGAGTTACGAGGGTGCCGTCGTCCTCGTCAGCCACGACCCGGGTGCCGTGGAAGCGTTGGGGCCGGACCGGGTCTTGTTACTGCCGGATGGGGACGAGGATCTCTGGAGC
>CAYFRT010000002.1:41008-55932 GCA_964345585.1 uncultured Actinomyces sp. | reverse complement strand
GTTGGGGCCGGACCGGGTCTTGTTACTGCCGGATGGGGACGAGGATCTCTGGAGCGACGACTACCTGGAACTGGTCACGATTCGCTAGGAACTGATCACGATTCGCTAGGGGGAGCGGTAAACGCGGTCACCTCATACGGGAAGTTCCGGTAGGCGAAGTAGGATTTCAGTTCTTCCCGGTGTTGGTCGCAGGCCAGCCACTTTTTAGTTCGCCCGTAGTGAATGTTCGGGTTTGACCACTCGATCATCCAGACGGCGGGTTCTGTGCAGCCTCGAGCAGAACAAATGAACTCCTTGGGGCCCGGTGCCAACGCCATTAGTTATCTCCTGGTCGATATACAACTATGCTTATGTCGGAAAGTTTTTGTTCCCTACAGCAAGGTTATTGCTATGTCACAGCACACTATAGTTTTTGTTCGTCACGCTAAGTCTGAAGATACCGCTCCGGGTAGCGATGAGAAGCGTCCCCTTTCAGACGCGGGTCGCGACCAGGCAAAGAAGCTGGGCGCGCAGCTGAAGGACTACATCGAAAACGTTGACACGGTTTTCGTTTCTCCGGCCTTCCGCGCTTCGCAGACTTGGGAGGAAATGGCTGCCGGGGCGGGTGTGGATCCTCACGCGCCTCACGTCCGGACGGATGAGGTCCTCTACACCGGTGACGCAATGCAGATCCTTGAAGCTGTGCGCCTGGAGTCCTCCGGCTACACCTCCTTGGTAATCGGCCATGAGCCCACGATTTCTGCGGCTGTGCGCCTGACCATCCGCGAGGATGAGGCCGACAAGATCGCCCGCGGCATGGCCACCGCCACCGCAGCCATCGTGACTTGGGACCGGAACTGGAAAGAATGGCACTCCCACGTGGCGAACCTCGCCGACGTGGTCCACGTCCAGAATGCGTGACCTTTAGCGCTTAGTCGCACTGAGAAGGAGATGGCCCCCTGCGGGGCTGTCTCCTTCTTTTTTCTGCTTTACCTGTTTTCTCTTCCTTCTTTACCGCACTTGCTCTCTGTACCCTCTTTGCTTCCCCCTTGTACCCTCTTTGCTTCCCCTCTCTCATTCCATTCCTTTGCTCCTTTGTGCTTTTGTCTCTTGTTCGTTTCTCCTTTGCTTTCCGCTGTGCACCTCTGCGCCTCTTCTTGGCTGCAGGTCTCTCTTCCGGAATTGTCGACTCATCGGGGGCCCGCCCGAATCGGTTCATCTTGAGCCTGGACGAACCTTCCATGTTCCTCGTACTTATTCTGGTTCGCTGTCCTTAATCTGCTTCCCGGTCCTTAGACACCGTGTTATGAATAGTCAGCTCGCTAAAACAGTCACGCCTAGAGCTCCGGGAACCGGATTAAGGACAGGGAACAGCGTTGTGGTATCCGCGTGGGGAGCGCGCTGCTAGTTGGCGGTGGGGTCGTACCCCAGCAGGCCCGCTACCGCATCCAAGCGCCGGATAGAGAGGAAGTTCCCGACCGCCTCCTTGACCGCAGGTTTCGCGCAGAAGGCGATGCCGGCGCCAGCGGTTTCCAGCATTGGAATGTCGTTGGCGCCATCCCCGACAGCGACGGTGGTTGAGAGACTATCCCCAGCCCAGGTGCGCAGTGCATGGACTTTGGCTTGGGCGTCGACAACTGGTCCCGCGGTGCGGCCGGTGAGCAGGCCGTCCTCGACCTCCAGCTCGATGGCGGCGACAAAGTCGATGCCGAGTTGCTCGGCGATCGGCGCAACCACTTGCGTGAACCCGCCTGAAACTATCCCGAACTTACCTCCGATGCTGTGAACCCAATCGATTAGCTCGCGGGTGCCGGGGGTTAGTGTGATGGAGGAGGAGACTCGGCCAAGGGCTGCCTCGGGCATTCCTCGGAGCAGAGCAACGCGCTGGTAGAGGGACTCCTCGAAGTCGATCTCCCCACGCATGGCTCTGTCTGTTATTGCCGCGACTTGTTTGCGGTGGCCGGCGAGGTCGGCGAGCTCGTCGATCACTTCCTCATTGATCAGTGTTGAATCAACATCGGTGATGATCAAAGACGGAGCGGCCTTCCGAAGCGCTTCTGGGAGCGCGGCATACCCACCTGGTTCCGCGCCCCCGCCCGCTTCCGAATTCGGTGCTGTCCACCAGCCATCGCCAAAGATGGCACCCTCAATGTCTTGGGGTGCCTCTCCGGCGAAAGCCCACCATTTGTCTGGTGGAACGAACGATGTCACTTCGTGACCACGTAGCCCTTCGGAACGACGGTGATCCCAGACTCTGTGACGGTGAAGCCGCGGGCCAAGTCGTGCTCGCGGTCAAACCCGACCTGTGCGTCTTCCTCGACAATGACGTTCTTGTCCAGAATTGCCCGGTTCACGCGGGCTCGGCGCCCAATCCGGCTTCCGTGCATGATGATCGCATCTTGGATCTGCGCCCATGAATGGACGGAGACCTTGGGGGAGAGGACTGACCTGTACACCTCAGCCCCCGAAATGATTACCGCTTGGGAGACCAGGGAGTTGACCGCGTGTCCAAGGCGTGAACCATGTTCGCCGTGCACAAACTTCACCGGCGGCAACGCGTCATTTCGCGTGAGGATTGGCCAGTCATAGTTGTAGAGGTTGAACACCGGGACCACATTGATGAGGTCCAGGTTCGCCTCAAAGTAGGCGTCGATAGATCCGACGTCGCGCCAGTAGTCGGAGTCGCGCTCGGTTGCTCCCGGCACCTCGTTATCAATGAAGTCATAGACGGCACATTCGCCGCGTTCCACAAAGTAAGGGACGATGTCTCCGCCCATATCGTGGTTCGACTCCGGGTTCTTCGCGTCCTCCCGGAGCGCGATTTCCAACGCCTTCGTGTCGAAGATGTAGTTGCCCATTGATGCCAGCACTTTACTGGGGTCGTCTTCCAACCCCTCTGTGTGCTTAGGTTTCTCAACGAACGCGTCGACCATGCCGTTTTTGGCTTCAATGACCCCGAATTGGTCGGCCAGTTCGATTGGCTGGCGGATGCCTGCGATTGTTGCCGGGGCGCCCGAGGCGATGTGGTAATCCAACATCTGCGAGAAATCCATGCGGTAGATATTGTCCGCACCGGTAATCACGATGTAATCGGGACTCTCATCTTCTACCACGTTGAGCGACTGATAGATCGCGTCGGCAGAGCCCTCAAACCAGTGTGGTCCCCGGCGCTGTTGCGCCGGCATTGGCGCGACATAGGTCCCGAGGAGTGCTGAGAGTTGCCAGGCCCGAGCAATGTGACGGTCCAATGAGTGGGACTTGTATTGGGTAAGGACTACCACTTTCAAGAATCCCGAATTCACCATGTTGGACAGTGAAAAATCGATTAGTCGGTAGTTCCCCCCGAAAGGAACGGCCGGCTTTGCGCGGTCTTTGGTTAGCGGCATAAGCCGCTTCCCCTCACCGCCTGCCAGAACGATTGCTAGTATGCGCTTCTTTGCCATGACCCCAGCTTACGGAACTATTTCGGTTGTGGGGTATGCGTTGAAATACTCGATATGCTGATATCAGAAAGAACCGCGACTGAGGATGGTCAAAGATGCGCATCGATCTGCTTACCCGGGAATATCCGCCTTTCATTTACGGTGGCGCCGGCGTTCACGTTGACGAACTGGCCAAAGTCTTGCGAACCATGGTGGATGTGAGAGTCCACGCATTCGATGGTCCGCGCGAAAAGGGAGGCGTAGGGGACGAACCCGGGGTTACGGGGTACGCCGCGCTTCCAGAACTCGACGACGCGAACTCCGCCGTCCAAACCCTGGGCGTGGATTTGGAGATGACGCCTGGGATTGCTGGCGCCGATCTGGTGCATTCTCATACCTGGTACACGAATTTTGCCGGATACCTCGCGAAACTTCTTTACGACATTCCCCTGGTTGTGTCCGCACACTCCCTGGAGCCACTTCGTCCTTGGAAGGCGGAGCAGCTGGGCGGTGGATACCGGGTTTCCTCGTTCGCAGAGCGCATCGCCTATGAGAACGCCGACGCGGTGGTCGCAGTGTCGAACGGAATGCGCGATGACATCCTGCGTTCCTACCCCGCTGTCGACCCGGACAAAGTTCACGTGATTTTCAACGGGATTGACCTGAGCCGCTGGCATCGGCCCGACACTGCCGAAGCGGAGGCGAACGCCGTCGAGGTGAGGAAGCGCTTCGGCATCGACCCCGACCGCCCAACGGTTGTTTTCGTGGGGCGGATTACTCGCCAGAAGGGCCTCGCCTACTTCCTCCGCTCAGTGGAACTGCTTCCCCCAGAGGTCCAGGTGGTTCTCTGCGCGGGCGCCCCCGACACCGAGGAAATCGCGAAGGAAACCGAGGACCTGGTGGCCAACCTTCAAGAGAAGAGGACCGGGGTCATCCACATTGATGAAATGTTGGATCACACAAGCCTTGTAGCAGTCCTCGCAGGTGCGGATGTGTTTGCAACACCTTCAATCTATGAGCCCCTCGGGATTGTGAACCTCGAGGCAATGGCCCTTGGTCTACCCGTTGTTGGCACCGCAACTGGCGGCATCCCGGATGTCATCGTTGATGGCGTCACCGGATATCTGGTCCCCATTGAGCAGGAACAAGACGGGACAGGCCGGCCCCTGGATCCGAAGAAGTTTGAGGCAGATTTCGCAGCGGCACTGACCGAGTGTCTGTCAGACCCCGAACGTGCCAAGAAGATGGGGGAGGCCGGCCTGGAGCGGGCTAGGGAACACTTCTCCTGGGAAGCGATCGGGAAACAAACCGTTGAACTGTACAGCACGCTTGTGAAAGGCAACGACAACTGATGGCCGACGATGTAGTCGTTTTGGAAGGTGCGACCGTAACACGCCCGGGAGTGAATATTCTGGACGATGTGACGCTGAAGATCGGCCCTCGGGAGCACTGGGTCCTGCTGGGCCCTAACGGTGCCGGCAAGACAACCGTCGCGAAGCTGATCAGCGGCCGCGAATACCCCTCCGCTGGGACCGTGACGGTGCTGGGGCAGGACACGTCGGAGACGGAATCGACGTACCTTGCGTCTCGTGTGGGGTTCGCGTCGGCGCACGTGCGCGACCGTTTCATCCCCACCGACTCAGTGGTTTCGCTGGTGCTAGCGGCAGGCTGGGGACAGACGGCCAAGTACAGCGAGGAATACGGCGAAGAGGATGACTCTCGCGCCCGCGACCTTCTTACAGCTCTGGGGATTGGGGACTTGGCTGACCGCGCTTTCGGCACGTTGTCCGAGGGCGAACGTCAGCGCGTCTCCATCGCCCGAGCATTGATGGCAGACCCCGAGATCGTAATATTGGATGAACCTACAGCGGGCCTTGACCTGGGCGCCCGGGAGACGCTGGTCCTGGCACTCACTGACATCATGGCGGACCCAGCTACCCCCTCGGTCCTCCTGATTACACATGAGATCGAAGAAATTGCCCCCGGGTTCACACACGTGGCACTGTTGCGGGACGGCAAGGTTCTTGAAGCCGGGCCGATAGAATCGGTCTTGACGGGCGCTAAGCTCTCTGAGACCTTTGGAATGGAACTTGAGGTGGAACGTCAGGGCAACCGCTGGTGGGCCCACGCCTCGGAGAGGTAGCGGCCCGTGGCGTGGATAATCTGGGTGGGGGCGGGGTTGATCCTCGGAATCCTCGAACTCCTGACCGTTGACCTGTTCTTCCTGACGCTCGGTTTGTCGGCCTTGGGCTCAGGATTACTCGCCGTTTTTGGTGTTTCGATTTGGGTGCAGATCGCGTTTTTCGTGGCATCCTCGGCGTTACTTCTGGCCTTTGTGCGTCCGTGGGCGAGGGATTTGCTGCACCGCTCCACCCCGGACGTCACCACCAACGCTCAGGCATACGTGGGGAAAACCGCGATCGTCACAGCTCCCCTCGGCGGCGGGACTGGGCGCGTGAAAATTGGGGGCGAGGATTGGTCGGCAAGTGGCCAAGACGGCCTGTCATTTCCAGTTGGCTCCCACGTGCGGGTCGTTCGGATCGACGGGGCAACAGCCGTGGTCGGCCCCTTTGACGAAGCCGTTCCGACCCCGCCAGATTCCACCCCGTCTTAGCCCACCCCGTCTTAGCCCACCCTTAATCTTGTAGGAGGAACCCATGGATCCGGCTTGGATCATAGCTTTACTGGTGATCATCCTTGTGGTGATCGTCGTTGTCCGTTCGGTCCGCGTTGTTCCGCAGTCGCGCGCCCTGGTGGTTGAGCGGTTGGGCAAGTTCCAGTCGATTAAGTACGCCGGTTTGCACCTGCTGATTCCGTTCGTGGACAGGGTTGCAGCGAACGTTGACCTGCGTGAACAGGTCACGTCTTTTCCGCCTCAACCTGTCATCACCGCGGACAACGTGGTTGTCTCTATTGACTCGGTCATTTACTACCAGGTAAACGACCCGATGTCCGCCACTTACGAGATCGCCAACTACATTTCAGCAATCGAGCAACTCACCGTAACCACCCTCCGCAATGTCATTGGGTCGATGGATCTGGAACAGACTCTGACCAGCCGCGACCAAATAAACGGGCAGTTGCGCGGGGTTCTGGATGAGGCCACCGGGAAGTGGGGGATCCGCGTCAACCGGGTTGAGCTCAAAGCAATCGATCCGCCTCCAACAATCCAGCAGGCGATGGAGCAACAGTTGCGCGCGGAGCGGGATAAACGGGCCGCGATTTTGCAGGCCGAGGGCGTGCGCCAATCGCAGATCCTCCGGGCCGAGGGGGAGAAGCAGTCCGCCATCCTTCAGGCTGAAGGCGAGGCACAAGCGGCCGTTACCAGGGCTGATGGCGAGGCACGGGCGATTGGCACCGTGTTTGGAGCGATCCACGACGGGCGTCCCACCGCCGACCTTCTGTCCTACCAGTACCTTCAAACTCTTCCGAAGGTCGCGAACGGGCAGGCATCACAACTGTGGGTCATCCCAACCGAACTCACCGCGGCGCTCAACGCGATTACCGAGGGCTTCACAGGCAATCAGGGGCTTCCTAGTTCCCCCGTGAAGGAGGAGGGGGACGAGGACGCCCGGTAGTTTGCCTGCCGGTCGCTGATTCAGGCCCCCCGCGTGGGCTTCGCTACAGGACTTTGGAGAAGAACTCTTTGGTCCTCGGCTCTTGGGGGCTGTCGATGACTTGCTCGGGGGTGCCTCGTTCAACGATTTTGCCCTCGTCCATAAAGACGACTTGGTCGGCTACGTTTTTGGCGAAGCCAACCTCGTGCGTCACCACAACCATCGTCATGCCGGACTTGGCGAGGTCTTGGATGACCGAGAGCACTTCTCCCACCAACTCTGGATCAAGCGCTGACGTCGGCTCATCAAAGAGCATAAGTTCCGGATCCATCGCCAGGGCGCGCGCGATCGCCACACGTTGCTGCTGACCTCCAGAGAGCGCGGCAGGGTAGTGGTCCATGCGGTCTGCCAACCCGACGCGGGCCAGGAGCTCCTTGGCATGAGCTTCAGCCTCAGCCTTAGGGATCTTCTTCACGCGGATAGGTGCTTCCATCACGTTTTGCAGGGCCGTCATCTGGGGGAAGAGGTTGAAGCGCTGAAAGACCATTCCAATGCGGCTGCGTTGGCGCGCAATTTGGGAGTCTTTGAGCCGGTACAGCCTGGTGGTGCCGTCCTTTAGCTCCTTTTCACGCAAGCCCATTAGGTCGCCGTCAACCCAGATCCGACCTGCGGAGATGACTTCCAGTTCGTTGATGCAGCGAAGCAGCGTGGACTTCCCGGAGCCGGAGGGGCCCAGGATGACGCAAACCTCGCCCGGTTGAACGGTCAGGTCTACGCCTTTGAGGACGTGGAGGTGGCCGAAGAATTTGTGGACGCCTCTCGCTTTCACCATCGGCGTTTGGGCAGTGAGGTCGGCGGTCACGGTGTCACATCCAAGAACATTGTTTCGGTGTGCATAACGCCCTGCTCTTCCAAATCCTGCTCTTTGTCGGACTTTTTGTTGTTGCTGGAATCGGAGAAACCTCGTCCAAAATGCCGCTCAATGTAGTGCTGCACAACCATGAGGAGCGAGGTGATCGCCAAGTACCAAATCGCCGCACAAATCAGCATCGGAACGGGCGCGAACAGTTGCTGTCCGAGGTCTCTTGCCACAAACGTTAGCTCCAGAGTGAACGGGATCGCGGAAACAAGCGAGGTGGTTTTGAGCATGGAGATCGTCTCATTACCCAACGGGGGGACGATGACTCGCATGGCTTGGGGCATAACGATGCGGGAGAAGATCTGTCGGTGAGACATTCCCAGAGCCGTGGCTGCTTCCCACTGCCCTTTGTCAACGGAGTTAATGCCCGCACGAATGATCTCCGCAAGGTAGGCGCCTTCGTTGAAGCCCAGCCCTAGTACCGCCATCCAGAACGCAGTCAGCACCGTGGAGGTTTGGAACTGCACGAACTCCGGCCCAAACGGAATGCCGATGGAAAGTTGGGGGTACAGGGTCGGGAGAAGGGACCAGAAAATCAGTTGCGTGTAAACAGGGGTTCCACGGAAAAACCAGATGTAAAAAGTACCCACAATCCGCAAAATGGGGTTTGGAGACTGGCGCATTACGGCCATCAGGATCGCCAAAATTGTGCCCAGCACCATCGCGAGAACGGTGAGGATGAGTGTGTACGCGACCCCTGTCATTATGGCTTTGGAGAAAAGCCACGGCCACACCAAATGCCATTTGAAGTTGGGGTTTGTGATGAGGGAGTTGACTGCCATCGCAACGATGACAAGCAGGATTGCTGCGCCGACCCAACGACCCGGCCGGGGGACCGGCCGGGCCTGGATCAGATCAACCTTTGGATCTGATGATGTCATTTCTCAATCGGGTTCTACTAGTGGAACGGTGCTGGATTACGGGTTTACTCGAGCTTGGGAGAGTGCGGAGTCGCCGGCGCCGTAGTTGTTGAGGATTTGCTCCAGGTAGCCCTCGTCCATCAGATGCTGCATTGCCGCTTGCACGGCTGCGGTGAGTTGCTCATCGTCCTTAGCAATCGCGATTCCCTGAGGCTCCGCTTCGACGACTTCACCGATCTGCTCCAGTTCGCCACCGGAGTTCGCCACGGCGAAAGAGATGACGGGGGAGTCCGCAAAGGTGGCGTCAAACTGGCCGCCAATAACCTTGAGGGTCACGTCGGTTTGTAGGTCCAGCGGCATGACTTCAATGGGGTCCTTGCCCTCTGCCACGCACTCTTCAGACATTTCCTGGGCGCGAGAGTACTGGTACGTTCCCGTTTGTACACCCAGGATGGAACCGCAGGGATCCGTGGGGTCGAAATCGGTTGGGTTCCCGGTCGCGACAGCGTAGGCGGAGCCTGCTTCAACATAGGAAACCATGTTCACTTGCTCAATCCGTTCAGGAGTGATGGTGAACGAGGATGCCCCAACGTCAAACTTCGACCCCAATTGCGGGATGATGGTCGCAAATTCCGCGTGCTTGGTTTCTCCTTCCAAGCCCATGACGCGGGCTAGCGCGTCAACAATCTCGATGTCGTAGCCCGTCGGAGTTTGGCCGTCGCCTAGTCGGAATTCTGCTGGCGCGTAGTCGGTGGAGGCACCGTTTCGCAGGACGCCGCTGGAGGCGATCCCCTCGGGAACCATTGCGACGATGTCAGAAACCGGCTCAATGGACTCCACGTCGAAAAATGTGTCGCCCTCTTCGTTGTTCTCGGCGGCGGATTGTTCGTCGCCGCCAACAGTTGGATTGGAACATCCTGCCAGTGCGAGGGCTAGAACCCCCGCGACGGCGAATGGCGTAACTTTGCGCATTTGTTGCCTCCTACAGTAAATCGAACTTCACAAGTATGCAGGATGGCGCATAGTATGCACAAATCTGTTTTGGTGTTCTGTTGCCTATACGACAAATCTGATGGGGATTGTGTTACTGACCCCGAAGAGCTCTCCGGCTACTTCCTTGGCGTGCCTTGTAAGGATCCACACCCTTGGGTACAGGAATGCCGCGTGATCCGAGGGCAGAAAGTCGGTTTGCAACCGCGGGCACTTCGTGTTTTGTCAGTACCTTCTTCTGCTTCTTCAGTTTCCGCATCAGCTTCGGGATTGGGACCTGTCCCTCATCGTTGCCAGTTTGGATGTAGATGATCGGCACATTGGTAATGGCGCGGTTGATGCGTTTGCGTTCATTGTTGAGCATGGGCAAGACGCGGCTGCTGGGGCCTTCAGAGATCAGGACCACTCCGGGGCGGCCGATAATCTGCCAAATCACATCTTGACTTCTGTTGACAGCCACAGGCTCATCATCAATGACCCAGCCACGAGTGATCTGTGAGAGCACCGCGTAGACCGCACCCGCTTTGCCATCAACCTGCCGGTACATTGCGGGGCGAAGCAGGTAGGCGAGCAGTCCGAGGTCCACCAGAGCAGCTGTTAGCACGCCTGCGATCATCCAGAAGACCCACCCACCGGTGAGGATCGCGAAGAGGACTGCCAACCCCATGACGATTATGGGGGCAGCAATCAGCACAATGGGGAACCAACTGAAGCTTCGCGTAATGACGTTGTAAGCATCTATGTAGTTCTGATACCAGCGGCGCTTTTTGGGTGCACCTTCGGAAACTTTGTCGCTCTTTTTTGCCATGATTGACCATCCTACCCGGCGCGGGAGTCATATCCCCCCGACCGGCAATCAAATGTCCTTATGGGTCCTTCGATAGTAAGGCAGAGAAAGTGCCACACCAACAAGGGCGATCAAGATCCCGGCTGAAGCAGCGAACATGTAAGTCGGCGCATCGCCCGAGGCCTCCGCAATCGCGCCACCGACAGCAGCACCCAGCGAGATGCCGATCGTCACCGATGACTGCATCAGCGTCATGGCAACCGAGATCCCGCCCTTTGGTGCCAGCTTCTCCGAGATCGAGAAGGCGGTAACCAGAGTTGGCCCAACAAAGAGACCCGCAACGCCAAGCAAAATGGTGGTCAGTCCCAGCCCTGACGTCACGGCGATGAACACGGTCGTCGCGGTCATGCCCAGACCAAAAGTCATGAGGCGCGCGGACATCTTGAAGGATGCCGGCAAGACCACGACCATCAAGGCGGCGAAGGCTGAGCCGATCCCCATCACCGCGTAGATCAGGCCGGCCTGGGAAGCAACCCCTGCCAGTTCTGCCCGCGATGTGGTTGCAGCCTGGATGGAGCCGAAGAACATGCCTACTCCCACCAGTGCGACAATCCCCGGCAAGACGGCCCAGAGGACTTTGAAAATCTTGGGGCGAGGAGCGGCAGCAACCTCAGACGTAGTGCCCCGCTCCTGGATGGCAGCCTTCGGCGCTGTGAGAGCAAACGGCATGCCTGCAGCAAGCGCAAGGATAAACGCAAGTAGTAGTGGGGCGGAGGGGATGGACATGGAGGCTGCGATGCCAACCAGGGCTGGACCCAGAACGAAGACCAGTTCATCAGCCATTGATTCATAGGAGAAGGCGGCTGCGATCTGCCTGGGCATGGATGTCGCCGACACCCACCGGGCGCGCGTAAACGACCCGACTGGCACAACTGTTGCCCCCGTGAGCAGACACAGAAGCCAAAGCAAGATGCCCTGAGTGCCAGTGGAGGCGGCCCAGTAGAGCCCCAAAATCCCGAGTGCGTTTATTGGGATCAAAGTCAGAAGAATAAGTTTTTGCCCCCACACGTCGGAGGCGCGCCCAATCAGCGGGGAGCAGATTGCCATGGCGATCGAGTAAATCGCGGTGGTCATACCGCCGATTGCGATGTCGCCGGTCGAGGCCGTGAAAGCCGTGAGCAAACCGAGCGGAAGCATCGCGTAAGGCGAGCGTGCGATCAGCGCTACGACCATGATGTGCCACCCGACGATTGGGGGCAGCTCTTTATAGTTGGCTAATGCGCGAAAAGGGGAGTGGGAAGGGCCGCTATCAGTCATGAAAACTCACTGTTTATCTGGCTTCCTCGAAGGGCCTGCAAACCCGGGTTTGAGGGCATCGAGGATTCCTGGACGCGTCCAGGCAAAGTGATTCTACGCTCGCAACATATGGGGTTATCAACAGGTTCGAGGGCGATCCCTGTCACCATGGCATGTTTCTGGACACAATCGGAGGGTGGATGTAGAAAGTGGCTATGGCCGAAGAGCGGTTGCTGTCACTTCTTCGGGAATTGTTTGGGAGGTGAACAACTTTGCAAGAGGGGGCCGCTTCTTTCCTGGAAGAGGCCTTCTTCTACCGTTCGCTCCCTGGGAAACCACGTGGCGTGCGTTGGAATCGGTGCGGCATCCTCAGGTCGCTCGGGTAGAGGTTGTTGGGAGCCAGGTGTGGGTCCAGTATCAGCCTGGGCCTGCGGGGTCTTCTTCTTCCTCCTTGGACGTTGCCGGAGTGCTGGTCGCGTTGGGGGAGGCAGGTGTTGATGCTCGGGAGCTCCCGGCGTCGAAGATTCTGTCTGTAACTGGGCGTCCTCCGCTCCTTGTTTGTGTAGCATCGGCTGGGTTTTCGTCTCAGTCGTGGAAACCGGGGGCTTGGTTCGCGGGCGGCTTGGTGGCCCAGGGGGATCCGGGAACCCCGACCTCTCCTACGCGCGGGGCTCAACGCGGCATTGTTTCGACTTCTTCCAGTTCTCCTCAGCCGGTTGTGCGGAAGTCGGTGTTGGCGCGCCCCACCTCAAGTAGCGTGTCAACCTTGAACTTGGCTTCTCACCAGCCAAATGGGCCAGTTTCCGCTAAAGAGCCAGTTCCTGTTGACACGCAACCACTTCCGCTGCTCAAACGCCCTGGACGCTGGAAAATTGCGGTGTTGACAGGGGTTTTTGTGGTGGGGCTTGGCGTCGCTGGGCTCCTCGTGCCCCCTGCGCCGCAGCAGTTTGAGTGCCCTGGGGAAGAAGAATTGGAGCAGGTTGTGGCGGACCTACTGACTCGGCGTGCCGAGTACCTGAGTGCCGCAGATCTCGAGGGTTTGGCGTCGATCGAACTTCCTGATTTGTACGAGGCGGATCGGGCCCTCCTCGATGACGCCACCGCCCACCGGAGGAGGTTTCTAGCCTCTCCGCTTGACGTCGTGGTCACGAGTGTTGGCCACTGCGATTCTTCGTCAGTGCGGGTGAGGGCAACGGTTAGGGGCGCTGCTTTCGAAGCATGCACGCTGGATCGGTGTATCAACGTGGCGGGGACAGACCCTCAGGAGGTCGAGATTGAACTGGAACTTGCACCATGGCGGCTCCGAAACGTCTTAGACATTGAGCAGCAATAGAGTAGTCCCGCCGATTGCTGGCACACGACCCCTTCTGGCACGCACGCTTGAACCTCACCCCACAGAAGGGGCTCCTTCCAAAACACAAACTCCGGCCATGTGTCTTGTTCGTTTCAGCATCACCCAAGCAGGGGTGTTCTGCGCCTTAACAGCGTTCGCTTACGTTCGCGGGTCTAGGCTGTGTGGAGGTTTGGGGGACTGTGACACTTCATTGATAGCTGCTTCAGAACCTCACGCACTATGACTCAACTGCCAGCGGTTACCTCAAGATCACAACCAGCCTGGCGCACAGCGGCCAACACCCACTTTGTTTCACAACACTGTTCCCTGTCCTTAATGTGCTTCCCGGAGCTCTAGGTGGCCCTCTTTTGGCCCATTGCCTATTCATAACATACGTATTAAGGACGGGGAAGCATATTAAGGACAGGGAAGCACCAAAGGGACAGGGAGGCAGCTTTGGAGCAGGGAAGAACGTTTGGCGGCGTCTCATTGGTTCCAAACAGGTGACGGCCGTCGTAAAACGGACAGCATGCTCTCCAGTTTTGGTGGGCTATCCGGATTTCTTGCGTGAGAAGCGACGGGGGCATCCCCCAAAGAGGAGGATGCCCCCGCTTGCAGTGGCCGAGGATTGGTTCCGGCTGCTGCGTCGCGTCTTAGCGTTTGCGCTTAGGCGTCAAGGCCGAGGTCTGGCAGGAAGTTCCCACCTTCCAGGCGCTTCTTCACGTCACTGAGGAATCGCGATGCGTCTGCGCCGTCAACCAGCCGGTGATCGTAGGTAATTGCCAGGTAGACCATGTAGCGCAAGGCGACGCCCTCGCCCCCGTCCGCGTTTTTCACGACCATGGGGCGCTTGACGATGGTGCCGACACCCAAGATCCCCACCTCGGGGCTGTTCAACACCGGAGTATCAAACAGTGCGCCACCCGAACCGGTGTTCGTGATGGTGAAGGTGGAACCGGTCAGTTCGTCAGGGCTGGCTTTCCCTTCCCTGACCTTGGCGGCCAGGGTGTTGATCGCTTCGGCGATGCCAGCGATCGAGAGGTCACCCGCATTCTTGATGACCGGGACCAGGAGACCCTGAGGTGCGTCAACGGCGATCCCGATGTTCTCGTAATCGTGGTACGTGACCTCACGGTCATTGATCACAGCGTTCAACTTCGGGTGAGCGGCGAGAGCCTCAGTAACCGCCTTCACGAAGAAGGGCAGGAACGTTAGCTTGGTGCCGTGAACTTCCTGGAACTGGTCCTTGTACTTGGCACGCAAGTCCCAGACCTTCGTCACGTCAACCTCAAACACCGTGGTGAGTTGCGCGGCAGTCTGGAGGGAGTCAACCATGCGGCGGGCAATCACCTGACGCAGGCGGGTCATCTTCTCCGTGGTGCCACGCAGCGCTGCAGCTTCTGGGGAGACTTCGATCTTCCCGCTAGCGGCTGCTGGGGCGGCAGAAGGTGCGGCGGCTGCCGGAGCCTTGGCTGCTTCTGCAGCGGCGATGACATCTTCCTTGCGGATGCGTCCACCAACACCGGTACCAACGACGGATGCCAGGTCAACACCCTGCTCCTTCGCGAGCTTCCGAACAATCGGCGTCACGTAACCCGTTGCTGCGGGAAGTCCCGGTGCCGCAGGGACCTCTTGGCCCACTTGCGCGGCGTTAGCGACCGCATCAGCAACCCGAACCTGTGCGGGGGAAGCCGGAGGCGCCATGGGCGCTGGAGGTGCCGGGGGTGCTGGAGGTGCCGGGGGTGCTGGAGGAGCGGGAGGCATAGCCGGACGCGCGGGCG
>CAYFRT010000002.1:0-40908 GCA_964345585.1 uncultured Actinomyces sp. | reverse complement strand
GGAGGAGCGGGAGGCATAGCCGGACGCGCGGGCGGAGCGGGCGGCGCTGCTACGGGGGCCGGTGCTGCCGGTGGTGCCGCTACGGGAGCAGCAGCCGGGGCGGGGGCGGGTGCCGGAGCAGGCGCATCTCCAGAGGGAGCTTCCGATGAGATACGGACAATCGGAGTTCCAACTTCGACAGTGTCGTCTTCTTCGGCGAGGAACGCGACGATGTAACCATCAACGGGTGAGGGAACCTCAGAGTCGACCTTGTCGGTTGCGACCTCCACAATGGGGTCGTCGGCAGAGACCTGGTCGCCAACGGCTACCAGCCACGAGGTAATAGTTCCTTCCGTGACCGATTCGCCAAGTGCAGGCATCGCGACCTCGGTGATATCGCCGCTTGGGGCGGCTGCCGGAGCGGCCGCAGCCGGTGCCGGGGCTTCAGGAGCTGGCGCTTCGGGCGCCGGAGCGGGGGCTGCTACGGGTTCCGTGGGGGAGACGCCACCACCGGCGGCTGCCTCATCTGGGGAACCGATGCGGGCCAGGTCCGCGCCGACTTCTACCGTTTCATCTTCTTCAACCAGAATTTCGAGCAGGACCCCAGCCGCGGGTGAGGGAACCTCAGAGTCGACCTTGTCAGTTGCGACCTCAACGATAGGTTCATCCACCTCGACCGTGTCGCCAACTTGCTTAAGCCACGTGGTAACGGTGCCCTCCGTCACGGATTCCCCGAGCGCGGGCATCTTTAGAAACTGTGCCATCTTTATCAAATCTCCTCTATCGGTAAGTCTTAGTTGTGTGCGTGCAGAGGCTTGCCGGCCAGCGCCATGGCTGCCTCACCGATGGCCTCATTCTGCGTCGGGTGCGCATGAATCAGGGATGCCACATCGTCAGCATAGGCTTCCCATCCGACAATCAGTTCGCCCTCGCCAATCTGTTCACTGACGCGGGACCCGATTGCGTGGAAGCCTACGATCGGTCCGTCCTCGACCGCGACCAGCTTCACTAGGCCGCCCGTGTTCATAATGTTGGACTTGCCATTACCCGCCAGGTTGTATTCGACCTTCTTGACCTTGTCTCCGTACTGCTCCTTCGCCTGAGCTTCAGACAGTCCGACGGATGCGATTTCTGGTTCGGAGAAGGTGACGCGGGGGATCACGTTTTCGTCGATTGGGTCCGGGTTGAGTCCAGCGATTTCTTCTGCGACGAAAATTCCCTGCAGGAAGCCACGATGTGCGAGTTGCAGTCCGGGGACGATATCGCCGACCGCGTAAACCCCAGGAATGCCGGTGTTCAGACGATCGTCAGTGAGGACGAACCCGCGGTCCATCTTCACTCCGATTTCTTCAAACCCAAGATCCGCCGTTACAGGTCCACGCCCGACAGCAACTAGGAGGATGTCTCCTTGAATCGTCTTGCCGTCCTCAGTGGTGACGGTGACGCCGTTTTCGTCCTGCGTGACCCCGGAGAAGCGCGTGCCCAACTGGAACTTGATGCCGCGCTGGCGGAAAGCCCGCTCCAGGTATTTGGAGATTGCCAGGTCTTCGTTTGGAACCAGGTGGGGCAGGCCCTCAAGGATCGTGACTTCAGAACCGAATGAGCGCCACGCAGAAGCAAACTCGCAACCAATCACACCGCCACCAAGGACGATCGCGTGTTGCGGAGCCCATTCCATTTGTAGGGCTTGGTCAGAAGTGATGACTCGGCCTCCGATCTCCAGACCCGGTAGGGACCGAGAGTAGGAGCCGGTTGCAAGGATCAGGTTCTTGCCGGTGATGGTTTCCCCGTTTACTTCTACAGAATTCGGTCCGGTCACACGACCCCAGCCGTGGATGGTGGTCACGCCACGCACCTTGAGAAGGCCCTCAACGCCTCGGTAGAGCTTGTTGACCACGGAATCGCGGTATTCGCCCACCTTCAGCATGTCGATTCCTTCAAGTGTGGCGAGGACCCCAAAGTCCGCAGCGTCACGAACGGCATCGGCTGTCTCAGCAGCGTGTAGATATGCCTTTGTGGGAATGCAACCACGATGGAGACACGTGCCCCCAACCTTGTCACCTTCGATTAATGCGACGTTCAACCCCAGTTGGGCCGCCCGCAAAGCCGCGGCATACCCGCCCGACCCGGCTCCAAGAATGACTACGTCGTAATTTGGTTCACTCACGCGTTCTCGCTCCTCAAAATATGAAAATGTGAAGCAACTATCGACAGTGATGGCTGCGTTGAGACCATTGTCCCACGTTCCCCGACAAATACGAGGGGCAGTCGGTGCGTTAAGGGACACGTTCCTGCACTGGCGAAGCGGTACTCTATGCCTTAGATGACAATTCCGGGGCATTTGAGTGCCCAATCCAACCAGGAGGTCGTACCGGGCATGTCGGAGCAACCGCATGCGGTCGGGTCACACCGTTCGCTTACAGACAATCGCGGTGCTGCCTTGGGCTTGGGGAGACTGGTCTACATTCTTTTTTGGGCCGCAGGGATTCTCACCGTGGGGGTCGCGATTTGGAAGCTGCTGATGGAGCCGACACAGCCGGTTGGGGCACGTTTGGTGAGCCTCTTTGCTGGCCTCGTATACGTGGCGGCAGCCGTTGGACTGACACACAACGGCAGACGCATGCGGATGGTGGCTTGGAGCAGCATCACGGTTAGCCTGGCCGGACCGATCATCGTGGGTTTGCTTGGGGTTGGGGAGCCTCAAAATGACGGGGTTTGGTCCCCGTGGGCAGATTTCGGCAGCCAAGTTTGGTACGTGTCACTGGTGATTCCAGTGATTGGATTCATTTGGCTGTGGTGGTCCAACCCACGCAGAATCGTTGAGATTTCCGAGGGGATTGACCGCCGCCGTCGCGTTCCCTGACGATCTGAACCCCTGCTAGACACTGCCGGTGAAGCCCAGTTGTCTCCATGCTTCGTAGGTTGCGATAGCAGCCGAGTTAGCCAAGTTTAAAGAACGCACCCCCGGCACCATGTTGATCCTCACCAGCGCTGTTAGTCGCGGATCGTTAAGGACGTGGTCGGGCAGGCCGTCTGGTTCCGGGCCAAAGAGAAGACAGTCACCTTCTGCATAGGTGATGTCCGCGTAATGAGTGGTCGCTTGCCCGGTGAAGGCGTATACGTTGCCGGACACCTCGTTCAAAACTGCATCCAAATTGGGTTGGACCTTGACGTGAGCCAGGTCGTGGTAATCCAATCCGGCACGCCTCAATTTGGCGTCTTCCATGTCGAAACCGAGAGGTTCGATTAGGTGCAGGAGGGTGCCAGTACACGCGGCAAGGCGGATGGCAGCCCCAGAGTTGCCCGGGATACGCGGTTCGTAAAATGCAATGTGAAGCACCGCGCCATTGTGCCACCCGGGCAACTGAGAGTGTTAACGCTGATACGTGCCGGTGATGAGAGCGCGGGCAAGTGTATGTTGCAGCGCAGTGAAGGCTGCCCGGGTTGCGCTTGCGTCGGAGTCGAGGCCAAGGGTGTCAACATCCAGCGCGTGAACAGCAAATACGTAGCGGTGCGGACGATCCCCTTTAGGTGGCATGGGTCCCATGTAAGAGTGGGCGGAGCCGTCATTGCGCAGGTGGAAAGCGCCCTCGGGAAGCGTGTTGTCGGAGCGCCCTGCATCAAGGCGGAGTTCAGTGATTTCCGGGTCGATCCCTACGACTGTCCAATGCCAAAAACCTGCGGGAGTTGGCGCATCCGGGTCGAAACAATTCACCATGAAACTCTTGGTTTCAGGGGGGAAACCGGACCACCGCAGGCTTGGAGAGGTGTCGGTCCCTTCGCCCGTGAGAGTTATGGGCATGGGGGCGCCGTCTTCAACCTCATCCGACTCCACTAGGAACGAGGGGACTGCGGGAAGCATGCTGTAAGGCTCGGGCGCTAAAGGACGTTCTAGAAGGTCCATGGCATCTCCTTCGATGTTCTAAGACTTGCTTTCCTCCTAGGTTACAAAAAGGATCTCGAAGATGTCGGAGCCATCCTTTATAGTCGAACGTGTGTTCGAGGGGAGGTGGGTGGAATGACGGAACCGAACAGGAGTTTTGGTCTAAACACAGGTGCGGACCCGGAAGGTGAGCCGGTGACCAAAGCGGACAGGGTGGCCGCACTGTTGAAGCAGGCAGAACGGGCGGATTGGTCGGGGCAGTCGGAACAAGAGTTGTTGGAACAAGGACAGTCGGAACAGAAGGGTCGCTTGGAGCGGGCGCGCGCAGTCTTACGTTCTGTTGAAGCGAAACAAAGTTTGCAATCTGCTCCCGAACGCAACATGGGTGAAGGAGCTATGGGGGGACGCGCTTATGGCGTTTACCATGTGCCACCAACTGTTGAAGACGTGGTGGCTGCCTTAGCGGAGACGATGAAATCACCCGGATGGGCCGCGGTCGTGGCGCTTCCAGATATAGGTTGGGAGGCTGCCGCGAAACTGGGGGTAGACACTTGTCGGGTGGTGGTTATTCCCGATCTGAAAGAGGAGACCCACAGGGTCTTGGGCTCTCTAGTAGAAGGGTTTGAAACTGTTGTTCTGGGAAATGTGTCGGTGGGACCACCCCAACAACGCGCTCTTGCTGCCCGGTCCAGAAAATTGGGTAGAACAATTTTGGCCATGATCCCCTGGCAAACAATCAGCAAACCGTTTGAAGTGGGAAACCGTTTGGGGCGTATAGAGCCCGCTACGAAACGGTTGGCAGGAGGGACGGCGGACGCATTGCCTAACCTTGAAGTGATCGATGGGCCGGTTGCGATATGAGCGCGCAGAATCTGCAGGAAGAAAGCCGGGGGTCTCGCAAAGATCAGGGGCGTCCCCGCTACGTTGTGCTTTGGGTTCCGAACTGGCCTCTGGCCTCTCTTGTTATCGATACCCCTCCTGAAACCCCTGCAATAACAATCCAAAACGGCAGGGTAAGCGTTGTTACCCCAGCGGCTAAGAAGCAGGGGGTACGTCGTTCTATGACCCGGTCTCTTGCCCAATACCACTGCCCAAACCTCATGGTTTTCACAGCGGATGAAGAGCGGGAAAGTGCCGCATTTGAACCCCTCTTAGAAATCTTCGATCGCGTAGCAGCCTCCGTCAATGTGATCCGCCCAGGACTGGCCTTCGCCCCTGCGCTTGGAGCAGCAAAGTGGGTTGGTAGCGAAGAGCGGTTGGTGGAACAACTAATTGACGATGTCGCGGTTGAAACAGGGGCTGAATGTCAGGTGGGGGTTGGGAGTGGGCTATCTGTGGCAATGATGGCTGCTCACCGCGGGATAGTGGTTCCCGCCGCTGACACACGAAGGTTCTTAGACGGGCTTTCGCTTGCGGAGCTTGCTTGTGAACTTCCAAGTGGTGTTAAACAAGCGGTTTATGAAGTTCTGGAGGTGTTAAAGGGGCTAGGTGTTTCTAGGGCCAAAGAATTTCGGGACCTTGGTAAGTCTGCTGTCGTTTCTCGGTTCGGGGCAGTAGGGGAAATACTTTGGCAGCTCACTTGTGGTGAGGATCCACATTTTGATGTGGGAGAACGCGGAGCGCGAAAGGTAGAGGCGGCCTTTGAGTTAGATCCGCCAGCGGAGCTAATAGAACATGCTGCAACAGCAATAGCGCGTGTTAGTGCAGATCTTGCAGATGGTCTTCAACAAAGGTCGCTTTATTCTTCAACCGTGCAGGTAATCCTTGAAACAGAGTCGGGGCGCACCCATGAACGAACTTGGACTCTCCTTGATGCCACTTCAGGCAGGCAGGTTTCTAAGCGCATAACGTGGCAGTTACGCGGTTGGCTGGATGGGAGGGCTCAAGAAGAGGTTCAAGGATCGGGAGCATCGGATGGGCTCAAATCTTTGAAAGTGATTGCTCTAAGCCCTCGGGAAAGTCCAGAAGCGGATCCGTTGTGGGGAAGTGTCCGGGCTTCTTGGAAGGTAGGTCAGGCGGTTGAAGAGGTCCAGGATTTGCTGGGGGAGTCCTCGGTGGTTACCCCTAATCTTCATGGAGGGTTCGACCCTCGAACCCGGGTTTCGCTGACACCTTGGGGGCTGGTGAGCGGTCCAGTTCCTCCACTTGAAGGTGCCTGGGAGGGGGCGATAGAAGATCCTCCGGTAATCCTGTTCGCTGACCCTCCATCCGCGATGCTTCTAGGGGAAAGAAAAGACGGAACTTTGGGGCGACTTTGGGTGGGACGCAGGGGGATGATCAACGGAGTTCCGCGCCAACTAGTGGTGTCTAAAGAAGTCGGTGAACTGCGGGCCGGTGACTATCCTCTCCTTGGATTGGAACGTCTTTGGGTTGTCCGCGGTAGATGGTGGCAAAGAAGCCATGATGAACATGGGGCACGTTGCTATCTGCGGGTTAAGCGGGTTGATGGTACTGATCTGTTGTTGGTTCAACGTAAAGGAGAGTGGAAGGTGGAAGGCGTCTATGGCGGTAAGCAGTAACCGTAAAGATAAACCATCGGTAAGATCACGCTGGAAAGTAACTAGCGCCGCAAAGTGCAACCAGTTTGGAAACAAGTAGGAGATCCCGTGGCAAAACTCTATTTCCGTTACGGAGCCATGAACTCGGGCAAATCAACGGCGTTGCTGCAAGTTGCTTACAACTATGAAGAGCGGGGCCAGCGGGTTCTTTTGGCGAAGCCAGCCGTGGACACAAAGGGGAGCGGGGCCATAGTTTCCCGGCTGGGGGTGAGCCGTGAGGTGGATTTCCTTATTGGGCCGAACACCGATGTGAGAGAACGTTTCATGCAGGCTGCTAAGGGAACCGATCCGGACGCTTTGGTCACAGATTTGCCTGAGATTCCGCCTGTTGCCGCTCTCCTCATAGATGAAGCGCAATTCCTCACTCCGGCACAGGTGGATGACTTGATGCGAATTGCGGTCTTTGAAGACACTCCGGTACTCACTTACGGGATTAGGACTGATTTTCAAACCGTTGCCTTCCCCGGATCTCGCAGGCTCTTGGAAGTTGCACACACCCTTGAAGAGCTCAAAACCATTTGCCGGTGTGGGCGCAAAGCCATTTTCAATGGTCGTTTGATAGACGGAAAGTTCACTTTTGATGGGGACCAGGTTTCCATCGACGGACAGGGTGTCACATACGAATCCTTGTGTAGCGCTTGCTACATGGAGCACTCGGGTGGCCAACTGGGGGAAGAAGCGGCGAGTATTTTAGCGTCGGACTGAATCGGGATCTAAATCGCTAAGTGAGGTCCCAGTTGTTTGCCCCCACGTTGCTATCGAACACTTGTTCGATAAAATGGGGGGATGGTGGCTCCGCTTTTTCTTCGGTCTTCAAGGCCCGCACTTCCCCAGTACACGGAATTGCATGCTCACAGCGCATTCACTTTCCTAGAAGCCACCGACTTTCCTGCAGATTTGGTGCGTGGCGCATCCGAACTTGGTTTGAGTGGTTTGGGGATTCTTGATGTTGATGGCATGTACTCTGCCGTGCAAACAGCTCGGGCCGGGAAAACTTATTCACTTCCAATAATCCACGGAGTTGAGCTAACCCTTTCTCACATTGATATTGACGACCCCTCCGCTCAAGGAGGCTCCGGCTTTGTTCGGATGGTCGGTGACAACGGATCGTTTTCCCAGCGGAGACAGAAAAGGGAGGGGATCTCTACTGCTTCTTCAGTTCGTATCCAAAAAGGGATGGGACTCAAAAAGGGCAGCGATGATCCGGGGTTGAGGCTACCTGTGCTCGCCAGATCACAAAGCGGGTATCACACACTTTGTTCGTTGCTATCAGCCCATTTTCTCGCTGAGCCCGGCAGGCGAAAAGCCAGACTAAATCTGAATGAGGTAGAACAATTCGCTCACCAAAAGTGGGACCTTTTCGCTTTAACTGGGACGGCTCACGGTCCTTTGCGTCGCGCTCTTGCCGAACATGGAATAAGGGGCGCTCATCATGTTCTTGATCAACTCAAGGAGACCTTCGGCCCCAGTAATGTTGCTGTTGAACTCCAAATTCAGGCTCATGACCCTCCGGGTCTAGCGCAGACTCTGGCGCTCCTCGCCCAAGAAAGCAGCCTTCCTCTGGTAGCAGCCGGGGCCGTTCGATCTACGGGCCCAGAGCGTTTTGCATTGGCCGATGTTCTTTCCGCAACGCGGCTGGGAGTTTCACTTGATGAGGCGGAACCACATTTGCCCGCGTTCCGATCTTTTTTACGTTCGCCGAAAGAGATGTCGGAGATCTTTACTCGTTACCCCCAAGCAATAGACAACGCGGTAGCGGTGGGGCAGGAGTGTGCATTCAGCCTGGATCTCATAGAGCCGGGTTTGCCGAGCTTCCCCGTGCCAGAAGGTCACAGCGAAGCCACCTGGCTTCGACACGTCACCTACTTGGGGGCGGAGCACCACTACGGTTCACGCGAACAAAACCGACCTGCGTGGGACCTGATCGACCACGAACTGCAAATAATCGAACAACTTGGGTTTCCCGGCTATTTCTTGATCGTCAAAGACATCGTTGATTACTGCCGCCGCAAAAACATTTTGTGCCAAGGACGCGGTTCAGCCGCCAATTCAGCAGTCTGTTACGCGCTTCGAATCACGGCAGTTGATGCAGTAAAACACGAGATGCTTTTTGAACGGTTTCTTTCACCCGATCGGGTTGAGGCCCCCGACATCGATTTAGACATTGAGGCTGATGAACGTGAGCAGGTAATTCAGTATGTCTATGAAACGTATGGGCGAAGCAACGCTGCACAGGTAGCAAACGTCATTAGCTATCGGCCAAAGTCAGCGGTGCGGGATGCCGGGAAGGCCTTTGGGTATCCGGAAGGGGCCGTGCGTCGCTGGTCCAAGTTTGTGCGTCGTTCCCGTAGGGGACCAGCACCGAATCCTGCTGAGGAAACGCGTCCTAACCAGAACTTTGGTGACGACCCCCATAAAGGTGAGGTTCCAGCAGAAGTTTTGGAGATGGCCAGCCAACTTCAGCGACTCCCTCGTCACATGGGGTTGCATCCGGGAGGAATGGTTCTTACAAACAAACCCGTTTCTCAGGTGTGTCCGGTGATGTGGGCGGCGAAGGAAGGCCGCACCGTTTTGCAGTGGGACAAAGAAGACTGCGCAGACGCAGGGTTGGTCAAGTTTGACCTGTTGGGTCTTGGAATGCTGACGGCTCTGAGAAAGGCATACAACTGGTTGGAGGACGAGGGGATTCAACGTAACGGCCGTCCCCTCGACCTTCATAACTTGCCGGACGAGGACCCCCTTGTCTACGACCTCCTCTGCGCGGCGGACACGGTTGGGGTGTTCCAAGTGGAATCTCGTGCCCAAATGAACACCCTTCCCCGGCTGAAACCCCGTTGCTTTTACGACATTGTGATCGAGGTTGCCTTGATCCGCCCCGGGCCAATTCAAGGCCGTGCAGTGAATCCATACCTGCGCCGGAGGAACGGCCGGGAAAAAGTGCGCTATTTACACCCGCTCCTGGAACCCTCATTGAAGAAAACACTGGGCGTTCCTCTATTTCAAGAGCAACTCATGCAAATGGCTGTGGACGTGGCGGGGTTTACGCCCAGTCAGGCAGACATGTTGCGCCGCGCTATAGGAGCAAAACGTAGCGAAGATCGGATGGTCGCGCTGAAACCTGCCCTCTACAAAGGGATGGAGGCCCGTAACGTGGCTCCCGAGATTCAAGCGGCAATCTTTGAACAGTTGAAAGGGTTCGCAGAGTTCGGTTTCCCAGAATCTCACGCGTTTTCTTTCGCCTACTTGGTGTATGCCTCCGCCTGGCTGAAAGTTCACTATCCCGAACATTTCTATGCGGGGTTACTGTCCAGTCAACCGATGGGGTTTTATTCCCCTGCGACACTGGTTGAAGATGCCAAGCGTCACGGTGTCTTAGTTAACCCGCCAAGCGTGGTTTACTCCTCGTTAGAAACCGTTCCAGAAGTTTGCCCCGAAAAAGATGGAGGTATATCGCATCGGGTTAGGGAAACGTCAGTGTCAGATCTAGTGCATCCCCACCCAGGGCGTGCGGTCCGAATCGGGTTGGAAACAATTAGGGGCCTGGGGGAAGGTGCCAAGCGGATCTGTGATGCTCGCCTTGATGGGCCTTGGGAGTCGTTGGCTGACCTGGCTTCCCGTGCCAGGTTAAGTGAATCCCAAGTGGAAAAGTTGTCGCGTGCCGGGGCGTTGGAAGACCTAGGAATGTCAAGGAGGCAAGGCTTGTGGGGGGCATCTGTTGTGGGCCGTCCGCAGTGGGAACAGCCCTACATTCCTGGCACGGAACCCGGCATGGTGGCACCATCCCTACCAGAAATGACAGAGGTTGAAAGAGTTACCTCTGATTACGCAAGCCTGGGGCTGAGCACGCAGAAGCATCCGATGGAGTTCGCTCGCGAAGAACTCTCGAACCTAGGGGTTGTTCCGCTTGTGCACCTGGGAGAGGCTGCCCACGGATCCAGGGTGCGTGTGGGTGGGGTAGTGACACATCGTCAACGGCCAGGAACCGCAGGGGGCACAACATTCTTGTCTCTAGAGGATGAGACCGGGCTTGCAAACGTAATTTGTTCGAAAGGCCTTTGGGCGCGGTATCGGAATGTGGCTCTTGAATCGTCTGCACTTATTGTTCGCGGCCGGGTCGAACAGGGCGACGGCGCCACTGCATTAGTGGCGGAAAAATTAGAGCCTCTAAATCTTCCTGCTAAGACCAAATCAAGAGATTTCCGTTAGTGGCACGGTCCATATCCTGACCGTGCCACACAGGCAGGCTCCCCGTATCAACTGGCGGGAGCAGGGTTGCCCGCTTGCGGGCTACCTTCTGCGGAAGCAGCCTCCTCACTGAGTTTGGTGTCTTCAGTGGGGGTGTCATTTCCGTCGGGCTTGTCATCTTCAGCACCGGCTGCCTCGTCAGAAGCCGCCTTGGCCGCATCTATTTCCTGCTTCTTATGCTTCAAATCGCCGAACAGCCTCTGGAAGAACCTTCCAATCCTGCCTGGTTCCGGTTTTATCGGTCCGGGAGGAGGATCAGAGTCGGGGAGGGGCCCAACGATCGGTGGGTCGCGATGGTAGAGGGCGTTGAACACGGCCCAGACAACACCGATCAGTGGGATTGCCACGATGGCGCCCAGGAGTCCGGCCAGCAGTGTGCCGGCGATGACGCCAATACCAACTACCACGGGATGCAGCGAAACCTGTCTACCCATGATTAGCGGTTGCAGCACGTGACCCTCAAGCTGCCCAATGAGTGCGATGCCAATACCCACGATGATCGCGGTCCAAACCCCATCGGTTGCCAGGGCAACGATCATTGCTACGACCATTGCCGCGGGGGCACCAATTAGTGGAATCAACGCGCCGATCATCACCAGGACTCCGAGGGCGGGAGCCAGGGGGACCTTAAGGATCGCCAGGAAAATCCAGGCCAATCCGCCATCGATCAGAGCGATGATCATGGTCCCGCGCGCATACCCGGAGAACGAGTGCCAGCCTGCCTGGGCAGCATGGTTCCAGGTACCCCGCCTCTCTGTTGGCAGCAGGTTCAGGAACCAGCGCCACATCTGAGAACCGGAAAGCAAGAAAAAGATGGTTATGAAGATTGCTAGACCGACAATGGTGAAGAAAATGGCGATGCCGCCAGCGTTCGACATGACCTTGGACACCAGCGTCTGCCAGTTCTCACTGATGTAGGTCTGACCCTTTTGAATGTTCTCTTGGATCCAGTTGTAAACCTGGTCTGATGTCAGAGAAATGTTGAAGGGGGTGGCGTCCAGGAAGTCGGTGATTTTGTCGAGGCCGTGGGTTAGCTGATTCACCAGAGAGCGCCATTGCCCAGCGACCGATGTGATCACAAAGCCGATCAATCCCACGAAGACTAAGAATCCTCCCAACACCGCGATAACCACGGAGAATCCGCGTCGCATGTGTTTGGAAAGTGAGTTGACCACTGGGTTCAAAACGGAGGTGAATACCAGCGCAACAAAAACAGCGATGAATACCGCGGAGATGCGGGCGGTCGCGAAGACAATCCCGGCGATCACGATCACCACGCCGATGATCGACCAGGACCCGATTCCCGCGTCCCGCAACCACAGAGGAACTCTGTTTTGCTGGTACACGGCTACGGCTGTAGAGGTGGAACCACTTCCAGAACTTTTCGCCGCCATTTTCTTAGAGGAGGACACGCTCAGGCTGCTTCTTTGAGGCGCCTGATACACCACGCGCTTTCGCGGCGTCTTTGATTGCATAAAGCCTCCTCTTTTCAAACCAATCATAGTTGCAACAGTCACTATTCATCTTCACGGAGGTGCGTGTGCGTGTTTATGCCTGCCCTCGTATCGTTTCCGATTGATTAGCGTCGAGTCTAGGCTGACACGTACCATCTACTGTTGACAGAGACATCCGCGTGGAGCGGCTTTGCGTTCGGCGTGGGAGGCGAGGGAAATGCAGTCAGCCGGTTACAACGAAGTTGGGGAACGCGACAATCCCCGTTCTTTCGCTTGGCGCGTTTTCTTCGAGGCCACCACACGGTTGCAGGGAATCCTTGAATCGCGGATGAAGACGGATGCTGGTCTTTCTCTGTCGGATTACAGCATTTTGCTCGCGTTGTACCAGACCCCCCGCTATCAAATGCGCATGGGGGAACTGTCCGTACACCTGGGCTTCTCTCCGTCGCGGCTGACCTATCTGGTTGGGCAGTTGTCCAAGGCAGGCTGGGTGCAGAAGGCCCCCAGCGGTAAGGACGGCCGCGGCTACGTTGCTCAACTGACAGAGTCGGGTGTCGAAATCACTGAGTTGGCCAGTCGACTTCATCAAGAAACAGTCAGAGAGCTTCTGTTGGACGACCTCACGGACAAAGACATTGATTTGATTGTGAAGGCGTTTGGCCACCTCGATGACCCGGCCGGAGGCGCACCCGCGGCTAACGGTTAGGCCCCGTTTTCGAAGTCGTCCTCGTTCTGCACCTTTTTAGGCCGGGGCAACCGGTTTCTGCGGGCCAGCGCTGTGATGCCCCACGCGATTCCCCCTACAACAACAACCCAGGGAACGGCGATCACTAGGGCGTATGCGACGAAGTTGAAGGACTGCACGACGTATCCCCAGGCTTTCGCCCAGGTGAATCCCGGTGCGCTCGCAGTGGAATCAGTGAAGGTTACGCCCAAGTTTGACATTGCCACCTGGTCTTCAAGCCATTCCAGTTGAGCGTTGAGGGAGTCCAGCTCGCCTTTTCTTTGGGTCAGGCTGTCCTCGGCAAGCAACAGTTCCTCGGTCGTTGTCGCCTGCGACATGAGATCTTCGAGTCTGGCAATTGATGACTCCAAAGACTCGCGGCGCCCATCCAGGTCGGCCACTTGCTGTCCCACGTCCTCGCGCGAAGTTGACTCGTCTAAGACGCGGCCTAGCGTTTCAAGATGGACGAGGGCATCCTCGTATTTTTCGGCAGGCACCGAAGCATAAATGTTTGCGATCCTGTTGGGATCCTCATTGGAAACCCAGGTGGACTCAACCCTTCCCCCCATTTCGACCACGTAATCTTCGAAGCCTCTAGCTGCTGCTTCGGGGTCTTTGACGTAAACCGTGGCGTTCCCGTACACAATGATCTGTGGCTCATACATCCCGCCTGAAAATGAGCCATCCGCAGAGTCCATCTCCGCATCTTCTGCCCAGCCCGCTTCGTCAGAAGCCATCTGGATTTCCTCGGATGCGGTTGAAGAGGAATCGTATGCGCCACCGTCTGCTGACGTTCCGCAGCCTGCCAATAACGCGGTGCCGGCTAGGGCGGCCATGATCACGGCGGTGCTTCGAGGAGAGATCTTCATGAGGTAAGCATAGGTCCGAGCTTTCTTGCGGGGCCATCCCGATTTCCTAAGCGTTATCGAGTTGTCGTTGATCGGCGTTTTGAACAGGGGCGGCTGCAAGCGCAGCGACCTTGGAAACAAAGGTTTCAAGTGGGCCGCGTCGCCCCAGCGCTCCGATAAGCGTCCCCGCCCCAACCACGATGGCCAACTGGATCCAGAACTCTTGCAGGAACCATGTTGGGTAGGTCCCATCCCAGGTCCCGGCGGCGAATCCCATAACTGTCCAGGTGCTCGCGGTGAGAATGATGTGGAGGGAGTAGATAGTGAGCGGGGCCGCCCCCGTCCAGGCGAAAGGCCTCAGAGGCCAGGGCGCTAGGCGAAGGCCTGCGGTCAACACAATCAGGAGTGCCGTGACAAAAATGGCTGCGCTCGCGCTTGCAAGCACGTCGGCTGGTGAACCGGAGTGAGGCGCAGCCAGGGCCAGATTCATGGGCGGGGGCAGTAGCGGGGTGCCGCGATGCATCGTGACAATCGCGTAAAGCCCCTGCTCAGGAGCCATGCCCCACTGCTGCGCCAGGAGGCTTCCGGCCTGGTCGACGACACGCGAACTGACCGCCTGCACGGTCGCAAAGATAGTGGCGCTCCCTAACGCGAGATAGAGAGCCCTGATTCGAAGGTTTGGAGGGGTTCGAAGGTTTGGAGGTCCGGTCGCTCCCACCACGAATCGAGCACACAGCACCCCAATTAGTAGGTAGGCGAGCCAGGTGGTGACGGGGTAGTACCCGGTGAAGAAGAGCACCACCAAGGCTTCAAGTACGGAGCCGGAATCGAAAACGGTTTTCGCTAAGAAGTGTTGCATCAGGTGGTAGCCGGCGATCGTGCTGATAAAGGGAAGAACAGCCGCGATTGTCGCTAAGACCCAGGAAGGCAGGGCTACTAGGGGAGCGGAGCAGGCGATCGCAACCCCGAAGAAAACGAGGATGACTGCGATTTGGTGGTCTGGCAAAAAGTTCAGAAGGATGCCGATGAAGGCGATGAGGAAGCCTCGAACCAGAAGGTTGACGGCGGCCGCCCCTCGGGCCCCTTGTGCCAGGTATTTTCTGGAGGTTAGGAACACCCCGAAGCCCCCGATGACCGCGAACATTGCGGAGGGGTAACCGGAAGTGACCACGGTCAGCCAGTTCAGTTCGCCGTACGGGACATCGGCCCGGGGCACCAAGAGGTGAGCGGCCATCATTCCGACTATTGCGACAAACCGCGCTAGGTCTAGCCCAACAATTCGTCCCACTTTTCACCGCCTCCCAACCGAGGTCACCCGAGGAAGCGTACCCGGGTTGGCCGCGGCGTTGGTCCCTTGGTTCGCCGCTGTGTTGCGGCTATGGAGTGCGCCGACGAAAGGGGGTTGGCCTCCAGATAAACCAAGGCCTAACCATCCCAGTGAATCAGGACAGTTAGGCCTTGACTTTGTCAGGGTTGGAGACCCGTTGCTTTACGCGATTTCGGCGTCCGCCGTCACGTCAGCGTTTACAACAACTTGCGGTCGGCGAGCAAGGAACGCCGCCCCCGCCAGCACGGAAACCGCGCCAGTGCCGATTGCTAGGAGGGATACGCCCGATGCAATTACCGAAGTCAGCAGCGAGGCACGCAAGAATGAGGCATTCATCTGGGTGTTGCGCATCGCCTGCAGCTCGGCTGCTTCCTCTGAGTCATCTCCGTACTGTTCTTTGGCTTCGTTTACCTTGTCGCCAAGTTCGGCGTAGCTAGCTCCTTCTGTAGCGTGATCCGCGTGGACCTGGATAATTTCTTGCATAGACCAGGCCGTGAACGGGCCGGCAACGACTTTCCCAGCGTTGGAATCCGCGTCGCCGGGGACTGTCATATTCTGTGATTTAAGTTGTGCCCCAACCATGATCCACGCGACGAAACCAACGATGATCATGATTGCGCCGATGGCGATGAGGATCCAGGCAAGAACACTGCGGGTGGAGGAACCATTCTGCTGAGCGACGGGCTTTTGTGCCATTTGTTTTTTCCTTAGGGTTAGCTCTCGCACCGGCGACTGCGACGGCGCCGCCAGCTGTCAACGGACACCCCATGCTAAGGCCTAAGGTCCCACCTCGCTCGTGAATGCGGGACGTTAGGCCCAGGCTTGACCGTTTTGTGACCTAGTGGTGCTCAAACCACCCAACGGGTTGGTACTCAAACCGCCTGATGGATCAGTTCCGCTCGAAGTCCAATGACGCCCCACCCGGCCCCACCAACGTGAGCTTTTGAGGGTCAGAATCACCAGCAGTCAACGTTGAGGACTGAATATCTGATAGCACCGCAGCAGCGATGTCATCAACTTGTCCCGCAGGCCCGTCACACGCCATCAAAGTCTGTATCTGCTGGTCAGTTGAGAGCACACCGTCCTCGACAGCCACCGACCCGGAAAACTGGTTGCATTGCGCACTGAAGCTGAAAGAGTCCTGCTCGATAGTCAGTGTGCCTTCGGGCAGATCCTCAACCACGCCCTCTTCGCCGGCAGCGCCAACCAGATTCCATGTCCCTTCCACGGATTCCATCGTGATGTCGGAAGCGGGCTCCAATTCGGAGGTTTCCTGTGTCCCCCCGGACGTGCAAGCCCCCAGTGTAAGAGCTGCTCCCAGGGCTACTGCGGCGAAGATTCCTGCGTGTGCTTTTCTCATGGGTTTCTCCATCTTGGGGTTGTTAAACGCGGGTCAGTTTTGTTACAAATCCTAGTTGGCACCAAGGGTATATGGCGGTGACGACAGGCGCCTGCGCTTGCTCCTACTGCCCCTTGACGTTCACCAGTTGGCGTAGTTCATGGACAACTTCCACCAGGTCCTTCGAGTCCTCCATGACCTGGTCAATCGGTTTGTAGGCGTCCGGGATTTCATCAATGAAAGCGGCGCTGTCGCGATACTCGATACCCCGCATCCGTTCACGGAGGTCCTGTTGTGAAAAGCGTTTACGCGCTTCGGTGCGCGAATACTGTCTTCCGGCGCCGTGCGGAGCGCTGTGAAGAGATTCCGGGTTTCCCTTGCCTCGCACCACGTAAGAGCGGGTGCCCATTGAACCGGGGATAAGCCCCATGACGCCCGCGTGAGCGTCGATGGCGCCTTTGCGGGAGACCCAAACCGTGGCCTCGTAATGCTCTTCTTGCTTGGTGTAGTTGTGGTGACAAAGAATCTCCTCCGTCACCTCAACGGGTTTCCGGTACCACGTATCCAAGCAACGCTTCACCCGGGACATCATCAGTGCCCGATTCAGCGCCGCGAACTCTTGCGCCCACTCCATTTCCCGAATGTAGTCCCAGAACTGAGAGTCTTCCTCGGTCAAATAGGCGAGGTCCCTGTGAGGGAGGTAGATGTCCTTACTTTCGCAAAGATCCTTCGCAATTCGGATGTGTCGGCGGGCGATTTTGTTGCCGATCCCTCGTGAACCCGAATGGAGAAAGATCCAAACCCGGTCCTCCTCGTCGGCACAAATCTCAATGAAATGATTCCCGCCACCCAAAGACCCCAATTGGCGTTTCCAGTTGTGGTCAATGTCGTCAACGGGGATGTTCTGGTCCCGCGCGCTTGCGGCCAGTTTTTCCACCAGCGGGCGTGCATCGTCATGGACCTTCCTGTTGTACCGGCCAGGGGACAGGGGGATGGCACGCTCAATCTCTTTGCGCAAAAGTCTCAAGTCTCTGCTTTTCAGGTCCTCGACGGTGAGGCATGTGCGGAGCGCCCCCATCCCACAGCCGATATCCACCCCGATCGCGGCCGGCATGATCGCACCTTCGGTCGGGATGACGCTGCCGACCGTCGCCCCCATTCCTAAATGAGCGTCCGGCATCAACGCAATGTGCGGGTAGATAAACGGCATTTGGGCGGACTGGACTGCCTGTTCCCGAGTGTTCTCTTCCAGGATCGACGCCCACGAAAGAAGCTTCGGGGTGACCTGTTCGGGCACCGCCTCTCCTTTCTGCGCTCCAGCGGCTTCACCGCCGGGGTGGCAGCCCACAGCCCGCGGCCCACAAATCGCGGCCCGGTAGCCCGGGGAGCCGGCAGCCCCACGTATGCAAAACGACCCCTGCCCCAACACGTTGTACATGTGGGCCAGGAGCCGTTTTTCCGTGCGCGGAGGGGGACTTGAACCCCCACCCTCTAAGCGAGGACTAGCACCTCAAGCTAGCGCGTCTGCCATTCCGCCACCCGCGCCTGCACGGAGCATTGCTCTTTGAGCCACTCAAAGTTAGCACGGCAATTGGGTCAGGGAAAATTCTTTGGAAAGTTGGTGGCGAGTACCACTGCAATCACCCCCTTTGGCAGGGGCGCGAGGGGAGGCGTGACAAGTGGGTAAGATCGACGCTTGGAACCAACGGAACGTTTAGAGATTGAGGCGAGTGCTCCATTGTCCACTTCCAAGCAAGCGGCGAAGACCCCGCAAAACGACGGTGAAAACCAGAATGCGGATGCGAGGGAGCGGATCCGACCTCGTCCCGCATCAAAGATTGATGGCACACGTCCGGCCGCGTTGGTGGCGGAGTTCCACGCCCTTTATGGAATGCCTGACCGCATCGCGCAGGAGCTCCCCTCGAACTTGAACTATGACCGCATTCATATGCGGATGGGACTCATCGCCGAAGAATTGGTTGAACTTTTCGCCGCGGTTTACGGGCAGGATGCCGCCCGCATTGTCAGCGAAGCAATTGAGAACGCCCCGGACCAAGAAGAGCGCGACGTTGTTGAGACCGCCGACGCCTTAGCCGACTTGATCTACGTGATTTACGGGATGGCGTTGGAATCGGGGATCGACCTGGATGCGGTGTTGGCCGAGGTCCATTCGTCCAACCTGTCAAAACTCATGCCCGACGGGAGCGTTCGCCGCCGTGAAGACGGAAAGATCCTGAAGGGCCCGGGTTTCCGGGAACCAGACATCGCTGAAGTTATTGCCAGGCGGGATGCGCAGGTCACCGAAGAGGTGCCGGCAGTGAACCCGCTGATGAGCCCCTCGAAATTGCCCTTTGGGGTACCCGATTTTGAGCAGATTCGTTTTGAGCACCTAGAGCCCGCGCTGATGGAAGGCCTGGCCCAAGAGAAGGCTGACTGGCATCGCATCGCTACCAATCCGGAGGTGCCAGACGTTGACAACACGGTGGCTGCGGTGGATCGGGCCGGTGACCTGCTAGACCGTGCGGTCATGGTGTTCGGGACTCTTTCCTCCTCCATTGGCGGCCCAGAACTGGACGCTTTGCAAGAAAAGCTTGCGCCACTGTTTGCGGCGCACACCGATGACTTCTACACAAACAAGAGGCTTTACGACCGTTACAAGAAGGTGGCGGAAGCAGAAGACTTAGACGCGGAGACGCGCTGGTTGGTTGATGAAACCATTCGTGACTTCGAACGTTCCGGCGTCAACCTGCCGGAAAAGGCGAAGAAACGACTCCGTAAACTGAACGCCAAAATCGCTGAACTTGAGGCGCGCATCGACACCCGCATTACGAACCAACTCATCGAAACCGCGCTTTACGGGGATTCCTTGGAGGAACTGGCGGGCCTGTCAGAAGAAGAAATCACTGCCGCGCATGAGGCGGGGAAGGCTGAGGGTAGGGAGTGGAAACTCTCTGTTTCTAACTTCTCGATTCCCACCCAGCTCGCCTCGCTCACAAATGCTGAAACCAGACAGAAACTGCTGGAGGTGTCTTTGCAGCGCGGATCTACCGGGAACCTGGAGACGGACACCCGCGACCTGATCATCGAACTGGCGAAGCGACGTGACAAGCGCGCGCAACTTTTGGGTTTCAATTCCCACGCCGACATCGTGATGGACGAGGAAACCGTGCCGTCCCCTAAGGAGGCCCGCTCCCTGCTGAGGCGGGTGGGTGAGGCAGCCCGCGATGCGCTGGAGAAGGAGGCCGGCGAATACCGCAAAGTGGCACCCGACGGAACCCTCACGGTGGCGGATTGGCCGCTACTGGAAGAACGCGCCAGGAAAGACTCCCTGGGAGTGGACTCTGAGGAATTGAAACAGTACCTGGAACTCAACAAGGTGGTGGAAGACGGAGTTTTCTACGCGGCGAACCGTCTTTACGGACTCACCTTCACCAAGCGCAATGACATTGTCGGTTGGGCCCCGGAGGTTCAAACCTGGGAAGTGGAGGACGAGGACGGCCGGGTGGTTGGCCTGTTCATGGCGGACTATTTCAAGCGACCTGGTAAGAGTGGCGGCGCGTGGATGTCGCTGCTTGAACCGGGCTGCAAACGCACGGGTCACCTGCCGGTTATCACGAACGATTGCAACTTCGACAAGGCCCCGGAAGGGCAGCCTGTTTTGTTGAGTTGGGACAACGTTGAGACGTTGTTCCACGAGTTCGGTCATGCTCTTCACGGCCTACTAACGCAGACGTATTACGAGGAGACAGCGGGCGCCAACGTCCCCCGCGACTTCGTTGAACTTCCTTCTCAGCTCAACGAGATGTGGGCTTTCCACCCGGAGGTTTTGGGGAACTATGCTCGCCACTGGGAGACAGGGGAGCCGCTGCCGGCCGAGGTACAGGAAGCGCTTGTGAATTCCAAGCATTTCGGTCAGCCCTATTCCACCCTCGAATACGTGCAGGCCGCACTCATTGATCAGGCCTGGCACGACGGCACTGCGGAACTGCCTCGCGACCTCGACGACGTCGACACGTTTGAGGCTGAGGCGTTGGAGGCAGCAGGTGTCGCCCACGAACTGGTGGCCCCGCGTTACCGTAGCCCCTACTTCGCTCACGCGTTCACCGGCGGATACGACGCCGCCTACTACTCCTACATGTGGGCTGAAGCGATGGTCGGAGAGTTGGAGGAATGGCTGCGAAACGAGGCTGCCAAGGAGGACGGGGGTCTAAACCGCGAAGCCGGCAACATCTTGCGCAAGGAACTGTTGTCCCGGGGTAACTCTCGGCCGCCGATGGAATCCTTTGTGGCTGTGCGCGGTCATATGCCTGACGGTGGCGCCGTCACCCGGCGCCGGGGTCTAACGTCCTAAGGCGACTGTGGCACCCGGCTAAAAGCCTGACCTGCCGGGTACCACGGGTCTTTAGCTGACGGCTCTTGCCGCCAAATGAGCCCCCGCTGAGTCCAAGTGGGCCGGTGCCGACCTTGGCCCCGGACTTCGGGACTAAGCGATGTGCCGAACGTGTCACTAGGCTGGGAGACGTCTCTGTTGCGGGTGAAAGGTAGACCGATGGCACGGGTTGTTGTTGTAGGTGGCGGTTATGGAGGAATCACCGTCGCCAAAGGTTTAGATTCCATCGCTGATGTGGTGCTGGTCGAAAGTAAAGATCAGTTCGTTCACAACGCTGCCGCACTGCGCGGGACTGTTGATGACGTGTGGCAGCAAGCCATGTTCATGCCGTATTCGTATTTGCTGAGCCATGGCGAAGTGGTGCAGGGGACGGTGGCTTCCGTGGAGGGAACCACGGTGAAGCTTTACGGTCAAGACCCCGTTGAAGGTGACTTCGTTGTTTTCGCGACCGGTTCGACATACCCATTTCCTGCCAAGCAGATTACGAATCAGGCGCGGATCGCTCAGCGCCGCCTCGAAGACCTTCGTGGAAGCCTGCAGAACGCTGAACGGGTCCTTCTGGTCGGTGGAGGAACAGTCGGTTTGGAACTGGCTGGCGAGTTGAAGGCGTTCTATCCAGGCATGGAAGTCGTGGTGGTAGAGAAAGAGGACCAGATTCTGCCCTGGCCTGAATATTCGGATGCGTTCCGTGATCTTGTCCGCCAGCAGGCTGCGGACATGGGGATTCAAATGCTGGAGGGCGCGCCCCTTGCATACCTCCCGCCCAATCAGGCGGGTCAGCTTGGCCGTTTCAAAGTTGAAACAACCAAGGGTGAGCCGATCGAGGCTGATATGTGGTTCCAATGCTACGGTTCCAAGCCGACTACCGGGTATCTGCGCGGGACCGACTATGACGATGCTTTGAACGAGGACGGAACGGTCCGCGTCCTTCCCACCATGCAAGTGGCAGGTCATGACCACGCTTTTGCAGTGGGTGACATAACGGATGTGAATGAGTCGAAGCGGGCGGATGCGGCCCGCAACCAGGCTCGAACCGTCGTTGCAAACATCGCGGCGATGATTGAGGGGGAGGACCCCAAGTCTACTTACACCCCTCGCCGCGACTGGATTGTGCTTCCACTGGGCCCTGACCGCGGCGCTTCTCAGATTGTTGATGAGGAAGGGAAGACCAGGATTGTCGGGGCAAATGAGACCGCCGAAATCAAGGGGTCAGACCTCATGGTCTCTGTGATGCGGTCACAGTTGGGGCTGCCGTAAACCCGGGCGCGCGCAACCTCGCGTGAAACATCACGCAAACCGGCACTCAAGATAAACCCTCGCCCAGTCTTGGGTCCGAAGAGGGCCCAAAGGCACGTCGATATTCACCACCTACAGAGATAGGGTAAGAGCATGGCACTTACGGCACGTGACGCACTGAACCGACTGGTTGCTGCGATGGAACACCACTTGGACCTTGCTGAAAACTCTGACTTGGTTCAAGACGTGGTACTTGAGCGCGCTGAGGACCTGGTGCGGGACGCTTTTTTCACTTATGACGACGCCTTGTTCACCAATTACGGGGTGGAACTTCCCTTCGAAATCCTCGACGACGAATTCGATGATGAGGACGACGACGAAGATGATGAAGATGACGAGGATGACGTGGATGCCTCGGACGAAGATGACGAAGACTTCGTCGATATTGACTACCTTGATTCTGACCAGGACTAACCTGCCGTCACTGCCTGCTTAGGGCAGCGCGATTTCGGTGAGCACCTCACGCAGTTCTCTTTGCAGATGAAGCACCCCGCCTTCGAGCAGGGTTTCAAGTTGGCGTGATGTGCGCGGCCCCGTAACCGCAGTCGCGACTCCCCGCTGGCTCAAAACCCAGGCCAGCGCCACCCGCGAAGGTGGGGTGTCCAAACCTTCAGCAACACGGAGCACCGCTTCAACCACGCGATCACTTTCCGGGGTGAGGTACGGGTCCAACATTTTCCCCAGGTGCGCGGTTGCCGCCCTAGAATCCGGCGGGGTGGCGTGTCGGTATTTTCCAGTCAAAGCGCCGTGGGCTAACGGGGCAAGGGCGATGTATCCGGAGTTCTGCTCGACGGCGTGCGGGATTTGGTCAGACAGGGCGCCGGCCGCCAGCAAAGACAGCGGGCCCGCAAATCCTGCTACGGGGAGACCAGCCGCAGATGCCATGGCGCTAAGGGCCCCAAAGTCCCACTGGTCGAATCCGGCAAAACCGATGTAGAAGGCGCGGCCGCTACGAACTGCGGTCTGGGCAGCTTCGACGATTTCCTGGTGGGTGACACCCATCCGGGGTCCGTGGATAACCCAAACATCCACGAAACTTGTTTCAAGGCCTTCTAAGACGTGATCCAAGGAGCGTAGTAGGTTTCGTCGTGAGGACTCTGGGCCCAGGTCGCCAACGCCTCTAACAGGACCCCGGTCCTTTCCAGTCATGGCGCCGGAGTGCCCGATAATTGCTACCTCATCGCGCCCGATCTTTTGCTTCAGCGTGGCGCCAACCACCTGCGAGCGGCCCGCGAAGTCAGGGTTCATATAGTCCGAGGGGACATCGATGGTACGTCCGCCGTGCTCCAAGTAAATGCTCAGAAGGTCGGCTGCTTCATGCTCATCAGTGTCTCGCCCCCACGTGAGGGTTCCTAACGTCACTTCGGAAAGGGCAAGGCCGCTGCCACCTAATCGCCGGATCTTCATGTGTTTGATTCTATGGCCACCGGCCCTGGTACGGCATACCTCACACTGGTCGGGCGTTCTAGCCGACGGTGTAGCAGGAAAGACTAGGCTTGGCTTTCATGGATTGGCTAGAAGCCCTAATCATGGGGTTGGTTCAAGGTCTCACAGAGTTCCTTCCCATTTCTTCATCAGCACACCTGCGTTTTGTGGGGGAGTTGATTGGCGCTGGGGACCCGGGTGCGGGGTTCACCGCGATCACCCAGATCGGCACTGAAACTGCCGTGCTGATCTATTTCCGCAAAGAGATCTGGTTGATCCTGAAAAACTGGTGGAACTCCCTTCCCTTTATTGGTGCGGATCACCGGGTTCCTTCAAGCGACCCGCACGCGCGCCTGGGGTGGATGATTATTGTTGGAACCATCCCGATTGGGATCCTTGGACTCCTCCTGGAAGATTGGATTGACACCAACTTCCGGAATCTGTGGGTGACCGTCGTCATGCTCGCGATCTTCGGTCTGCTTCTGGGATGGGCGGATAAGATCGGTCCTCGCGTCAACACGTTGAACACGATGACTTGGGGGCAGGCAATCGCCTACGGTTTCGCCCAGGCTCTCGCTTTGATTCCTGGGGTCTCTCGCTCTGGTGGCACAATCACCGCGGGGCGGCTGATGGGTTTCAAACGTGAAGCGGCTGCCCGCTACTCCTTCCTTCTGGCCCTCCCAGCGGTTTACGCATCCGGTTTTTACAAACTGTTTAAGGCCCTGGGTGGGGAGGGTTCGGTCGGGGCAGCCCCAACCCTGCTTGCCACAGTGGTCGCGTTCGCAGTTGGCTACGTGGTGATTGTCTGGTTCCTGAACCTGGTGTCTACGGGTTCCTTCCAACCTTTCGTTATTTACCGTTTGTTCTTCGCGGCGCTGATCGCCATCTTGTTGCTGACCGGCTTCCTAACCCCGATGCCCCCGCTTGTTGTTTGACCGTGGTTTCCGGCCGCACCGCATGAAACGTCACTTGAAAGGGTGAAACATTATCTCTCCTGCACTTCCAGATGCAGTCCTATTTGACCACGACGGCACCCTGGTGGATACCGAGCCGCTTTGGTTTGAGGCCGAACAGAAGTTCGCGCGTGAACGTGGCACGACCATCACCACAGAGCAGTCTTTAGGTCTTGTTGGCAAAGCCATGTCCCACACCTCGAAGCTAATGAAAACGTGGACTGGTGCGCCTGAGAGCCCAGAAGAAATCGGACAGATCATCACGGGCATGGTCGCCGACGCTGTTTCTGCACAGCCACCACGGTGGCGTCCGGGAATTGAACGCTTGCTGTATGCCCTGAAGGCAGAAGGTGTGTCCGTGGGTTTAGTGACCTCTTCGGCACGCCAAATTGTTGACCAACTCTTGGTTCAACTCCCTGACGGGCTGTTTGATGTCGTGATTTCTTCCGATGAGGTGAAGAACCTGAAACCACACCCAGAGCCGTACCTTCAGGCCATGCGGGCAGTGGGGGCAAACCCGTCACGTAGCGTGGTGCTTGAGGATTCAGGGTCGGGGATCCGGTCCGCAAAAGCCGCCGGTGCCAACGTCGTCGCGATCCCATGCATGTTGGATCTGCCCGCCGAGGACGGCCTGTCACGGTTCGCCTCCGTAGAAGACCTATCCGTCGAGGTGCTGGGGAGAATCTCCCGCGGGGAAGTAATTGATCAGTTGGCCTGATCCACCTGTTGGATTGCGAGCAGCCGAGCAAGGCCATCCTCCGGGGGTGGGGGCACCTTCCCACCAAAGATGGGGCACATCTCCTGGAACGGACACCAGGGGCAAAGGGCCGACTTTCTTGGAGTGAACCTCTCCCTTTGTGCGTCCGTCTTGATGCGGTTCCACAGGCCGCCAATTTCTTCCTCAAACGCCTCTATGTCGCGTTCTTCAGGGTCCAGTGTGAGCACCTGCGTTGAACGCAGATAAAGGAGCTGCAATCTGGCGGGCACCCGCCAAACTTCCCTCAGCAGAAGAGCGTAAAAGCGCATCTGGAACAGTGCGTCATCGACGAACCTTGGGCTTGGCGCCTTCCCCGTCTTGTAGTCAACCACCCGCAACGCACCGTTTGGGGCCTCATCGATTCGGTCCACAATCCCGCGCAGAAGGACCCCTCCTGAGAGGCGGGCGTCAACGAACTGCTCGCGCGCTTTGGGGTTTAGAAACTGTGGCCTTTCAATCCGAAAATAGTTGTCCACCAGTTCCACAGTGTCCGCCTGAGCGCTCTGCTTCACGGAGGGTTCCTCAAAGAGTGCGTGGGCATCTGGTTGGTGCTCCAGTGTTGTTTCCCACGCCCCGGGTAGAAGCTCCTGAGCCACTTCCGGGGTTCGCTGGTCTTGCGGAGCGTCGTAGAGCCGTTCAAGGACGTGGTGAACAACAGTTCCTTTGATCGTCGCTTCAGTTGGCGGCTGCGGGATCGCATCCACCACGGAGTATCGGAACTTCAGCGGACACTGCATGTACTCTTTCGCACGGCTCGCTGAAAGTGCTGGTTCGCGTCTTGCCATGACCCCACGGTAGCCCCCTCCGCCGACATTTCCCGACACGAACAAAAACCAGTCGTCACGTCCGACTTCGCTAAGCTTGTTGAACGAAACATCCAAGCCAGCCAATCGGCGCGATAACTCATGAGCGCCGGCAGGAAGCGGACTGATAATGCCCATGACCGAACAGGAACCCAAACCATCTGTGCTTGGTCAGGCAGGTCGACGCGGACCACTGGTCGAAGGCGACCGGGTCCAGATCACTGACCCCAAGGGGCGGATGCACACCGTGGTCCTGGTTCGCGGAGGCAGGTTCCAATCAAGTCGGGGAATCCTGGACCACGACACGGTGCTGGGCGGCCCGGACGGCCAAGTCGTCTCTGTGGGGGAAGGAAAGACTTTCCAAATCCTGCGCCCACTACTTTCCGACTACGTGCTGTCAATGCCACGCGGGGCAGCCATCATCTACCCAAAGGATGCCGCCCAAATAATCCAGATGGCGGACATTTTCCCCGGCGCTCACGTCTTGGAATCAGGGGTTGGTTCAGGGGCTTTGACTCTGTCTTTACTCTCGGCCATCGGGCCGACCGGCACACTCCAATCAGTGGAAATTCGCGAGGACTTCGCAGCCATCGCAGAAGCCAACGTGGATCTCTGGTTTGGGCGACGACATCCGGCGTGGAACCTGCAGGTTCAGGATTTGCATGACGCCCTGGAGGCCGCGCAAGACGGCACCTACGACAGGGTGGTTTTAGACCTCCTGGACCCGTGGACATTTGCCGAAGAGAGCGCGCGCGTCCTGGTCCCCGGGGGAGTTTTCTGCGCTTACGTCACCACCGTTCCCCAGATGTCTCGAGTCGTCGAGGCACTCCGGCAAACCCTCCAGTTCACCAACCCCCAAGCGTGGGACACAACCAACCGGCAATGGCACGTAGAAGGACTGGCAGTTCGCCCAGAACACCGCATGATCGCACACACCGGCTACATCATCACCGCCCGCCGATTGGCTCCCGGAGCGCAACCTCACCTGCGTAGCAAACATCCAGCACCGGCTGCCGAAGGCTCTACCGGCGGTTGGGACGAAGACCAAGCATGGGACGAAGAAAACCTAGGTCTGCGCCGCATCAGTGACCGGAAGGTGCGCCGTGTCCGGCGGGACGCGGAAGCCAAACAGACGCGGTGGGTGAAGGACGAAGACGAAGAGAAAACCAATGACTGAACCACTCAACTACGCCAACGCTCGGCTCCAAATATCCGCGCTGGAAGAGAAAAACGCCAACCTCACCAAGGCGCTCCTGTCAGCCAGAGAACAGCTCCGGGGACTACACGACCAACTTGACCGCGTAAGCAGTCCACCGGCCCAAGTTGCGGTGTACGTGCGAGCCCACCCGGACAAGCATGAAGTTGAAGCGATTATCGGCGCCCGCACCATGCGCATCGCCACCGCGCCCGAGTTTGACTATGACAACATCAGCCCCGGCGAACTGATGCGTGTCAATGAGAACATGGTCGCCGTTGAGGGGATGGGCTTCCCAAGGGAAGGGTCCTTAGGGGCCGTCCTCGAACTCCTTGGCGATGACCGAATCCTGGCTGGGGTTGACGGCGGCTCCGAACGAGTGCTGACACTTGCGGGTCCTCTGCGCCACGGAAACCTGAAGCCGGGAGACACTGTCCTGGCGGATCTTCGCACCGGCTACGCGTTTGAAAGAATCGTGCGCTCTCACGTTGAGCAGCTCCTCACCCCGGAAACTCCCGATGTTTCTTACGAGGACGTTGGGGGCCTGGATCACCAGATTGAACAAGTGCGGGACGCTGTTGAACTTCCGTTCCGCTACCCGGCTCTCTACCGTGCTTACGGGCTTCGTCCACCGCGCGGCATCTTGTTGTATGGGCCACCCGGAACCGGTAAGACCCTGATTGCGAAGGCGGTGGCTGCCTCCCTAGCATCCGCGGATTCGGACCAAAAACCCTACTTCATTTCCATCAAAGGCCCCGAACTGCTGAACAAGTACGTGGGGGAGACCGAACGCCACATCCGCTCCATTTTTGCCAGGGCACGCACCCTCGCCAGCGGAGACGTCCCAGTTGTCGTCTTCTTCGATGAGATGGAGGCGCTTTTTAGGACGAGGGGAACTGGGGTTTCCTCGGACGTAGAAACGATGATCGTTCCACAGCTCCTTGCGGAGATGGACGGTTTGGAAGCAATGGAGAACGTGGTGGTCATTGGGGCTTCCAACCGGCCGGACATGATTGACCCGGCCGTGTTACGCCCCGGCAGGCTGGATGTGCGAATCCGGGTGGAACGCCCTAACCGGGAACAGGCTGCTGACATCTTCACCAAACACCTCACAAGTGACCTCCCCATTCAGCCGGCGCTCTTAGCGGAGACGGGTAGTTCTCAGGCCGCGGTGGCGCGCATGATCGACGCTGCCCTCGACCTGTTGTACTCGCGTGATGACGCGGCGGCACTTTTCGACCTGGAACTCGCCGATGATTCCAGAAGACGCATCTACATGTCCGACCTTGCGTCCGGGGCGCTGATCGCCGGGGCCGTGGAAAGGGCGAAGAAGGCGGCAATCAAGGACACTCTGTCCGACGGGGCCGGGGGCATATCCGTCAGCCACGTCCTAGAAGGAGTCGAGGAAGAGATGCAGGAATCCGCTGAGTTGGCTTCCACCGCCAGCCCCGACGAGTGGGCCCGCACAGTTGGGCTAAGAGGCGCCAAAGTTGTGGCGGTTGTGCCCGTCAATAAGCGTTAACCGTCCCGGCGTTGACGTGCGCGCGGAGACGAGTTCTAGAAGAGTTCGGAAATCAACAAGTTCGGCAAACATGAGAAGCGACAAACTGAAGAAGCAGGTGAGCCCGTTTGAGTGACGAACGCGAAGCGACCGCGCGGGTGATGGGAACAGAAACCGAGTTCGGCATTTATCGTCCCGGCGATCCATGGGCGAACCCGATCGCGCTGTCGACCCTGGGCGTCGAAGTATACGCAGAGCACTACCGGGGTGACTGGGGTCCCGTCGGCTGGGACTATCGGGGCGAGGATCCCCTAAATGACATCCGCGGAATGCGGCTCGACCGCGCCACAGTCGACCCTTCCATGCTCACCGATGACCCCTACCACCTGGCGCCCCCAGGCGGGGTGGAACAGTTGAGGAGGCCAACCGAGGAGGAACTGAGGTTGCCTCGTCCCTCATCGATTGTTCTGCCAAATGGGGCACGCTTCTATGTTGACCACGCACATCCGGAATACTCGTCTCCGGAGGTGGGTTCGGCCCTCGACGGGGTTAAATGGGACCGGGCGGGGGACGAGGTTGCCCGGCGCGTAATGAGCCTGCTGCCCTCAACCATCGAAGAGGCTGAAGCCAGTGGGCGTCCCGGACCTTTAGTGTTCGTGAAGAACAACGTGGACGGCAAAGGCGCGACCTATGGTAGCCACGAGAACTACCTGGTCCCTCGCTCCGTAGACCTCGACGAACTGATCCGGTTCATGATTCCCTTCTTCGTGACACGGCCGCTTATTTGCGGTGCTGGCCGCGTCGGGATAGGGCAGCGCAGCGAACGCCCCGGATTCCAAATCTCTCAACGCGCCGACTACGTGGAAAACGACATCGGCCTAGAAACCACGTTCAACCGCCCCATCTTCAACACCAGAGACGAACCCCACGCGGACCACCACTACTGGCGCCGAATCCACGTCATCGGCGGAGACGCCAACCAATTCGACGTGTCCATCCTCCTCAAGTTGGGCACCACCGCGCTGGTTCTGCGAGCCATCGAAGACGGAACCGACCTGTCCTGGGACACCCTCGACATGATGAACCCTGTCGATGCCGCGCAGGAAGTCTCCCACGACCTCACTCTCCAAGAAACAATCGCCATGAGCGACGGGGCGCTAATGACCCCCCTCGACATCCAAAAGCGATACCTGGAGATCGTCCAAGAAAACATCGCCGAGACAGGTCGAACACTCAGCGGTGACGAACAGCTGGTCCTCGACACCTGGGGATCTGTACTCGCCAGAATGAGCACCGACATCATGAGTGTTGCCACAGAGGTTGAATGGGTCGGCAAACTCGCTGTCCTCGACCGCCAGCGACAAAGGTTGGGCCTTGGCTGGGACGACCCCCAAATGATGGCCCTCGACCTCCAATGGGGAGACCTACGCCCACAAAAATCCCTAGTTGCCGCCCTCGACAGAGCAGGGTTAGTGAAACGCTTGGTCAGCCAAGAAGATGTCGAAAACGCTGCTGACAACCCACCTCCAAACACACGGGCCACTCGTCGTGGCACCGAAGTAGCGACCAACCCCGCATTGATACAGGCATCCTGGTCATCACTGGTCTACGACATCGAACCCAAAACGTCTGGAGAAGAACCATCCCGGGTGAGAGTTCCCCTGGCTGACCCGACTGACTACCGCCAACGGCCCAGCGAACCCAAACCCAACGACAACCAGCGGACCCAGTAAGAACAGGAGACAGAGAATATGAAACAAACTCAGCTCTCAGGCGGCCCAAGCCCCGAAGGAGACGAGGACAGCGGTGACATCGGCGGGGGACAGGTACAAGTCAACCCGCTGGACGCAATCCTCGACGAAATCGACGTTGTTCTAGAACAAAATGCGGAAGAATTTGTCCAGGGCTTCGTACAAAAAGGTGGCCAGTAGTTGCAACGCAGAATTTTCGGGATCGAAACCGAATACGGAATAACCTGCGCCGGCGAAGGTGGGACACCGCCTCCACTGAACGCTGAAGAAGCAGCGCGGGAACTGTTCAATCCGCTCCTCCAAACGGCGCGCTCCACCAACGTGTTTCTACCAAACGGGGGTCGCCTGTACCTGGACGTCGGGGCGCACCCCGAGTACGCAACAGCCGAATGCGACACCGTCTGGGACCTTCTGGCGCAGGTCCGGGCAGGAGCATCCATCCTGTCCACGTTGGCGACGACCGCCAACCAAAACCTCTCTGAACAGGACACCCCAGGAACCATCCACCTGTTTGGGAACAACCAGGACTCGCAGGGCTCCTCGTACGGATGCCACGAAAACTATTTGCTGCGCAGACGCCGAGACTTCCGCGAAGTCGCCGACGCCCTAGTGGCATTCTTCGTAACACGCCAAATCATCAGCGGGGCAGGAGACATTCGCATCGCCGAAGACGGGCGCGGACACTTTGTCATCTCCTCCAGAGCCGACCAGATGCACGAAGCGCTCTCCGCGGCAACGACCCAGTCACGCCCCATAATCAACACCCGCGACGAACCCCTGGCCGACTCAGGCGCCTACCGCCGCCTCCACGTAATCGTCGGCGACTCAAACATGGCGGAGCCAACCACCGCGCTCAAAGTCGCGACCGCCGACATGGTGCTGGCCGCCGTCGAAAACGGTGCCAGGTTGGACGACCTGGCGCTTGCGGATCCGATGAAAGCGATCCGCGAGGTTTCGGCGGACCTTTCCGGACAGGTGAAGATTGAGTTGGCGGACGGAAGACGGTGGACGGCAGCCCAGATTCAAACAGAGATTAAGAATCGGACGCTGGCAGCCATCGACCAGGAGAATCTGCCCGATCTTTACAAGTACCTGATTGGCCTGTGGGAGCGGGCGATTGATGCGGTTGCAAGCGGAGATTGGTCAGAGATCGACAAAGAGATCGACTTCGCTATCAAACACAAGCTGCTTCTGGCATATCGTGACCGTTCAGGGGCGGAGTGGGCGGATCCGCGGGTGCAACGACTGGCACTTTCTTACCACGACATCACTGCTGCCGGACTGCTTCCAAAATTGGAGCAGGCGGGGGTAGTGGTTCGTCTTACCAACCCGGAGCAGGTTGCGGCGGCCGAAGCTTTGCCGCCCCAAACCACCAGGGCAAAACTGCGGGGGGAGACGATCGCGGCTGCGAACCTTGCGCGCCGTGACCTGGGGGTTGATTGGGTCAATCTGCGTTTGGATGTTGAGGGAATTGCCATCGCTTTACAGGACCCGTTTGCGACGGCAGATCCGCGAGTCGATTCTCTGGTTGACCTTCTTCACAAGTGAAGGGTGTCGCTAGGTGCTCTATCTGGGGGCCTAGGATATTGGCATGACGGAGCCACGCGCGTTTCCCCTTCGCAAGGAGATTCATGGGTCCCGCCCCGCTCCAAAACCTCTGAAGAGTTTCCCGACGCGACAGAGCCTGAACAAACCACCATCGGAAGACGGGGCCCCCTCGCGTGTTGGGGCTCACCGACGACAAGAACCACCCTCACGCTCAGCCGGGCAACTTAGGAACCAATGGTGGGTAGTGTCGGTGGCTTTCTGGGTGACCGTAGTCTCTGTGCTTGGACTCTTTCTTGGTGCGTACGGATTTTGGCGAGGCAGCCTGCCGCCGGTCTTGACCGTGGTGGATGTTTTTGATCCCGTTCATGTTACGGGCAGGCTCGGCAGCCCGCCGGTAGTCATTTTGGACTCCCCGATCACCGTTGAGGAGACGGAATCAAGGACTCTGTATGAGGGGTCCGGGCGTGAAGTCACAGAGGGGAGCCCCGTTCTTCTTTCCGTTTCCGCGTATGACGGCCAAAAAGGTCTAAATCTAAGTGAGACAGGGCAACCCGCGCTGGTGGTGGGGGACGTGGATGCGGCTTCTATTGGTGCCACGCTGTCCGCCCTGGTCGTCGGCAATCATGAAGGGTCGCGGCTCCTTGTGGCGCGGAAACTGGATTCTGGTGCCACCGAGATCAACATTGTTGACATTCTTTACACAATCGCCCGCGGTCAGGTCATGGAAGCGTCCGAAGGCGTTCTGACGGTGAATGTGGCAGAGGAGGGCATCTCTGTCTCCCACGCTGACGGGGCTCCGCCGAACGATTTGACTATTCAAGTGCTGATCCAGGGCGACGGCCAGCAGATTTCTGCCGGGGACGAGGTTGTGGCGCAGTATCTCGCGGTTGGCTGGGACGATGGGAAGACGGTGACCTCTACGTGGGATGCCGGCGCCCCTAGAATCATTGAGCTCCAGACGGCAATGCCAGGCATCCGTGAGGCGCTTGTGGATCAAAGGGTAGGGAGCCGTCTTGCGATCACAATTCCTCCCGAAAAGGCAACCGGGGAGGGGACTTTGTGCATTGTCGTGGACATTCTGGGCACAACTTCTCCAATAGGAACAGACTTGGATGACGAAGACGAATAACGGAAGACGGAAGAGGTGGTTTCCATGGCCCAAGCAGCTGGTCCCCAGCGTGTGCGAGTAATCCCGTGCCTGGATGTGAAAGATGGCCGAGTCGTCAAAGGCGTCAAGTTCACCCATTTGAAAGATGCGGGAACCCCCAGCACTTTGGCTGAGTACTACGCCGACAATGGTGCCGATGAGATCGCCGTTTTGGACGTTTCGGCAACCGGTGAGAACCGGGGGACCCGTTTGCAGGTTGTGCGCGACGTCGTGCAAAACAGTGCAGTCCCGGTCACTGTGGGTGGCGGGATCCGCTCGGTCGAAGACGTTGAGGCGTTACTGGAGGCCGGCGCTTCGAAAGTGTCGATCGGCACCGCGGCGTTCACGAATCCAAATTTGGTGAACGAGGTTTCCTCAAGGTTCGGCCCCTCCGTGATCGTTGTCTCGATTGACGCGAGGCGGTTTCCCGAGGACACCGGAAATGAAAGCAAAGACGTCAAATTTGAGCTCACAACAAATGGGGGCACCCAGGGCACCGGGGTTGACGCCATCGAGTTCGCCGCGAAGATTCGCGAGCAAGGAGCAGGCGCACTGCTACTCAATTCGATCGACCAGGATGGCGTCCAAAAAGGGTTTGACCTGGACCTAATCCGCCAGGCGAAGGCAGCAACAGACGCCCCTGTCATCGCCTCTGGCGGGGCAGGCAAGATCGAAGACTTCGTAGAGGCCGCAGAGGCCGGCGCTGACGCTGTGCTGGGCGCTTCAGTTTTCCACTACGGCACGGTCTCCATCGAAGGGGTCAAGAACGCCCTGGAGGCAGCGGGGTTTGCTATTTCGTGACTGAGAACGTGAATGAGAACGTTGGTTTGTTGCCAGAGGTTGCCCGAAGACTGAAGCGTGACGAACACGGCCTGGTTTGTGCGGTGGTTCAGGACCATGCATCTGGCCAGGTACTGATGGTCGGGTGGATGGATGATGAGGCTTTAGCCCGTACCCTCCAAGGAGATCGCGTCACCTTCTGGTCGCGTTCCCGCCAAGAATACTGGCGTAAAGGAGACACTTCCGGTAACACGCAGCACCTGATTTCCGTGGCGATCGACTGCGACGGGGATGCTCTCTTGCTGCAAGTTGAGCAGAAAGGCCCTGCCTGTCACACTGGCACCCGGAGCTGCTTCGAAGCTGGGGGTATCCTTCCGCATGGCGGCTCAACTAACAGGGTCGAAGAGGGCCCGGATAGCATCGACGCCAGGGGGAATAGATGACTGTTCTTGAGGAAATCATTGCCGGGGTTCGGCAGAAACTTGCAGAGAGGGAAGCCCGGGTACCGCTTGAGGAGATCAAGGCTCAGGCGCTGCAGGTCCCAGACGCAAAAGACGTGATCTCGGCGCTTAGGGATGGTCCCGGGGCCGTGTCAATCATCGCTGAAATCAAGCGATCCTCGCCGTCCAAGGGCGCACTTGACGACATTCCGGACCCGGCCGTCCTCGCCCAAATCTACGAAGAGGGTGGGGCTGCGATGATCTCGGTGCTTACCGAGGAGGATCGGTTTAAGGGGAGCCTCCAGGATCTTGCCGAGGTTCGCCGAGCAGTGGACATCCCGATTCTGCGGAAAGACTTCGTGGTCACCCCCTACCAGATTCATGAGGCGCGTGCTTACGGGGCGGATGCGGTGCTCCTCATCGTCGCGGCGTTGGATCAACCTGCGCTGGAGTCTTTGATTGAGCGGGTGAAGTCGCTGGGCATGACCCCCTTGGTGGAAACCCATTCGCGGCTGGAAGTGTATAGAGCAGTTGACGCGGGAGCCGAGCTGATCGGCGTGAATGCGCGCAACCTCAAAGACCTAACGGTTGATCGTCGCGTTGTTGAAGAAGTGCTAGACGCGGTCCCAGCAGACGCGGTTGCGGTTGCAGAATCAGGGGTCAGGTCAAGCCGTGACGTGTTCGAATACGCGCTGGCAGGCGCCGATTCGGTGCTGGTTGGTGAGGCGCTGGTAACCTCGTCGAATCCCCTCGAACAAATTTCTGACATGGTCTCGGCAGGAGCCCACCCGGCTTTGATGACGGACCGCAAACAAAGAGTACGTGAGGCTCGGGAAGAGGAGTAAGTGGCAAACAACGACTCCCACTACTTTGGATCTTTCGGAGGGCGGTATCTGCCTGAACCCCTCATGGGTGCGACCCAAGAGTTGTCGGTTGCTTGGGAAGAACTCTGGCCTTCCGAGGGCTTCCAACGTGATTTTAAGAAGCTTCTTAACGAGTACGCGGGGCGTCCCTCGTTACTCACCGAAGTCCCTCGATTCGCTGAGGGCACCGGAGCGCGCATTTTCCTCAAACGTGAGGACATGAACCACACTGGCTCGCACAAAATCAACAACGTGCTGGGACAGGCGCTGCTGACCAAGGCGATTGGAAAGAAGCGCGTGATTGCCGAGACGGGGGCGGGCCAACACGGAGTCGCCACTGCTACGGCCGCCGCGTTGTTGGGCCTGGATTGCACCGTTTACATGGGCAGGGTTGACACTGAAAGACAGGCGCTCAACGTAGCCCGCATGCAGATTCTGGGTGCGGAGGTCATCGGAGTCACCCAGGGATCTGAGACTTTGAAAGATGCCATCAATGAGGCATTCCGTGACTGGGTCACGAACGTTGAAACGACTAACTACGTTTTCGGCACCGCCGCTGGCCCTCATCCCTTCCCTGGAATGGTGCGGGATCTTCAACGGGTCATCGGGGATGAGGCGCGTCAACAGATCCTCGACCAGACGGGTGAACTGCCTGATGCCGTGTTTGCGTGTGTCGGGGGCGGCTCCAACGCGATCGGTGTCTTCACGGCTTTTGTTCCGGACGAGGAAGTGCAGTTGATTGGTTGCGAAGCCGCGGGCGAGGGCTTTGAAACAGGGCGGCACGCCGCCTCAATCACGCAGGGAGACATCGGACTTCTCCACGGGGCGAAAACCTTTTCGTTGCAGGAACGTGACGGACAGACCAAGGAGTCCCATTCCATTTCTGCCGGCCTGGACTACCCTGGGGTTGGTCCCGAACACGCTCACCTGGCGGACATTGGGAGAGCCACCTACATCCCAATTTCAGATGCCGAGGCCATGGATTCTTTCCAGAGGCTCTCTCAGACGGAGGGCATCATTCCCGCCATCGAATCGGCTCACGCCCTCGCGGGTGCGCTGAAGTGGGCGGAAGAGCACCGTCAGGTGGCACCCAAGGACACGGCGCCTCCAATCTTGCTGGTGAACCTTTCTGGGCGCGGAGACAAAGATATGGAAACGGCCGCCAAGTGGTTTGGCTTGGGCGAGCCCGCATTGGACAGGATTGATCCGTCCGCAAAGGGCGGCAAGTCGCAGGTGGTTGAGGACGACGCAGAGCCGGCCACAACCGTGGAGGGGGAGCATCGTGGGGATCAGCGCTGACGCGATTCGAAGGGCCAACGAGCGTGGCGATGCCGCGCTGATTGCCTATCTACCGTTGGGTTTCCCCACGGTAGAAAAGTCAATCGAGGCTGCGAAGACCGTCGTGGATAACGGGGTTGACGTTATCGAACTGGGCTTTCCCTACTCCGATCCAGGGATGGATGGTCCGGTAATTCAAGCGGCCAGCACGGCTGCCTTGCAGCACGGAACCCACTTGGAGGATCTTTTCGAAGCGGTTCATCAACTCAGTGACTACGGCGTTCCCACCACGTCGATGACGTATTGGAACCCCGTCTTCTGGTACGGCTTGGACCGGTTCGCCGGGCAGTTTGCTGGCGCTGGAGGCGCGGGCCTAATCACCCCGGATCTTCCCCCGGAGGAAGCCGGCCCTTGGATTGAGGCTTCTGACAAATACGGTCTTGAACGGATCTTCCTTACGGCTCCTTCTTCCTCGAAAGAACGCCTGGAGCTGATCTCGGCCGCAGCGAACGGCTGGGTGTATGCCGCATCCACGATGGGGGTGACGGGCAACCGCGCCAAGGTTGATTCTGCAGCGCGGACGCTGGTTGAAAACACTCGGCTGGCTGGGGCGGACTTAGTTTGCGTCGGAATTGGGGTTTCTGATGGAGCCCAAGCACGCGAAATAGGCGAGTATGCCGACGGTGTGATTGTCGGCTCCGCGTTTGTTCGTCATATGCTGGTGGGCGACTGGAAGAAGGCGAAAAAGGGCCTTGCTTCCCTAACGAAAGACTTGAAGGAGGGCGTTACCGGAGCATGGGAAGCGCACTAATCTCTGCCTCGATACCCTCCCCATCCACCGGAACCCTTTGGCTGGGTCCCCTCCCAATCCGCGCCTACGGGGTCATCATGGTCCTCGCCATGGCTGTGGCTGCCTGGGTTGTTTGGTGGCGTTACCGCGAGCGTGGTGGCGATGGGGACGTTGCTTTGAATGCGGCACTGTGGGCAATACCGTTTGGCCTTGTCGGAGCACGTTTGTATCACGTGATCACAACCCCCTACAACTACTTCGGCCCGGGGGCGGATCCCTGGGGAGTCTTCAAAGTGTGGGAAGGTGGCATGGCCATCTTCGGGGGGATTGGGCTTGGCGCGGTCGGCGCCATCATAAGCCTGCGTCGTGACCGGCAGCGGGTGGGGCCGTTCGCGGATGCACTGGCGCCCGGTCTCCTCATCGCGCAGGCGATTGGCCGCTTCGGCAACTACTTCAACCAGGAGCTTTACGGGTCTCCGACCGACTTGCCGTGGGGCCTAGAAATTGATGAAGCGCACCTGGCGGCTGGGTACGAGGTGGGGACGTTGTTCCACCCGACCTTCCTTTACGAGGCGTTGTGGAATCTGACCATGGCCGCCCTCCTGATCTTTTTGGACCGCAAGATTCGGTTCAAGTCTGGGCAGGTCATGTCTCTATACCTGATCGTGTATCCGATCGGGAGAATCATCATGGAGTCGATGCGCCTTGATGAAGCGAAAGTGTTCTTCGGTTTGCGTTTGAACACTTGGACTTCAATCTTTGTTCTCATCGCGGGCATTTTGCTGTTCTTCATTTGTGGCAAGGTTGGCGCGTCAACTCGTGTGTCACCCGCAGAAGTTGCGGCATATAAGGAGATCGTCAAAGAGCGCGAGGGCAAGTCAGAAGACAAAAACAAGAACAAGGACAAAGACAGCGACCCGGAAGTGCCCTCCGACCGCTCCCCTGACGGCAAGGACACTGATTCGAAGGCTACCTCGGCAACCGACGCGGCTCCGTAGGCGTGGGAGCCTGAAGTAAACAGGCTAAGCTTGGCTAAAGAGCCGAATCGTTCGTCATCCCTACGCCGCAGTGGCGGTATCGGAGTAGAAATATGCGTCGCGCAAAAATCGTATGCACAATCGGTCCCGCTACGGAGTCCTCTGAGCAAATCCAGGCCCTGGTAGATGCCGGGATGGATGTGGCCCGTATTAATAGGAGCCACGGAGTTGCTGAAGAGCATGAACGTGTCATTAAGCGTGTGCGCAAAGCTGCGGACAATTCTGGGCGCGCGATTGCGGTGCTCGTTGACTTGCAGGGTCCAAAGATTCGGTTGGAGACGTTTGCCGACGGCCCCCAGATGCTTGAGATCGATGACAAGTTCACCATCACCACTCGCGATGTGCCGGGAACGAAAGAACTTGTGGGAACCACTTTCAAGGGGCTGCCGGGGGACTGCCGCCCTGGCGATCGGCTCCTAATTGACGACGGGAACGTTGGGCTACGTGTCATTGACGTGACAGATACTGACGTTGTTACCCGGGTGGAGGTTCCTGGAGTGGTCTCAGACCACAAGGGACTGAACCTCCCCGGCGTCGCAGTGTCGGTGCCTGCTCTGTCGGAGAAGGACCGTGAGGATTTGCGGTGGGCTCTGAGGAATGAGGCGGATTTCGTCGCACTGTCGTTTGTGCGTGACGCGGCAGATGTTGATGACGTTCGTGCGATCATGATCGAAGAGGGCAGGTTTATCCCTGTCATCGCGAAGATTGAGAAGCCGCAGGCCGTGGATAACTTGGCGGACATTGTTAGTGCTTTTGATGGCATTATGGTGGCCCGCGGTGACCTGGGCGTTGAGATGCCTTTGGAAGAGGTGCCTCTGGTCCAAAAGGACGCTATTGAACTGGCACGTCAGCAGGCTAAACCAGTCATCGTTGCAACTCAGGTTATGGATTCGATGATCAAGAATCCTCGTCCCACCCGCGCTGAGGCGTCGGACTGTGCCAACGCCATTCTTGACGGGGCAGACGCGGTGATGCTTTCTGGGGAAACATCTGTTGGTGCGTTCCCGATTCAGTCGGTGCGAACGGTTGCGCGGATCATCGAAAACACTGAGGAAAACGGGGGCGACCGCATCGCGAAGCTGTCCTCTTACGATTCTGACCAGTCGGGCGTTATTTGTCAGGCCGCGGCTTCCCTCGCGCGGGTGCTTGATGCTAGGTACCTGGTTACTTTCACCTTGTCGGGTGCGACGGCACGCCAGATGTCACGTCTGCGCAGCCCGATTCCACAGATCGCGTTCAGCCCGTTAGAGGAAACCAGACGACAACTAGCGTTGTCGTGGGGCGTTGAGTGTTACAAGTTGCCCAATATCTATCACACGGATGAGATGGTGGACCAGGTTGATTTGGTTGCGAAAGCTGCAAGGATCGCTGAGTCGGGGGAGAAGCTGGTGATTGTTGCGGGAATGCCTCCGGGAATCCACGCGAACTCGAACTCCATTCGTGTTCACACCATCAGTGGCACCACTCCGGATCTGGGCAGGGTCACTGAGTTTAAGATGTAGTTCGCCTGTAGCCTTCCATCTGTGTTGGCAGATGGAAGGCACACAAGTGCGTTGTAGACGTTGTAATCTGGGCGCATGTCAAAGAAGACGAACCAACACAAGATTCCCAATAAGGTTTACGAGGCAGAACTTTTCCGACTCCAAACAGAGTTTGTCAAAGTCCAGGAATGGGTGAGGGCAACTGGAGCCAGGGTGGTCGTCCTGTTTGAAGGCCGTGACGCTGCCGGTAAGGGTGGCGCGATAAAGCGCATAACCGAGTATCTCTCTCCGCGCGTTGCCCGAATTGCGGCACTTCCGGCACCCACCGAACGCGAAGAAACCCAGTGGTACTACCAGCGCTACATTGAGCATCTGCCTGCCGGCGGGCAGATAGTGTTGTTCGACCGTTCTTGGTATAACCGGGCAGGCGTTGAGAAGGTGATGGGTTTTTGCACCCCGCAACAGGTAAACCTGTTCATGCGTCAGACGCCGATCTTTGAAGACATGCTCATCAACGACGGCATCCTCCTTCGTAAGTATTGGTTCTCTGTGTCGGAAATGGAACAGCTCAAGCGATTCCATGCTCGCCAAAATGACCCTGTAAGGCGTTGGAAGCTTTCGCCCATGGACATTGAGTCGGTGAACCGCTGGGACGACTATTCCCGCGCGAAGGATGATATGTTCACGCACACGGACACTCCTACGTCACCGTGGTACGTGGTGGAATCCGACATAAAGAAACATGCGCGCCTGAACATGATGGCCCATCTGCTTTCCACGATTCCTTACACGGACATCCCAACCACAAAGGTCCACATCCCGACGGAGCCAACGGACGACAAGAATTATCGTCGCCCGCCGAAGGACCTGTCTACTTATGTTCCTGACCATGTGGCTGAACTCCTGGGCGACCCTGAAGCAGACGAGTAAGACGGCTGGGTTGCCACAGCAGGGTGGTTACAACTACGGGATGATCGGCCGTTGCGCTTCGTGCTGGCGGGGTGGGGCTTCTCTTCGACAAAGCATCCGACTGATGTGGCGATACGTTGCCGTAGCGGCGGGTGTAAGCACGGTTGCAGCCAATAGAACGCTTCCAAGCGTACTTCGCGGTCCCTA
>CAYFRT010000001.1:22743-93122 GCA_964345585.1 uncultured Actinomyces sp. | reverse complement strand
CAAACATTCTTAGTCCGATTCTCAACCGACAGAGAGATCTCATGAATAACAGAATTTTCCGTGCCCTGACGCTTGGAGGCGCTGCCGCGCTTCTTCTCCTCACCGCTGGCTGCTCAGGAGCGGGGTCAAGCAGCGCTGACTCCGATTTCTTGGAAGTGGAAGCAGTTTCGCAAACCTTCCCCTACACCGGGCAAACCCTCACGATTGACGCGGGGACGGCCGACCTAATAATCACTTCTGGGGAGGGGAACGAGGTGCAGGTGGACAGCCAAGCAACTGGCTCCGCGAATAGCAAAAATCCCGAGGTGACGGAGTCCCTGGACGGCGACACCCTGACTTTGGCCGTCAACTGCGACGGACTCGCGCTTGGTTGCAAGGGTCGTTTCACGGTGACGGTGCCCGAGGGCGTGGCGGTTATCGCGCAGAACAAAAATCAGCAGATCACCGTGACTGATTTCGCCGCAGACCTCACCGTCAGCGCCGTCAACGGGACCGCGAAGCTCTCTCAGATCAGCAGCCCGACCTTGATCCTGGACGGGAAAGACATGGAGGTTACGGGCACCGACCTGTCAGTGAAGACCGTCTTAGCGGACACCCGCAACGGCAGCGTCGATCTAACCTTCTCGGATGCTCCCGACCAGGTGACCGTCGACAGCAACGACGGGAACGTGCGTCTTGTCCTACCCGACACGGACTACCTGGTCGAGACTGCTGCAAAGAAGGGGAAAATAAACGTCACCGTGGCAGAGGCTGACTCCAGTTCCCGCGTCATTTCTGTGACTGTTCGCAACGCAGATATCGCGGTCGTCACCGACTGAGTCGGAGGCTTGTTGTCATAAAGCAGCCAGGTACGCCTCTGCGTCCAATGCCGCGACAACACCGGAGCCGGCAGCGGTAGCGGCCTGCTTGTACGTCGGGTCGATCACGTCGCCGGCGGCGAAGACACCAGGCAGGTTGGTGCGTGAAGACCTGCCGGCAACTGCAATCGTGCCCTCGGACGTCAGATCCAATTGGCCATGAACCAGGTGCGTACGAGGATCCGCGCCAATCGCGACAAACACCCCATCCACCGGCATTTCGGTGATCTCTCCGGTGACGGTGTCTTCCAGGACTATTGAACTGACCTTGCCATCGCCTTTCACTTCTTTGGCGATCTTGTTCCACGCGAAGTCAACCTTGGGATCTTTGAAAGCCCGCTCCTGCAAAGCCACCGACGCGCGCAACTGATCGCGCCGGTGGATGACCGTCACCTTGTCTGCGAACCGAGACAGGAACGTCGCCTCCTCCAAAGCAGAGTCCCCGCCACCGACGACAACAACATTCTTGTTGCGGAAGAACGCCCCGTCGCACGTTGCACACCAGGAGATGCCGTGGCCGGAGAGCCGTTCCTCCCCTGGCACGCCCAGTTTGCGGTATGCCGAACCCGTCGCGTAGATGACGGCCTTGGCCTCGTAAACGTCTCCCCCACCAACAGTGACCCTCTTAGCCGGACCTTCCAAGTCCAGCTTCGTGACGTCGTCGTAAACAAGTTTGGCGCCGAACTTTTCCGCTTGTTGCTGCATTTGCATCATCAAATCCGGCCCCATGATCCCGTCGGGGAACCCCGGGTAGTTTTCCACTTCGGTGGTGTTCATCAGTTCCCCACCAACGGTCACCGAACCGGCAATAACAATCGGGCTCAAGTTGGCGCGGGCAGTGTAGATGGCTGCCGAGTATCCGGCCGGACCTGACCCAACAATGATGACGTCGTGCACGTTGTATCCTTTCGACCCTCCGCCTGGAGGTTTCGATCTTCTTGCTGCTCGACTGGTCGGTGGTTCCCCGACCCAAGCCGTTATACTACAGATAACGCGAATACTGTACTACAGATATCGAGAATAAGGAGATGGCGTGAACAACCGTGAGTTTAATGACGCGGTGTTCGGGCACTTTGCCCGGGTAGGCGCCGCACTTGGGAACGCAAAACGCGTGGAAATGGTGGCCGTACTGGCTCAAGGGGAGCGTTCCGTGGACGAACTGGCCCGTCAAGTCGGGGCGTCCGTCGGGAACACCTCGCGCAATTTACAGGTGCTGGCAAGTGCGGGTCTAGTCACAAAACGAGTCGAGGGGACCTCGCGCATCTACCGACTTTCACACCCCAGCGTCCTGGCCGCTTACCGCGCCCTGGTGAAGGTGTCCGAGGAACGAATCGCCGACGTCTCAGCACTCACATCCTCCTTTTTCAATGAGTTTGACGATGCAAAGCCGATGCAACTGGATGACTTGGAGAGAGCTGTCGAAGAGGAGGAAGAACTCACACTGATCGATGTTCGCCCAGTTGACGAATACCTGGCCGGTCACGTAACCGGTGCCATCAGCATCCCTCTGTCTGATATGGCGGAACGGATGGACGAGCTCCCCCTCGACACCCCGATCGTGGCGTACTGCCGCGGCCCTTACTGCGTGATGGCCGCACACGCCGTCAAACAGTTGCGCGAAGCAGGGTTCTCCGCAACTCGCCTCGAACCGGGCTATCCCGAGTGGCGGATGAACCAAGACTCTAATCCCCAGACCCCACAGAAGAACCTCTAGCCGGATTCGCGGCGCCCTACACTGCCATCCAGAGGAGACATCATGCACGAAATCAAATGCCCGCACTGCGGCAAAATGTTCAAGATCGATCAGGCTGGCTACGCAGACATTGCCAAACAAGTTCGGGACAAAGAGTTTGAAAAGCAAATTCACGACAGGCTTGAGCTTGCCGACCAGGAGAAGCAGAGGGAACTGGAACTAGAGAGGGCCAAAGCACTCACTGATCTCCAACGTGTTGAAGCGGAGAAGAACACCGAGATCCAATCTCTGGAAGCCAAGGTTGAGGCCAGCAAGACCGCCCGTGAACTGGCCGTGGCTGAGGCCCTTTCTAAAGTGGAGAAAGAACGGGACGAACTACTTCACGACCTCAAACAGGCGCAGAAGGAAAGAACCGCTGCGGAAGAACTTGCCGAGCAGAAACACAAGGCCGATCTGCAGGAGGCGAACACTGCAAAGGACCTTGAGATTCAACGGCTCCAAGCGGACTTGGAAGTGGCCAAGGCCAATCAGGAACTAGCGCTGAGCGAAGCGGTCAAAACCGTAGAGCAAGAACGTGACAAGATTCGAAACGACTTCGACCACGCGAAACTCAAAAACGAACTGGCACAAAACGCCCTAAAGGAAAAGTTCGAAACCCAACTGCGTGACCGTGATGACGCAATCGAGCGACTCCGGGATATGAAGACACGGCTTTCAACCAAGATGGTTGGTGAAACGCTGGAGCAGCACTGCGAAACCACTTTCAATCAAATCCGCGCCACCGCTTTCCCCGCCGCGTACTTTGAGAAAGACAACGATGCGTCCTCCGGTTCCAAAGGCGACTACATCTTCAAAGATTTTGGGGCAGACGGCACAGAGATCGTCTCCATCATGTTTGAGATGAAGAACGAATCTGACACCACTGCCACGAAGAAGAAGAACGAGGACTTCCTGAAAGAACTCGACAAAGACCGCAACGAAAAGGGATGCGAGTACGCGATTCTGGTTTCGATGCTGGAGTCCGACAGTGAGCTCTACAACACCGGCATCGTTGATGTTTCCCACCGGTACCCGAAGATGTACGTGATCCGCCCCCAGTTCTTCATCCCCATGATCACTCTGCTGAGAAACGCTGCGATGAACGCTCTCAAGTACAAGTCGGAACTGGAACTGGTGAAAGCCCAAAACATCGACGTCACGAACTTCGAAGATGAGCTCAACGCGTTCAAGAGCGCATTCGGGCGCAACTACGACATTGCTTCGAGACACTTCCAGACTGCGATCGACGAGATTGATAAGGCGATCGCTCGCCTGCAGAAGGTCAAGGAGTCCTTGCTCGGTTCAGAGAATCAACTGCGTTTGGCGAACAACAAGGCTCAAGATGTCACCATCAAACGGCTAACAAAGAACAATCCCACAATGACGGCAGAGTTCGAGCGTCTTCACGAGGCACGCCAGATCGAACCAACAACTTAGAACCGGCCCTCTGCGAGGGCGACGCCTGGTGCCTAGGCGATCTTCTCCAGGTTGACTTTGGGAGCATGCCCCCAGAGCTTGTCGAGAGCGTAATAGTCGCGCCCCTCAGGCAGGAACACGTGCACAACTAGGTTTCCGTAGTCCATAAGGAGCCAGTCAGAGGTCTGGTCCCCTTCCACACGAAGAGGCCGGGCCCCTTGCTTCTTACGCATCGCTTCTGCCACGGCGTCCGACACGGACTTCATATGGCGGGGATTGTCGGCGGTGACAATCAAGAAACAGTCAGAGAAGGGAAGGTTACCTGTCACATCGATGGCTACGAGATCCTCGGCCAGCGCTTCTGACGCCGCCTCCGTGGCGACCTCCAGCATTTCCAGCGCCTCAGGCGAACAGCTCATCAATCTCCTTTGTCATTTGACCCAGTAATACTGCAACCCCAGGGCCGCTCTTTGCATCCCTGGGCTCTCTTCAAGTTTGTCACACTTGTGCCGATCCTCACTTCGCGGCACGCGAAATTACGGCCACACCCCTTCGGCAAGGATCCCTGAACCCCTCGCTACCGGTACAAGCCGTACTTACAGATGTATTGCACAACCCCATCGGGCACCAAGTACCAAATCGGCGCACCGTCAGCAACTCGTTTACGAATGTCAGTCGAGGAGATCGCCATCGCCGGCACCTCTATGAGCGAGACTGACCCGTCCGGCAAACCATCGGTTGTGAAGTCATGTTCGGGTCTGGAAACACCGACGAAATGAACTTGACTAAGTAGCGCTTCGGAGTCTTTCCACCGGAGAATGTCGTGGAGCGCATCCGCACCAGTGATGAAGAACCAGTCGGCATTTGGAATTGCCTCGCTAAGATCCCGCAGCGTGTCAACCGTGTATGTAACGCCGCCCCGGTCAATGTCGACCCGAGAAACCGTGAAACGGTTGTTCGAGGCGGTCGCGATCACGCTCATCAAATAGCGATGCTCCGCCGAAGCGCTCTTCTTCCCTTTCTTGAAGGGCTGCATCGCAGTGGGAACAAAGATCACCTGGTCCAACTGGAACTTGTCCATGACTTCCGAAGCAGCGACCAAGTGTCCGTGGTGAATCGGGTCAAATGTTCCACCCATGATGCCGATTCGTTTTCGTCTGTGATCTCTATCAGCGGCGGCCGCTGATAAAGAGAGGGAGTCGGGAGTGTCACTCATCGAACTCCTCCTCAAGCTCATCGTCAAAACTGGGGTCCGTCCAGATTCCGCTTGCACCCTCATCGCGGAGCTGTTGGCGAGCGGCTTCCTTCGCATCCATGCCCTCGTAAAACTTCTCCCTGCGTTCCTTGCGGGTTGGGCGGTCCAAGTCGCCCAGGCGCAGATCCTGCCCCCGGCCACCAAGGAACTCAGCGCCAGTGCCGATCGTGGGTTCCCAGTCGAAGACCATCCCATCGTCCAGATCACCGATTATTACGGGGTCACCTGGAATCGCACCGGCCCTGGCAAGTTCTTTTTCCACTCCCAAACCATTGAGCCGATCAGCCAGGTACCCCACGGCCTCATCATTCGCGAAGTCGGTTTGCACAACCCAAAGTTCGGGCTTGTCACCGCGGACTTGGAACACTGTCTCCCCGCCATGCTGCATCTTTGACACGGTGAAACCGCCCTGGGCGCCAACTGGGGTCGGGCGCAGGACGCGACGCGCCTGCTCTGGCTCCGGCAACGTCTTACGGTGTTCCTCCACCATTTTCGCGAGCCCAAAAGACAACTCTTTCAAGCCTTCATGAGTTGCCGCGGAAACCTCAAAAACGTCGAACCCCTGCGCTTCAAGGTCGGGCCGCACCATCTCTGCAAGGTCACGCCCATCTGGCACGTCAATCTTGTTCAACACCACCACCCGGGGTCGCTCTGACAGCGGCACATACCCCTCAAGCTCACCCAAGTCACCCTGGTATGCGGCCAGTTCACGTTCGATGGCGGCCAAATCTTTGAGCGGATCCCGTTGCACCTCAAACGATGCTGTATCGATGACGTGAGCGATGACCGCACACCGCTCAATGTGGCGAAGGAAATCCAGGCCCAACCCTTTGCCCTCCGACGCACCCGGGATTAACCCCGGAACATCCGCAATCGTGTAACGCACCAATCCCGCCTCAACGACCCCCAAGTTCGGCACCAAAGTGGTGAATGGGTAGTCTGCGATCTTTGGTCGCGCCCGTGACATCGCAGCAATCAACGAGGATTTCCCCGAAGAGGGGAACCCAACGAGTGCAACATCCGCAATGGACTTCAACTCAAGGATGAGGTCTAGCTCTTCCCCCGGCTCACCCAACAGCGCAAAACCAGGCGCCTTCCGAGCCCTATTCGCCAGGGAGGAGTTCCCCAGGCCGCCTCTGCCACCCTTTGCAACCGTTAATTCGTCCCCGACCGCAGTCAGATCAGCCAGGACCACCCCCGACTTCGTTTTGACTACGGTTCCGGCGGGTACATCAAGCACCAGGTCTTGTCCGTTCCTACCAGGACGCTCATCACCCATACCAGGCTGTCCCTTTTCCGCAGAGTAATGCGGACGCCTGTGGAACGTAAGCAACGTGGTTTCCTGATCCGAAACCCTTACGATCACAGAACCCCCGCGGCCCCCATCTCCCCCGTCGGGACCCCCGAGGGGCTTGAACTTCTCACGCCGGACAGACGCAATGCCGTTGCCGCCATCACCTGCCCGGACGTTGATTCGTACACGATCCACAAAAGTTGCCATGGCGTGAATGGTACCTGGTCGCTCCGACGTTGAGCGCCTCGCCTTCAAAGGAAAAGCCCCAAAGGCCATCAAGAATTGGTTGAGGGCACCTGCCAAAGACAGATGCCCTCCAAAAGGTGTGTCCCTAACGGACAGTCACGTAACTAGCCAGCCAGGACGCTGACAGAGCGACGCCCCCGAATGTTGCCGAACTCAACTGCGCCGTCAACAAGTGCGAACAAGGTGTCGTCCTTGCCGCGACCGACATTGTCGCCCGGGTGGTACTTGGTACCACGCTGACGAACCAGGATTTCCCCAGCGTTAACCGTCTGGCCGCTGTAGCGCTTTATCCCGAGTCGCTGAGCGTTCGAGTCGCGACCGTTGCGGGAGGAACCGAGGCCCTTCTTGTGTGCCATTTCTTATCCCCTTCTTGGTAGCGAGATCAGGCGATCTCAGTGATGCGAACAGCCGACAACTTCTGCCTGTGACCCAGGCGCTTGCGGTAGCCGGTCTTGTTCTTGTACTTGACGATGCGGATCTTCGGACCCTTTGCTTCGTCATCAATGACTTCAGCCTTCACGGTGACGCCATCAAGTTTCTTGGAATCCGTTGTGACGGTCTCACCGTCAACAAGCATGACGGGCACCAATTCGACGGTCTCGCCGACCTTTTCTGGCAGCCTGTCCATAAGGACGACATCGCCGACGGTCACTTTTTCCTGCCGACCACCGGACTTAACGATCGCGTAGACCACGTTGCTGCTCACTTCTCAATCGAATAGTTCATGGAGGGACGCCGCCATCGCCTCGCACAAACGAAGAAAATGGCGACAAGCCTCTGGCGCGGGTTGCGCCGACTAACAAATCTAACGGAACCACCCGCCCAGGGGCAACAACGCCACGGCCCAAGCGCCCCCTAAGACCTGTGCGATTCCGCACGTTGTGCCGTAGATTACTCTTTTGCGCGCTTCTGGGTAGCAAATGTTTACGGGTGCAGCAACACCTTGCCGGTTGTCTTCCGCCCCTCCAGTTGCGTCTGAGCCGAGCCTGCCTCTGCTAGAGGGAACTCCGCCCCGATTTTGACCTTCAGGGTTCCACCCTGCACCGCCTCAAACAGTTCCGTGTACCGCCATTGGCGTTCTTCCGGGGTCAACATGAAATGGTCCAAGTACGGACGGGTGACCGACAGTGACCCTTCCCTGTTCAACCGCTGAAGATCAAACAGCGGAACCTGCCCGGACGCTCCCCCAAAAAGGACCATTTCTCCGCGGATGCGTAGGGAGGCAAGAGACCCATCAAACGTGCTCTTTCCGACCCCGTCGTAAACGACGTCCACCCCTCGTCCATCGGTGAATTCTCTGACGACGGCCGGGAAATCCTCGTACCCAATTGAAAGATCAGCCCCGGCAGCGCGAGACAGCGCCCTCTTCTCCTCCGTTGACGCCGTGGTAATGACTCGCACACCCTTACTCTTCAGCATCTGGGTAATCAGTTGCCCAACTCCCCCAGCCCCGGCATGAACAAGGACCGTGTCCCCCTCCGTCGGATGCGAAGACGAATTGATCAGATAGTGCGCGGTGCAGCCCTGGAGCGGAAGTGCACCCGCTTCCCTAATAGACACGTCATCTGGGATCTTTGCGGCAGCGTCTGCGGGGACCAAGAAATAGTCGGCGTAGGTCCCCACTCCCTCACACGTTGCGATACGGTCCCCGGGCATGAAACCTGTGACTCCGTCACCCACCGCCTCGACTGTTCCCGCACCCTCGCTTCCAGGAGTGAAGGGGAAATCGACTGGGTAGATGCCTTCCCGCTGGTAGATCTCAACAAAGTTGACCCCTACCGCGCCGGTCTTCACCAGCAGTTCCCCATTTGCAGGGACGGGAATGGGCACATCCTGGAGCTTCAAGACGTCGGGTCCGCCTGGATGGTCCGCAACAATCGCATGAGTAGCCATGCACCCAAGGCTAGGCTCCCGGGTGCGTTCCGGCTAGTTCACCGCAGCCTCACTGCCCTTCCAGAAGTTCGCGCACAGCTTCCTTTGCGCCGTTGGCTTCTTCCTCGGTGCGCTGCGTGCTGGATGGGGGGCTCCCGGCCGCACGTTTAGCTGCTCGCCGTGGCGCGACTTTAGCTCCAGAAGTGCTGGTGCGCTTCCTGGAACGTCCACCACTTACTTCGTCCTGTTTCTTCACCGGCAAAGTGATGTCATCGACGCTCAACGTGGCAGGCCCCGATGCGGGCAGTGCCTGCTGAGTTTCCACCTTGTCCGCTGGCGGTGGGGAACCCGCCGCACGTCTAGCAACCCTCGCTGGTTCAACAGGGGCGGCCTTCTTCTGCTTGCCCGACTTGGACTGACCGGATTTGGCCTTATCTGGCTTGGATTGCTTGGCCTTGGGTTCCTTCTTCGACTTGTGTTTCTTCGATCCGGATTTTGCGGCCTTCTGCCCAGACTTCTGCTTCCCTTGCTCAGAAACATCCTTGGCTGCCGGCGCGTTCTTAACAGGTTCGTGCTGCGCCTTTTCGTCGGTTTCAGGCGAGTCCTCGCCAGAAGTCGCCCCACCCAGAGCAGACGCTGCCGCGATGGAGTGAAGAGCAGTGCGGACCTTTTCATCTCCGACATGCGTTTCGGGAGTTGCCTCTTTTTCGGTGCCGCGCCCTCTTCCGCGCCCGGAGTCGCGATCCGACTCAATATCAAAGGTCGACCGGGTGCCGGAGCCGCCACGGTATCCGCGGTTGCTTTGCTCTCCACGGGAGCGATGATTCGGCGCCGGGTGCGAGTATTTCTGCCCGGGTTCAACCGGATGGTCATGGACGATGAAGCCGCGACCTTCACAGACTTCGCAGTTGGTGGAGAAGGCCTCAACCAGACCCTCACCAACCCTCTTACGGGTCATCTGCACCAGGCCGAGCGAGGTGATCTCAGTGACTTGGTGTCTTGTCCTATCCCGGCCAAGACTTTCGATCAGCCTGCGCATAACCAACTCGCGGTTGGATTCCAGAACCATGTCAACGAAGTCAATGATGATGATTCCGCCAATGTCCCGTAGTCGCAGCTGACGCACGATTTCTTCAGCGGCTTCAAGGTTGTTTCGGGTCACGGTTTCTTCAAGCGTTCCGCCCGACCCGACAAACTTACCCGTGTTGACGTCTACGACGGTCAACGCTTCGGTTCGCTCAATGACGAGTGTCCCCCCGCTGGGGAGCCACACCTTGCGGTCCATCGCCTTCGCGAGTTGCTGTTGGACCTTCTTGGCGTGGAACACGTCTTCCCCAGACGTCCAATGCTCCAGGCGGTCCGTGAGCTCAGGAGAGAGCTCATCGACATAGTCGTAAACCTTGGTCCAGGTCTCATCTCCCTGAACAACAAGCTTGGAGAAGTCCTCGTTGAAGAGGTCCCGGACCACCCGCACAACAAGTTCTGGTTCGCCCCGCAGCAGAACGGGGGCTTTACGGGTCGTCTCTGATTTCTTCTCAATCGACTCCCACTGATTCGTCAAGCGAGTTACGTCGTCACGAAGCTGTTCCTCCGTGGCACCCTCAGCCGCGGTTCGAACAATCACACCGGCGTTTTCGGGGAGTATCTGGCGCAGAATTTTCTTCAGACGCGCACGCTCCGAATCCGGAAGTTTGCGGCTAATGCCAAGCATCGACGAGCCGGGAACGTACACCAAGTACCGCCCCGCAAGCGTGATCTGACTTGTCAGGCGGGCACCCTTATGTCCGATCGGATCCTTAGTCACCTGGACCATGACCGTTTCGCCGGACTTCAAAGCCGTTTCAATTCGGCGCGGTTTCCCCTCCGCTCCGAGGACATCCCAGTTGACCTCGCCCGCGTACAAAACCGCGTTGCGGCCGCGACCAATATCAACAAAAGCGGCCTCCATGGAAGGCAGAACGTTCTGGACACGGCCCAGATAGATGTTGCCAACAACCGACTGGGTGGTGCGTCGAGCAACGAAGTGTTCCACCAAGATGCCGTCTTCAAGGATTGCTATCTGATCGGAGCCATCCTGGTGGCGGACAACCATCTCGCGGTCAACAGATTCTCTGCGGGCAAGGAACTCTGATTCAGTGATTGACTGTCTGCGACGGGAGTCCCTGCGTCCTTCCCTACGCCTCATCCGCTTTGCTTCCAGACGCGTAGAGCCCTTCAGCCCCTGCACCTGGTCTGCGGGATCGTTGTTTTCCTCACGCGCGCGATCTTGCGCAGAAGGGCGTGTGCGGCGTCGTCTACGCCGAGCCGTCCCTTGCTGCTGGTCCTCCGCATCACTCTTGGCGTGTTCGGGCAACTCCTTTTCGGATTCGTCCCCTTTTTCGCCAGAAGCCTTTTGCGAGGTTTGTTTCGCGTTTGCGCGCGTAGGAGATTTCTGCTCATCCGTCGCGTTCGAGGCGTTTTGACTCTGCTTCTTCTGTCCCTGTTTGGACTTGCCAGAACTGCCCGAACCACTGCTCGCAGAACCGCTTGCGGGCCCGGTCCCAGAGCCCTGCTTCTGTTGTCGGCCACTTCCTGGTTGCTGACCTCCGCGGCTGCGTCCGCCACGGTTGCCACGGCCTTGTCCGTCGGATGCTTGGGAGTCGGACGATGATTTGGCAGAAGGTTCTTCGTCTTTGGGTCTTGGTTCCCTGGTGGCAGGCTTCGAAACTGGCTCCACAAAAGCAGGTGCCTGGAACAGAAGCGCTGCAGCGGGTGTCTGCGGAGTGAAATTTTCTCCACTATTTTCGCTAGTCAACAATTCTCCAATTGCGGGCGGCGACCGCCACACCGCAGCCGACACTCGGGCTTGCAATACTCGTCCTCCGGGGACGGAAACTCTGAGGGCGCAAGTCCACGACAACCTGTCCCGCACGGCTTTAGGCCGGGAACAGAGGCCACGGTCCGGGAGGTGCGTCCCGGCGCCCAATAAGCCAAGACTAGCGCAACTATGCGGGACTCGACCCAATTGATGATGAGATGTCGGAAACGCCTCGTTCTCCCGATACCCATTCCCGCACGGTTTTCTAAGCTGCCAGGAACCATCGAACGAGGTCAAGAATCCACAACGTTGTGCCCCGCCATCACGCAGATCGCAAATATCGGGAGGAACGTGGGGTAGATTCAAACAGTGATGGAAACGGCTTGGGATGTTTGGCGACCGGAGTTGCCGTGCACTGAATCATCCCTTTTTATTTTCCCGCATTCTTCCTGATCTCCACAGATTGAAAGGTCGGACCCTATGAACGTCTTGACGACGGCTCTGGATCCAGTTCTGCTTGGAAGGTGGCAGTTCGGTATCACCACCGTCTACCACTTCCTACTGGTGCCATTGACCATCGGACTTTCTCTGTGCGTTGCAATCATGCAATCGATGTGGCAACGCTCGGGGAACGAAACATGGCTGAAAGCCACCCGCTTCTTCGGAAAACTTTTCCTCATCAACTTTGCTCTGGGCGTCGCCACAGGCATCGTGCAGGAATTCCAGTTCGGCATGAACTGGTCCGAATACTCTCGCTACGTTGGCGACATCTTCGGTGCGCCACTGGCGATTGAAGCTCTGCTCGCATTCTTTATGGAATCCACATTCTTGGGCCTGTGGATCTTTGGTTGGGGGCGCCTGTCGAAGGGCGTTCACCTGGCAATGATCTGGTTGGTCACAATCGGCGTGAACCTCTCTGCCCTATGGATTCTTGCAGCCAACTCTTGGATGCAGCACCCCGTGGGAACCATCTTCAACCCGGAAACGGGTCGCGCCGAACTCGATGGCGTCGGAGGATTCTTCCAACTGATTGTTAACCCCGTTCTCTTCTGGGGGTTCACGCACGTCGTGACCTCCGCGTGGCTACTTGCGGGCACATTCATCGCCGGCATTGCCATCTGGTGGATGACGCGCGCAGCACGTGAGGGCGGCGAAGCGGGCATGAAGGAAGCCCGTGAAGTGTGGCGCCCAATCACGATGTTTGGCATCTGGGTCATCTTCATTGGCGCAATTGGGGTCGGCGGGACCGGTCACCTTCAAGGTCAAGAGATGGTTCGCTTGCAACCAATGAAGATGGCTGCGGCAGAAGCTATCTGCGTCGATACAGAAGGCGCAGCGTTCACCGTTGCTGCCTTCGGCTCTTGTCCACTTGAGGGCGACGGAGGGCCGATGCGGATCATTACCGTGCCTGGAGTCGCCTCATTTATGGCATCCAACTCCTTCACTTCTGAAGAGATGGGTGTTCAGGGAGCACAAGCGCAGCTGGTCGAGCTGCTGAACAACAACGCGGACTTCGTAGCGAAGTACGGCGACGCGGCCGACTATGACTTCCGTCCAATTCAAGAGCCAGTGTTCTGGACATTCCGGTTGATGATCGGAATGATTCTCTTCCCAGTGCTCCTCGCATTCTGGGCACTTTACGCAATGCGTGGGGGCCGAATACCGACGGGCGTCTGGCTAGGCAGGTACGCGATTGCGTCCATTCTTACGCCTTACTTAGGGGTGTCCTTCGGATGGATCTTCACAGAGATGGGCCGCCAACCATTCGTGGTTTACCCGAATATTGCAGCATTGCAAAACGGGGACCCATTAGGGTCGGTGGTGCAGCTCACCGAAGTTGGTATCTCCACCGCGGTTAGCCCCATATATATGCTCCTATCGATGATCCTGTTCACCGTTCTCTACGGTGCGCTGGGCGTCGTCTGGGTGATATTGATGCGGCGTTACGTGAGGGAGGGGATGCATGATCCAACTGATGAAAACCTGGATTCAAGCAACCCCAAGTTGCGTGACGAAGCTGAAGCTCAAGCCCTCAACTTTGGTTACTGATAAGGAGAACCTCAAATGATGTTTCTAAGTATTCTCTGGTTCATCCTCATCGGAGTCCTGTGGGCCGTCTACTTGGTCCTGGAAGGTTTCGACTTCGGCGTAGGCATGTTGCTTCCCATCATGGGCCGCAACGGCAAAGACCGTACGGCGATGGTCCGGACCATCGGCCCCCACTGGGATGGCAATGAGGTCTGGCTACTAACTGCCGGCGGCGCCACCTTTGCTGCGATGCCGCTGTGGTACGCGACCATGTTCTCCGGCATGTACTTTGCACTGTTCCTTCTTCTGGTGCTGCTGATCGTTCGAATTGTGGCGATCGAATGGCGCTCGAAGATCAACACTGATAAGTGGCGGAACACCTGGGACACAGTCCACACCATCTCGGCCTACGGCGTTCCTTTGATCCTTGGAGTTGCTTTCTCCAACCTGGTTCAGGGAATGAAAATTGAGGCTCAGACCTCAGCCGTCGTCGACGGTTCACTGGTTATGACAGAGATCCCCGCAGACCAGGTGGCTGGCCAACTGACCGACGGATTCACCGTGTTCAACTTGACCGGCGGGTTCTGGTCGCTGTTCACCTGGTACACCATCTTTGGTGGAATCACCATAGTGGCGGTCTGCTTCGCTCACGGAGCACAGTTCCTGGGTTTGAAGACCACGGGAGAACTTCGGGAACGCGCAGTTGCTATCGGTGGCCCCGCCTCAATCGTGGCTACGGTTTTGGCAGCCGGCTGGGTCCTGTGGGGTCAGCTTGCTTACTCCACCAACAACTGGTCGTGGATCCCGCTGATTATCGCAGCCGTGGCTTTGGTGCTCGCGACGATCAACGCACAAAAGAGCATCGCCAAGGAAGGCTGGGCGTTCACCTTCTCCTCCATCGGCATCGTGTCGGCGGTGGCCTGGGTGTTCAGCTCGATGGCTCCATACGTAATGAAGTCGGCCATCGATCCGGCTTATTCGCTGACAATCGACTGGGCATCTTCAACGCACTCAACCTTGGTCGTAATGACCTGGGTCGCGGTGCTGCTGGTTCCTGTGGTCATTGCGTACACGATCTGGTCCTACTGGGTCTTCCGGCGCAGGATCGACCCCGACGATGTCGACAACTCCACAGGCTTGCTACCTGACTCAGTGCGCGTGAACGCCAACTTCCTCACCGGGAAGCAGGCGTAGGGACGACGTACTGAGCCCGGAACAAACAGGCTCATAAGTGATTAGGTGTGGGACAACCTCCAAGGTTGTCCCACACCTTTTCTTATCCCCAACTTCTTGTGAACGATCTTTTCGCGAGTGAGTCACTTCAGCCCTGTTCTGTTTGTTCTCTGATCATCGGTTGCCGACCTGTTTCGAGCCAGTGGGGCGCTTCCCTGTCCCTGATGCGCTTCCGTGTCCCTGGCGTGCTCCCCTGTCCCTGATGTGCCTGTTATGAATAGGTAATGCTCCTAAACGGTGGCACGGAAAGCTCCGGGAACCACATCAGGGACACGGAACAGTGTGGTGAAACAAGGCGGGTGCCCCCTGCTGGTGATCTTGGGATAGGCACCGGTGGTTGAGCCGTATTGCGCGAGGTCCTACAGCAACTGTCAATGAAGCGTCACAGTCTTCCTCGACCGTCCTTAATAGACTGAAGACAAGTGTGGTTATGACGAAGGTGTGCGGGGATCTCAGTCAGTGGCCAATCCCTGAGCCACAACCACTGGCCACTTCGAGCCAAAAGGCACACGCAAGCACTTACGAACGCACCCCGTAATCTCGTCCGCAGTTAAACCCAGCGAAACAGTCATAGACACCAATCCCACGCCAACCAGCTGACTCACAACCAGCCTGGCGCGCAACGAACAGCTCACTGCAGACGGAACCGCCAACCAAAACTTTCTGTTTGCGCGGGCAGCTGAAGTGAAGTCACGCTCGCACACACTTCACCGGATCTGGAACAATGAACGAGTGAAACCCCTCGATCCTCGTCTCCTGCACTACGCAAAGGCCGCCAAGCGTTACATATTCGAGATTGCGCTGTTGGGCCTTCTCACGGCAGCCCTTGTGATTGCGCAGGCATTCCTAATCTCTGCTGCTCTGACCCCGGTTGTGACCGGTGGTGAACCTCTACGCGCGGTCCTTCCTACGATTGGCATCCTTGCGCTGGTGGTCGTTTTACGCGCTGTTGTTGTCTATGTGAGGCAGGCCCGCGCTCACAAAGCCGCGGACCAAGCAATCGCTGAACTACGTTCAAAGGTAATTGAGAAATCTGTGAGGATGGGGCCGCGGTGGCGTGCTCGTAACGGCTCTGAAACCGCAACCTTGGTCACGCGCGGACTTGAGGATCTTGGCCCATACTTTGTCGATTTCCTCCCCCAGTTGCTGCTGGCTGCAACCGTTACTCCACTGACGCTCATTGCCATATTGACGCTCGATTTCTGGTCTGCTTTGATAGCGCTCCTCGCTGTTCCTCTGATCCCTCTATTCATGAGCTTGATCGGTCGGATGACGCAGAGCTTCTCTTCCAAGAAATTGGTCGCAATGGAACGCTTGGGCTCTCAACTCCTCGACCTGCTCACGGGACTCCCCACGCTTCGCGCGCTGGGACGTGAAAAGGGGCCAAGGGAGCACCTGATTCGCCTGTCCCGGCAGAACACCAGAACGACGATGCAAACCCTGAGAGTGGCGTTCCTCTCGGGGGGCGTTCTGGAATTCTTAGCAACACTCTCAGTCGCTTTGGTCGCTGTTGAAGTCGGCATGCGGATGGTAGGTGGCCAATTGGGGCTGTTTGTGGGACTTGTAATCATCATGCTGGCCCCGGAAGTGTTTGATCCGCTCCGACACGTGGGAACACAGTTCCATGCCTCCTCCAATGGGGTCGCGGCCGCTGAACAATGCTTCGCCATCCTTGAAGCCCCCGAACCTGAAAGCGGCGACGTCATCCCTTCCCCCGCCGGAAAATCAGCGATCCGGGTCGAAAACCTCTATGTCGCTTCCCGTGGGAGTTGGGCACCTGCTGACCTTCACGGAACCATCGAACCCGGACAAATAACGGCTCTGGTGGGCCCCTCGGGTGCGGGCAAATCTACGACTGTCCAAGTGCTGTTGGGTTTCGAACCAGCAACCCGCGGACAAATCTTGGCAGAAGACAAGAACGGTGTTCTCACCCCCATAAGTAGTTTCGACAGGGAAGCGTGGTGGCGGGACATCTCGTGGATTCCCCAGCACCCAACCATCGTTCCCGGATCCGTCTTGAGCAATATCGCGCCGGATGGTTCCGTGGTTGAATCCGACCCCAACCTGCAACGGGCTGCATCAGCCACAGGATTCGACGTCGTCGTAAAATCTCTGCCGAAAGCGTGGGCCACTGAAATCGGGTCCGGCGGCGTGGGGCTCTCTCTGGGGCAGCGGCAACGATTGGCTCTTACTCGGGCTCTCCTCGATCTGCCCTCTCTCCTGGTGCTTGATGAACCCACCGCACACTTAGACGCAGTCAGTGAAGACCAAGTGGTGTCAGTGATCGAAGAACTCCGACGGGCAGGCACAACGGTCCTAGTGATCGCTCACCGTTCGGCGGTTGTGCGAACCGCAGACAACGTCCTGGTAGTCGAATCCCGGGCCGCCACCGATGAGGAGCTCTCAAAGTATCCGCAACTTGCGGATGATTTCGAACTTGAGGATCTGAGTGGGGACATGCCCTCGTTCCTCGACCCCTCCGTGATTTCTGAGATTCAAGCAACCCAGTCCGGGGTTGAAGGTGCCGTAGTCGCGGCAGGTAGCGCCAGCCCAGCGAAGCTGGAGGCTGAAGCATCAGCCTTGACGGACACCGAAGAGAGGAGCGCAGACAAATGAGATGGTTCCTCACCCCAGGTGAACAGCGCGCTCTACGTCGCGTGGTGAAAATGCTTGGCCTCAACACGGGCGGGTTCCTCATGTCCGTTGTTTACGGGGCAGCCACGCTGGGATCAGCGATAGGCCTCGCCGCAGTGTCGGCATGGCTGATTGCCAGAGCATCACAAATGCCACCCGTTCTAGTGCTTTCCGTTGCTGCGACAGCCGTGCGTATGTTCGGCGTCCTGCGAGCTCTCCTGCGCTATATGCAACGCATAGCCAGCCACAAAGTTGCATTGGGGGGCATGGACTCTCTCCGTTTAAGCGTCTACGACGGCCTGATGGAGGGGCCAATCGACCAAGTTGCCCGGCTGCAAAGAGGCGACCTGCTTGCACGAATCGGGGCGGATATCGACGCGGTGGGTGACTATGTGGTGAAGTCTCTCCTGCCGTTCACAGTCGCCGCAGTGGTCGGCGTGGGAACAGTAGTGGGATTCGCTTTCCTGTCAGTCCCAGCGGCGATCGTCGTCGCCTTGGGGCTTGCCGTGTCTGGCATCCTGGCACCGATGCTCATGGCGAAGGCCGCACGGGAAGCCGAGGCCCTGGAACAAGCCGCCCATCAGGACCTCTCCGTCACTTCGCTTTCCGTGCTGGAATCGGCGGACGAGTTGGCGATCAATGGGCGCCTCGCCACGGAATACGGGCGGGTTAACACCATCTCGGAACGACTGAACCGAGCACGCCGCAAAGCGGCCCAACCGATGGCGTTTGCCGCGGCACTAGATAAGTTCGCGATGGGTGCCACCGTGATCGGCGTGATGATAGTTGCCATCCCCGAAACAAACGCCGGGATGGTGGCGGCTGTAGCCCTGGCCGTACTTGTCTTGACGCCGCTAGCCGCGTTTGAAGGCACTGCGGACCTTGGAGGAGCCGCGGTCCAGATGATCAAGTCAGCGCGTGCAGCCGAGAGGATCACAGATCTCCTCGGACCTGAAGAAACCAAAGCCCAACCAACCCACGATGTCCCCGCCCCCGCTGAAGGGCGACCCGCACTTGTCGCAAAAGACCTCAGCGTTGGCTGGCCTGGGCGCCCCACCACTTTGGAAGGTGTGAACCTGAAATTGGAGCCCGGGCAGGTTATCGCAATTGTCGGGCCATCCGGGATCGGAAAGTCGACGCTGCTATACACGCTGGCTGGAATGCTAGAACCCAAGCATGGGGAAGCCAACCTGAACGGCGCACCTCTTTGGGGTGCAGAACGTCAGCAGGTCGCGTCCTATGTCTCATTGACAACAGAGGACGCTCACGTCTTCGCCACCACGGTCGTTGAAAACATCCGCGTTGCCAGGGCCGACGTGAGTGAGGAGGAGGCCGAGGAGCTCCTGGAACAGGTCGGTCTCGGGCCCTGGGTCAAGGGCTTACCAAACGGCTTACACACCATGCTTGGGGTGGGGGCAACCACAATCTCCGGTGGGGAGCGCAGGCGACTGTTGTTGGCGCGTGCCCTCGCTTCGCCCGCTCCCCTGCTTCTCCTAGATGAGCCCGGGGAGCACCTGGACGCCGAGACAGCAGACGCTGTGCTTCAGCAACTCTTCCAGGGGTCCGGATCTAACCGGGGCATCGTCGTGGTCACCCACCGACTCTCGAGCCTGCGGGATGCCGACTACGTGCTGCGGATCGGTCGGGACGAGGAGGACCAGAACAGCGAGCACCCAGCCAAAGTGACCGCGTCGGGTACGCACCAACAGTTGTTGGCATCGGAGGCGTCCTACAAATGGGCTCAGGACCAAGAATGACCGCTGATCCTTCACAAGGTGGTTGGCTAGCGGCACTACGCGAGCTATCGGATAGTGCCTCCAGTGACGACGATGCGGAAGACACGGTTCAAACAATTTCCAAGGCGGCTTGCACCGCTGCTGGGGCTGACGGCTCTTTGGTTTTCCTCTCCTCATTTGGCGGACAATGGCTGTGCGAATCTTCGTACGAAGTCGCTGCTGCCCCCGCCCTCCTCGCCTCCCCACTGGGCGTGACCTTTGGGACACCCTCCCCCCAGTTCTTAGGCGCCCTCACTCAGGGGCAGGCACTTAAGGCACCCAATCCTGGTGAAGCTGAGTTCCCCGATACTGGGACTCCCTCACCCAATTCGTGGTCCGTGGTTCTCGGCATTTCAGGCCCTGTCCTCTACGTTCCGATCCTCATGCGCGGTGCCCTGGAGGGCTGTTTGGTCCTTTGGAAAGACGCGGCTTCGGCCCAGTTTCCAAATAGCGACCTATTGCCCGCCACCGTTTTTACCGCGCAGGCAGCCCTCCTATTAGAACTGGTTGGGTCCTTGGAAATACGGCTCTCCGCGGAGGTGCAGGAAGAACGCGAGAGAGTTGCAAGAGACCTCCACGACCTGGCGATACAGGATCTGTTTGCGGCCGGCATGGCCTTGCAGGGACTACGTAGGAAGAGCGCCGAGGGGATATCCCGACTCGACCTCGACCAAGAAATCGAACAGGCACTGGAGTTCCTTGACCGTTCCGTCGCACAGATCCGCCAGATCGTTTACGGCTTGCAGGGAGTGGACCAGCCAAGCGGGCTAGTGGATCGTCTCCGCAGCGAAGCGTCAATGAGCCGAGGACACCTAGGATTCGCCCCCACCTACACAATCGAAGTTGATCAAAGTCCCGCCGCTGCCCAAGAGGTGGAACGGAGGGTGAACGAGGAGCTAGCAGACGACGTTGTCGCAGTAGTGAAAGAAGCGCTCACAAATGTGGCACGCCACGCGAACGCAAGTTCCGTGCAGGTCTCTGTGGAGATCCATGGCGAGGGGCGTAGCGGGGAAATCGTGGTCAGCATTTTGGACGACGGGGCCGGAGTGGACCCGGGCCGGATGCGCCATTCAGGGTTGTCTAACATGCAAAGACGTGCCTCACTTCGCAAAGGAAGTTTCGGCGTTGGTGCCGGTCCGCGGGGCCGCGGAACTTCACTAGTCTGGCGCGCCCCACTTCAGTAGAAACTCAGCAACTCGCAAACCCAGCAACCAGCAGCGGGTTAGTTCTGCTCCCCGCTGCGCCAAGGGGATGAGCGTTGCGAAGCCACCCAAGCCGCCACTTGAGTTCTTCTCTGGAGCCCCATTTTGGCAAGCAGCGAGGTGATGTGGTTCTTTACGGTCTTCTCCGCAATCCCCAACTTCTCGCCAATCTCCCTATTCGAAAGACCATCACCAATCAGCCCTAAAACTTTGCGCTCTGACGGGGTCAAAGTAGCGGTCGGGTCGTTGGATTCCGCGCGGCGGCGGGTAACTGTGCGCTCGTCAAGGAGCACCCGGCCCTCAGAAACCGCGTGAATGATGTCGTTGATCTCCGCCCCTCGAATCGTTTTGAGGACGTACGCCTGCGCGCCAGCTTCAAGAGACTCCGCCAGCGCTTCATCGTCATCGAACGTAGTGAGCACAATCATCTTCGCGGATGGAAGGTCCTCCCGGACCCGCTTCATCACATCGATGCCGGTACCATCGGGCAACTGAAGATCAACCAGTAGCACGTCGGGTGTCACAAGGTTCGCGCGTCGAACCGCATCCTCCACGGATGCTGCCTCAGCAACAACCTCAAGTCTTTGATCACGGTCAACAACTTCAGCGATACCGCGTCGGACGATCTCATGATCATCAATGATCATCACCCGTACTGGCGGACGAACTTTTCCAGAGACTCTTTGCACGCGTCTATGATACGGGAGAAAAGTCCCAGATGCGCTCGGGTCCCACCGGGCACCACTTTACGCCGGCAGTCCCGCCCCGAAATCACTGCGGAGTTTTGGTGGCCCGCGGCTTCGGTTGACAACGTGGGCAGAAGAAGTGAGACCGGCCCTGGAGGGTTATCCGCTTTACGGTTGTGCCGCACCTTCGGCAGGGGTGATCTTCTCTGCCGTACACGAACAGTTCTCTCTCGAAGTAGCCTGGGTTCCCGTCGACATCCACGTAAAGATCATCAAAGGACGTGCCACCCACTTTGACTGCGCGCCGCGTCACGCTGCGGCATTCTTGAATAAGTGTTCGCAGTTTCGGCAGAGGCAGCTTCGCCGCTTGCCTCGCCCCTTGGATGCCGCTGGCAAACAGCGCTTCATCCGCGTAAATGTTTCCGATTCCTGAGACTATCTGCTGATCCAGGAGCATCGTCTTCACGAACCGGTTCCGGGACTTAAACTGTTTCACCAATTGGTCAACCGCGTGGTCAGCTTCCAGTTCCAGCACGTCAGGCGCGATATGGGCGGCGGACGAGGGGATTAGCCTACCCGTTGCATCTTCTACAAGCGTTGAGAGGGTGAGTTGACCAAACATTCTGGGGTCAATGAAGTGCACTTGGCTGCCGTCATCAAGGGTGAGTCGGAGGTGCTCGTGGCGTCCCAGTTCGGGACCTTTTTGAAAGGACTCTTCGTTCGTCAACTCCGGATCTGCGCTACTGGTGCGTACCTGTCCGGACATGCCCAAGTGAACAACCAGGCTGTCTTCTGGGCCATCCAACACCCACCACATGAACTTGCCGCGGCGTTCCACCGAGATAATCTTCGACCCTGCTAGCGCGGAGCGGACTTGCTCAGCCCCGCCAGGGTTGTTCCGGGTTAGGCGCCCGCCCTCCCCTTCTGCAACCCGAATGGTTTTTCCAACCACGCGGGCTTGGAGGCCCTTCCGGATTGTTTCAACCTCCGGCAGTTCAGGCATCTTCGTTCAGACGTAGGTAGGCCACCCTAGCTGCTTGATTTTCCGCGTGCCGGCGCGAACTGCCGTCGCCTTTTGCGAGGAACTCTTTGCCAGCAAAAGCCGAAGCGTAGTAGTGGCGGTCGTGGTCTGGGCCTTCGCCGATGACTTCAAAACGGAGTTCCCCCAACCCCAACTTGGGGAGAATGTCCCGAAGTGGGGTCTTCCAATCCATGGTTGAATCGGGGTCGGCCGCCCGGTCCAAAATCGGCTGGAGGTGGCGGAGCAAGGTCGCCCGTGTGATCTCCAAGCCGTTGCAGATGTACGTGGCGCCCAGCAACGCTTCCAGGGTGTCGGAGAGGATGGAGTCTTTGTTCCGACCACCGGTCTTATCCTCCCCAACACCGAGGAGGATGTAGGAACCAAGCCCTAGGCCTCGGGCGACCTCGGCCAACGGAGTCTGGGACACAACAGCGGAACGCATCTTCGCTAAGTCGCTTTCAGGCACGTCAGGGTGCGTTGTGTAAAGGCTCTCCGTGGCAATGATGGACAGGACAGAGTCACCGAGGAACTCGAGGCGTTCGTTGTTCGGCAACCCACCCATTTCGTTAGCGAACGAGCGGTGCGTGAGCGCCAAAACAAGGAGTTCCGGATCGACTGGGGCGCCCCATTTTGTCACCAGGTCTGCGATGTCATCGTTCTTTGCCCCAGCCTTCGGCTTACGACTCACTCGGCACCCTCGTCATCCACTTCATCTTTGGAGAAGAAGTCGGCCAGCACTTCGAAGCGGGGGTCCAAGAACTCGTGTTTGTGGCCCGGCTCAGCGTCCGCAAGCAACACGCCGCAATGCTCACAGATACCCAGGCAATCTTCGGAACAGACCGGTTGGAACGGAGCATCAGCGAATATGGCGTCCCGGAGCAGCGGTTCAATGTTGACTGTTTCCCGGTCTATTAGAAGGTCGGGATCAATTTCGTCTCCGGAAACCTCAATGGTTGCGTCCCCGGCGCCTTTCCGCTCTTTCCTTGGGGCGACGGCGTCCGGGTAGACGAAAATGTCGCTCGCTTGAAAATGCTCTGGCAATTCGATGTCCTTCAGACACCGAATGCACTGTCCCTTTAGGGAGGCAAATCCGGATGCCTCCACCACCACCCCATCATCGATCGTGGTGATGGCAACAGATACCGGTATCTGGGTTCCTTCCTCCAGACGGAGCACCTCCGTCTGCCATCCCGCTGGAACGGTCCAGTCCAACTGTGTTTCGGTCCTTGCACCGATTTCAACGGGCTGGTCGTGGAGAGGAATCACCAAATTCTTATCGTTCACCTTTGTGTTCGTATCCTATTCGTCAATGCTGATGTCAACGTTTTCTGAGGTGTGCCGATCAGAAACGGCTCGCAGACCTGCTTCCGTTCGACGGAGAAGGTCTTTCAACACCTCAGAAGTCTGCCCCAGTGTGTGGGACACGTAATTGTCGGCGCCTTCACGAAGCTTTTCCGCTTCTTTCCGGCTCTTGATCATCAGTTCTTCAGCCCGACTCCGGGACAACGCCGTAATCGAGTCGGCAGAGATCAACCGTTCTGCCTGGGCGTTAGCGTCAGCGAGAAGGTCTTCTGCTTCTTTCTTCGCGCGTGCAGCCATGTGGGAGGCTTCTTCCTGAGCGCGTTCTAACGCGCGGGCTGCTTCGTCACGTGCTTCTGACAGGATTGAGTCCGCCCGTTCCCGCGCATCTTCCAGGAGCGAGCGCGCCTTAGCGTTTGCTTCTCCGATTGCCGCCTCTGCTGCACTGTCGGCCCTGTCCAAGACAGCGTCGGCATCCGCAACCACAGCATCGGCTGCCACGAGGTCTTCCGGCAACGCGTCACGTGCCTGCCCAACCAAATCGACGATCTCCGCTTTATTGAGAACGACATTTGCCGACAGTGGCACCGCACGTGCGTTCTCCACCAAAATATCGATCTGATCCAGCGCAGCGATCACTGTCGAGGGGCCATACGCAGGAGCAGGCTCATAGTCATTTTCGACGTAGGCCGACTCTTCTGAGACCTGGATTTCTTCTTCGTATCTTTCGGGCATCTGTCTCTCCTTAGGCAGGGCTCGCTTAAGCGCTCCTGGTATCCAACATACGTATATTTTTAACGGGTTGCTTGGTGCCGCTCCCCTGCGTCACAAAGTCATGCCTGATTCTGTCACCCATTGGTTAACTGCGGGCGGAACATATCGTCTAATGCTCCCACCGGAAGCGTGTATTTCGCGCACCAGTGTGGAGGAAATGTACTGCCACTGGGGAGACGAGGGCAAAAGCATGGTTTCAATCCCACTCAGGTCACGGTTTGCCGCCGCCTGAGCATATTCACTGTCGAAATCCCTCGCGGTTCTAACCCCTTTCAAGATCACGTCTGCCCCCGCTTCTTTGGCGGCGTCGACCAGCAAGCCCTCGAACGATATGACCCGAATATTGGCGTGCGGGTTCTCTTCAGCGATCGCCTGAGCCAGAAGGTCCACCCGTTGTTCGACAGTCAACCACCCGCGCTTGCCGGGGTTCACCCCCACCGCAACAATCACCTCATCAAAGACGTGAGCTGCGCGAGTGATCAGGTCCAAGTGGCCTATTGTGACGGGGTCAAATGAACCGGGAAAAATCGCCGTAGACATGGGGTAACTCTACATTTTCTCTTCGGCGGGGCCGATGAACCACGCCGCAGTGTCACCCCAGCGGCGATGCCCGAACAGTTCAAGACCTTCAGGGAGCACCGGCTCAGGAGAACGTGCGTCCCGTTCAATAATCACCGTCGCCTCTGCATGCAGGTGGGGACGCAAGTCCTCCAACGTTCGGCTGAGTTCGTCTTCTCCCAACGAGTAAGGGGGGTCGACAAACACCAGATCGAACTGTCCCACCTGGGACGCCAAGTAGGAACGCGCAGACCGCGCAATCACTTTCACACTTCGCGTGAACCCACACGTGACCACATTCTTCTTGGCCACACGCGCCGCCTTCTGTGAGGAATCGACGAGGACAGCACGCTGAGCGCCGCGAGAAATCGCCTCGAGTGCCAGCGCGCCCGAGCCGGCGTACAGATCCAGCACCCGAGCACCTTCCAGCACTCCCCAACTATCGAGACGTGAAAAGATCGCCTCCCGCGTCTTGTCAGATGTTGGGCGTGTCCCCGTTGAGGGCACATCGAGTCGGCGCCCCTTCGCCAAACCCGCGATGATCCGCGTCATACCAGTCCCCTACCCAGTCCAATCAGTTTCTTTCTAGCCACACCAATTCTTCACCTGCGCGAGCACGAACCGCATCCGCCAACGCAGTGTGCTCAGAAAGTTGAGGATCTTGGCGAAGTATTTCCGTGGCGGTGTCCCGGGCCCCAGAGATTATGGCCGCGTCGTCACGCACCGACAAAAACCTCAGGCTTGAGACCGCGCCCGACTGATTCTTCCCCAAAACATCACCTTCTTTGCGAAGTCTCAAGTCGGCTTCAGCGAGCTCAAACCCGTCCGAGGTTCCAGCGATCACCCGCATCCTTTCAGCAGTCTCCGGCGCTAGATCCCCTGGGTGCGTAATCATGCAAACACTGGCCCGCTCCGAGCGCCCCACCCTGCCGCGCAACTGATGCAGTTGGGAAAGGCCAAACCGGTTGCCCCCCAAAATCACCATCATCGTCGCCTCCGGCACATCCACGCCAACTTCGATAACGGTCGTCGCAACAAGAACAGGTTCTTTTCCGGACGCGAAGTCCGCAAACGTGCGCGCATTATCGGCCGGAGCCAATCTCCCATGCGCCAGACCTATTTCTACACCCTCAAAAACGGGGCTTTCCTTCAGGGATTTGAGAGTGGCGAGGGCCGAGGGGATTTCCGCCTCTCCCTCTGCACCCTTTTTCGCTTTGTCTTTCTCATCGGGATCTATCCGAGGGCACACCACGTACACACGGCCTCCCCCATCAACTTCTTCCCGAGCGCGCTCCCAAACCCGATCCATCCAGACCTGATTGCGCTCATCGATGAGGAACGTGTCAACTTTCTTTCTCCCAGGCGGAAGCCCCTTCATTGCAGTAACGTCCAGGTCACCAAACACGGTCATGGCGATTGTCCGTGGAATTGGGGTTGCTGTCATTACCAGAAGGTGTGGTGTAAGTTCGTGCCCTTGCCGCAGGTGTTCCCGCTGTGCAACACCGAAACGGTGCTGTTCATCGACAACGAGCAGACCGAGGTTAGGGATCTCCACCCCCTCCTGAATCAAGGCATGTGTCCCTACGACAATGCAGGGTTCGCCTGCTGCTAGCGACGCTAAGACTTGGTTCTTTTCCGCGCTGGCCCTCTTCGATGTAAGAAGATGCACCGGAATGTCGACCTCTGCCCCTTCGAGCATTCGAGTCAAAGATACGTAGTGCTGACGCGCCAGGACCTCGGTGGGAGCGAGCATCGCCGCCTGGTAGCCGGCCTCCACTGTTTGCACCATGGCGAGGAGTGCGACAACAGTCTTGCCTGCCCCGACATCTGCCTGCAGTAGGCGTTGCATCGGTTTCGTTTGCTCAAGTTCGCCGGATATCTGCGCCCATGCTTGTTCCTGCGCTTCAGTCAAGGAAAAAGGCAGCCCTCGCTGCAGGGCAGCAACCAAACTGCGGCTGGGATCAAGCCCGTTTGTCGCCCGGAGCGGCGGCGCCTGCGTGTCACCCCGGACCCGGTCTGCAAGCAGCGCGGTCTGAAGAACCAGCGCCTCCCGCCACGCTAATGATCGTTTCGCTTCCTGCCAATCCACAGGGACTTCGGGCTGGTGAAGCATTCGCAGCGCTTGCCCATACCCGACAAGAGCGTGGCGACGCATTGTGTCCTCATCCAAAACCTGGGGAACATCATCTTCTTCAACCTGGTCCAGGAGAGAACCGATGAGCGATGCGACCTTCCAAGAAGCCAGTCCCGCGACAGACCTATAGATCGGTATGGGACGGCCCGCTCGCCGAGCAACGTCCTGCGCTGACCCTTCCTCCACTTCCTCAAATTCTGGCTGGACCAGCTGCATCTGACCGCGATAACTGCTGACCTTGCCACTAACAAGTACAGTGGCCCCCGGCTTCAACACTCTCTGGTGGTGGGACAACATGTAGGGGTTCTTAGCGAAGAAAGTGCACGACAGCGACCGATGACCATCTGTGACTATGACCACCAGGCGATATCCTCCATTGCGATTTCGAAGAAGGTTCTGGTTCACCACCTCCACCAGCAACGTGGCAGACTCCCCCTCTACCAGTGAGCCGATGTCAGTTAGCTTCCCCCACTGGTAGTAGCGAAGAGGCGCATAGCTAAGAAGATCCTCGACCGTATCAAACCCGGCTTCCGACAACCTACGAGCCGCCGCTTTGGGCAGCCTAAGAGTCAAAGGCGCATCCAGTTCCGTTACCGCCATCTTCTCCGCACCCCCAAAAAACAGACTCGAAAGTCACCCGGCCGTATACGACCAGATGCCAACCCCGGGCATTCGTTCAGTCGCCCCCACAGCGACAGTCTCAGTGTCTCACCTACCACCGACACTGCCGAACCCTCCCGACCAAGAACAGTCGAGGCCACGTCCTAACGCGTCCGCGCTGCTGTGCTTCGACCTCGCCCCGCTTCGACCAGAGAACGCGAATTTGGACGAGGCCAAACCCGCCAAAGCCCTAAGTGTGGGAGACATGACACCAAACCAGGTGCCTCAACATTGCTGTTGCCTGTTGTCAACGGGTAGTCTTTGTTAGTTGCTTTGACGCCGCCTTCCCCGCGGAGGCGCGGATTGCAAGGCAGATAAGACGATATTTTAGGAGCACCCGTGGCCTCAGTTTGCGACATTTGCGGAAAGGGTCCGCAGTTCGGCAAGTCGGTTTCGCACTCGCACGTGCGCACCAACCGCCGCTTCAACCCGAACATCCAGCGCGTCCGCGCTCGGGTCAAGGGCGAAACCAAGCGCATGAACGTTTGCACAACCTGCATCAAGAGCGAACGCTTTGAGCGTGCAGTCTAGTTAACTCTTGTGAAAGGGCCCCTCGTCGTTTCCGGCGGAGGGGCCTTTTCGTGTGCTCGCCCGGACATGCACTAAACCCGGACTACCGGCCATAATTGGGGCTACCGGAAATCGGAGCTACCGGCCAAAACCTGGCGTTTTAGGCGGCGTGTCGTTAGGGTTGCCACCTGTCCACCCAGTCTTTTTCTGGCCCAGAGTCCTTCTTCGGTAGTGAGCCCGGTGTCAGAGGCGGTGGCTCGGGTGATTTCCCCCCTGAATAGCCTCGGGTTGGAGCGGTGTGGAGACCTTCCCGGTCCTTAAAATGCTTCCCGGTCCTTAAATACCATGTTATGAATACCCGATGGACAAGAACGGTCACGCCTAGAGCTCCGGGAACCGGATTAAGGACAGGGAACAGCGTTATGGAAATAGGGGTAAGCTTTTCTCCCAGCGTGAGTCCGCTTGAACGCCAGAGTATGGGGCTACCGTCCGAAGTGGTCCCATCCCTCACCCAGAGGGCGTCCTTCCATCGTGACGCGTTGACCATCAGCGGCTCTGGTGGGGTCGAATTTGCCGATGGTTCCCACGGTGCGGAACGGTTCGGTCACCAGCACGTATGGCGGGAAAGCAACCAGGAGGCCGTGGTCTTCAGCGCCGTAGAGAATCCAGTCATAAGGGTCAACGCCCAATGCCGCTGCTGCATCCTTCAAATCACCTGCATCGGCTTGCAACCCGTAACGGCTCAGATCAATGGCAACATCTGAGGCTTCTGCGAGCCTGCGGGCATCAACGACTAGTCCGTCAGAGATGTCCATCATCGCGGTCGCTCCGCGTTGGGCGGCCAATGGACCTGCACTGAGTGGAGGGTGGGGCATCCGATAAACCTCGACGGGTTCGGTAAACGGATATGGCACATCCGTCCCGTGCAACGCAGGGGAAACGACCCCCGCCTGTAATGCCGCGTAACCTGCCGCAGAAAAACCCAGTGTCCCCACGACGGCGAGGGTATCGCCCGGGCTTGCCCCGGACCTGGTCACGGCTCTTCCCCCAAGGCGTCCATGAGCGGTGACAGAGACAACCAGTTGCTGTCCCCTACTGAGATCTCCTCCCACGACCCCCGCACCGGTGGGAAAGACCACTGCGGCCAGACCAGACGCGAAGTCCTCCACCCATGAAATGTCCAAGTCTGGTGGGAGCACCATGGAAACCACCAACGCGGTCGGGGTGGCAGCCATCGCTGCGATGTCAGCGAGGTTTTGTGCAGCCGCCCTCGCCCCCACCTCGAAACCGTTCGACCAGTCAAGACGGAAATGAACCCCGTCAACGAGGACGTCTGTTGTGACAGCAAAGTTTGCACCCGGTGCCTCGACGATCGCGGCGTCATCGCCTGACCCCAGGCGGGTGTAGTTGCCCTCGGGTAGCAGAGGGACGATTCTGCCTAGGATCTGGGCTTCGCTCAGTTCACCGACTACAGTCACGTTTTCCTCCGCGGAGTTGATAGACGAGGTGACTAGGCAGGGTTGTTGGACACCTCTGGTCAACGAGAACATTGAGCGAGAACGCCAAGCGAGAGGTGACGAAGCCCCTCCTCAAGTTCACAGAGTAAGCCTACCGGTTGACGAAGCTTGAAGCGTGGAGGCAAATGGCGGCCGCGGCCGATGCGTTCAACGATTCAGCGTCCCCCGCCATTTGAATGTGAACCAGACGGTCGCAGGCAGACTTTTCATCTTCGCTCAGTCCGCGGGCCTCATTCCCGAATACCCACATGTGAGGGGCTCCAAGTGGCCCAGCGGACCCGAGGTCCACCCACTCATTCAAGTCTTCTTGCCGTTCCCCAAGCGCGGTGCCGACTATCTCCGCCCCAAGACCACGCATCTGTGCAACCACGTCCGTGAAATCTCCTTGCACCAGCGGGAGGTGAAACACGGAGCCTGCAGAGGCCCTAATGACTTTGGGGTTTGAAGGATCCGCGGACTCTTGGCCTAGGAAGACAGCCTTGGCGCCCATCGCATCCGCGGTCCGAATGATCGTCCCGACGTTTCCCGGATCCTGCACCTGTGGCAATAGGACGGAGAACGAGGCCCCCTGTTCCTTGCTGCCGTTCGTGGCGGCCCGGGCGAAAACGCGACTCGCCTGGTCGGCTGGAACAGAAACGGCGCGGTCCGTCGCCACCGCCACAACACCTTGACTGTCCCGACTGATCTTGTCGCCAACCTGATCCGACATGAGGTGAACCCAGCGGGTTTCCCTGGTGGCCTCATCAAACACATCCGCATGACGGGTTGAGGCTGCGGGCGTGAAATACACATCGACCAGGGTTTCGGGACGGAAACGAATCAATTCTCGAACGGCTTGGGGGCCTTCAACCAGGATTCTGCCGCTCTTTTTACGAAAAGAACGCCCGCTCAGTGCCGCAACCTGCCTGATCCGTTCAGATCGGGGGTTGTCTAACACTGACGGGCGTTCTTCAAACGTGTGGGTCATGCAGCCGAGGGGGCGTTGACGTCCTCAGGTAGAGCCTTCTTCGCAGTCTCCACCAGCGCGGCGAATGCCTTCGGGTCGTTGACGGCCAGGTCAGCGAGGAGCCTGCGGTCCACTTCCACTCCGGCCAGGTTCAGTCCCTGGATGAAGCGGTTGTAGGTCAGACCATTCGCACGGGCGCCAGCGTTGATTCGCTGGATCCAAAGGCGACGGAAATCCCTCTTCTTGTTGCGGCGGTCGCGGTAGGAATAGACCTCCGAGTGTGTGACCTGCTCCTTGGCCTTGCGGTACAGACGCGAACGCTGCCCACGGTAGCCGGATGCCTGATCAAGTATTGCGCGGCGCTTCTTCTTAGCGTTAACAGAACGCTTGACACGTGCCATAAAGCTTTTCTCCTATCGAATCCGAGCCGTCACTTGCCAAGCAAGCGACGAACTTCCCTCTGGTCGGCGCGCGCCACTTCAACATCACCGGTTAGGCGACGAGTGCGACGCGAAGACTTGTGCTCCAAGAGGTGACGCTTGCCGGCCCTCTCACGCATGATCTTCCCGGAGCCAGTTGTACGGAACCGCTTCTTGGCGCCGGAATGGGTCTTGTTCTTCGGCATTTTCTATCCTTATTTCCTGTTTTCCTGCTTGGTGTCCCGCTCTTGCCGCGGGGTCTGGGTCGGATGGGACGCAACGGTTTTAGTTCCGCCCCAGCCCGACCGAGCACCTACATGAAGTTCTAATCGTTACGTTCTGCTTGGGCGCGTGCGGTGCGGTCCGCGTCGCGTGCTGCCCGCTCTTCGTGCTTTGCGCGTCGCGCTGCACGTTCAGCCCTGCGGCGTTCGCGCTGGTCCACCATGGCTTCCGCCTTGCGCCTAACCGGTGCGAGCACCATGGTCATGTTGCGCCCGTCCTGGCGTGGCACCGATTCGACAGTGGAGATTTCGCTGACCTCATCTGCGACACGCTGAAGCAGCCGGATGCCCGCTTCGGGACGTTGCTGTTCGCGTCCGCGGAACATGATCATTACTTTGACCTTGTCACCCTGCATCAAGAAACGGCGAACGTGACCCGTCTTAGTGTCGAAATCGTGATCATCAATCTTGATGCGGAAACGGATTTCCTTCAGCTGCGTGTTTGCCTGGTTGCGCCTGGCATCCCGGGCCTTCTGCCCGGCCTCATACTTGTATTTCCCGTAATCCATCAGTTTCGCCACCGGAGGGCGCGCGTCAGGGGCGACTTCGACCAAATCAAGGCCGGCCTCCTGAGCCACGCGTAGCGCATCTTCGACACGCACGACGCCGACCTGCTCGCCTGCAGGCCCAACAAGTCTTACTTCCGGAACGCGAATGCGATCATTAACACGAGGTTCGCTGATGGGGGTCTCCTTCCAACTCTTTTGGGAACGGAGCCAACAAAAAACTCCGTACCCATTTGACGCGCACGGAGACAGTCCATCGCAACGCACACTTGCGTCGCGGCTACCCGGAGCCTTCTTTGATCCCGTTTCAACGTTCCAACGTGTCGGTTGGTGGAAACGGTGGGCCCCCAGGTGGGATTACCTCCACTTACGTCTAGGTTTTCACCTATCACGGTCGCAGATCAGCTTAGCAGGTGCCTTGGCGCCATCTTCGAACCGATACCGCCCATCTCGGTGCTTTCTCTCACAAGCGCCGCGTTTCACACGCCCATCACACGCCGTAAACGGGGATGGGCACCACTTCAATGTGGGACGAGGACTCCTTCAACCTCTCATTGGACGTAACCGTCTGAAGGGCTGCGGCCAGAAGTCTGCGAGGGCCGACCGGATCGGAGGTTGAACCCCCGTGACCGCTATGTTGCGCCATATCGACCTGAACCTCCACTCGGATTGCCCCGTCCCATGTCTGAGAGTCCCCGGCAACGGGCTCAATCTTCACCCCGACCACGTCCCCGCACACGGCGCGTGCGTTACGCAGAAGCTCCTCTGTCAGATTTCTATCTTCCCAAGGTGGCAACCACTGATCGGCCGCAGCCAATGCGAGGGCTGCGGAACGAGGGATGATCGTTTCCCTCTCGCTCCCCGGATTCACCACGATGCCCCCTGAGCCCTGCGACAGGCCTGCGATAACAGCAACCTGCTGAGCGCTCATCGTCATCGGTCGGGCACTGGGGTCGTAAGAAGCCAGTTCTGCTGCGGAAGAAAAAGCGGCAACGTTCGCTCCACGTGGCCCTTCGACTGGCCCTTCGACCAGGTTCAACGGTGGTGGCGTTGCACCGCCAAGGTCCACCGGTGCGTGGTCGGGCGATTCCGGGTGTGCTTCCACCGGGACCGCGACAACCAGGCGCTCCTGCCCCAGCGCCCGAACCAAAGCAACCACTTTGGACGCGGCTTCTTTTCCTGATTGCACTTTTGTATTCAGAGCCTGGCCTGTTAGAGGCAGCTCCTGGCCAACGTCTGAGTGGTCAGGGTTAGGCATCCGGAGTCGTTGGGCCCATTTCGCCCGCTGATTTTCGGTTAGTTCCTGGGGAATTGGGTGTTGGCTCATTTGCGGCTTACCCCTCGTTCACTCCTCGCCCTCGCCCAAACTTTCCAGAAGCGCCGTGGCCTCATCGGCAGGACCCTCCGCAACCACCAGTGCTTGTTCAAGCGTGAAGGCACCAGCATATAAAGCCTTGCCCGTGATCGCCCCTTCAACCCCGATGGGAGTTAGCGTGCGCAGGGCTGCTAGGTCCTTGAGAGAAGAGACCCCACCGGAAGCGATGATCGGCGCATCCGTGCGGGAACAGACGCGCTCCAGAAGATCCAGGTTGGGGCCGTTGAGCATCCCGTCACGTTGCACGTCGGTCACAACATACCGGGCGCAACCCGCCATGTTGAGGCGCACCAACACGTCCCACAAGTTACCGCCCTCTTTGACCCAACCGCGGGCCGCAAGCGTGTCTCCACGAACATCCAGTCCTACGGCGATTTTGTCCCCGAAACGTTGGATAGCGGATTCGGTCCACTCGGGATCCTCAAGGGCAGCGGTCCCCAAGTTCACCCGTGACGCACCAAGGTCAAGCGCCCGCAGAAGTGAGTCTTCGCCGCGGATCCCTCCCGACAGTTCGATCTGCACCTCGGATTCAGCGATCAGGTTTGCAAGCATGTCGGTGTTGTCGCCTCGGCCGAATGCGGCGTCCAGGTCCACCAGGTGAATCCAGGAAACTCCCGCGGCCTCGAACTGTTTCGCAATTTCGCGGGGATCACCGTATTCGGTTTCGGTACCCGCCTGTCCCTGTTGTAAGCGGACGGCTTTCCCGTCGACAACGTCAATGGCCGGAAGCAAGGTGAGCATTGAACCTCCCAGGATTCGTTTCTTTTACAATCGCATTCGGTCTTCAGGTGGCGAGGCCGCGTGAGCGGTGATCGCGTAGTTACGGCTGGTGCTTTCTGGGCGGTTCAGCCGCGGAATCCGGGGCCGCGTAACCATCCGGTCCAGCGTCCTTTGCCGTAGGAGTCTCTCACCTCGGCCGGGGTTAGTCGACCAAGGAGTAGGTCCTCAATCCCTAAGTCAAGACGGGCGAGTACAAGCCCCGAAGGCAGAGACTCTTCTGCTTTACCGTTCACGAATCTTCTCGCGACGATGTTCCCGACCAGTCCCGCATCACTGTCGGAGGTCCACGAGGTCAAAGCAACAGCCCCACCTTTGGCAAGTTTAGAAACCAACTCTGCCATTTTCACCACTTGCTTTGGCAGCGGTCGGTCGTCGCCCAGGAGGGCGGCCATGGAGGCTTCCTCGTCGTCCTCTGCCCCTTCTTGCGGAACATCCATGTAGACGGCGGAACCCCGAGAAGCCGGGACCACCTCCGCAGATGCCCCCACCATGTTCAGGGCAGCGGACAGCGCGGCAGCGGAGTCAACTGGTGAAAGGATCACTGCGATGCAGCGACCTTGAGGAACCAGGTTCTCTGCCTCCATAATCTGCCGGAACTCGGCGTCGATGTCACCCAGGGGGTCTTCTGAAGGCTCGATATCTCCGGGCTGGGGTTCCTTCGGGTCTCTCACAGCTGCCCCTTTGTGGAGGGAATGCCTTCGACTCGAGGATCCCTGGCAACTGCTTCTCGAAGTGCCAACGCCAGGGCCTTGAACTGAGATTCAACGATGTGGTGGGGGTCGCGGCCGTAGAGAAGAGTTACGTGCAGGCAAATGTCGGCGTTGGAGGCGAAAGATTCAAAAACGTGTTTGGTAAGAGTGGCCGGGAAGTGTCCGCCGATGATTTGCCAGTTCTGCTCTTCAGGTTCGCCGGTAATGACCGCGTATGGGCGTCCGGAGATGTCGACAACCGCACGCGCTAGGGATTCGTCAAGAGGCGCGAAGCCAACGCCGTATCGCCTGATGCCAGCCTTGGTTCCCAGCGCTCCCACAAACGCTTGTCCCAGCGTGATCGCCACGTCTTCAACAGTGTGGTGGGCGTCGACTTCGATGTCTCCTTCGGCCTTGATGTCAAGGTCGATCAGGGAGTGCTTCGACAGCGCTGTGAGCATGTGATCGTAGAACGGCACCCCCGTGTCAATGTTGGATTTTCCCGTGCCATCCAGGTTGATTGTTACGGTGACGTTTGACTCGCTGGTCTTCCGCTCAACGGTTTCGATGCGATCTTCGTGTCTCACAGTGTCTCCTCTAACGCACTAAGAAAAAGTTCGTTCTCCGTCTCAGTGCCAACTGTAACGCGCAGATGTCCCGCTGGTCCCACGTGACGGATGAGGACGCCTTGATCCAGGAGGGTCTGCCAAGTGCCCTCGGGGTTTTCAAAGGGGCCAAAGAGAAGGAAGTTGGACGCGGAGGGGAACACGTTCAGGCCCATCTCTCGCAGCCGCCCCGCAACATATTCTCTTCGTTCGCGTATCTGTTGTACTTGCGCCAGTTGCGCGTCGGCCTGGTCAAGTGCTGCCAACGCAGCCGCCTGAGTGAGCAAAGAGAGGTGGTAGGGCAAGCGGACCTTTAGTACCTCTTCGAGTATTTTGGGCGAGGCCACCATGTATCCGACCCGCAGTCCTGCAGCAGCGAATGCTTTGGACATTGTTCGGGTCACCACAAGGTGCGGATTGTCGTCCAAGAGTTCAAGTGCCGAGGGGGTGCCGGGGTCGCGGAACTCTGAGTACGCCTCGTCCACCACCACCAATGTTGCCGGCGCTCCACTGGCTGGAGGTGGCGGCGTAGTGCGCCTGCTGTCCCCTTCAGGGGGGAGGTTGAACCTGCGCACCGGCCCGGTTGAGCGGGCGGCATCTAAGATCCGTTGCAGATCCTCAATCGGTACTGCGGTCCCGGTCGGGTTGTTGGGGCTGGGAACGAAAACCACTGCGGGGCAGTGTTCCTGCATCGCAGTGATCAACGCGTCTACGCTTGCCCCTTCCGGATCGTCCTCGCCTACCAGTAGCCACCCCGTGTTGGTGTCGCGGGCATACTCCTTGTACATGGAATACGTCGGCCACAGCGCCAGCGCCATGCGTCCCGGCCCTCCGAACGCTTGGAGCAACTGGATCATGATTTCGTTGGATCCGTTCGCGGCCCACACTTGATCGGTGTGCACGTCTACGCCGGTTTCCTCGGAAACATACTTGGCCAGTGCCGCCCGCAGTTCGTAGGCGTCGCGGTCCGCGTACCTGTTCAGCCGTGAAGCCGCGTTGCGAGCAGCCTCCCCGATTGCGTTCACAACCGAGTCGGAGGGTGCATGCGGGTTTTCGTTCACATTCAACCTCACCGGCACGTCCAACTGGGGAGCACCGTAGGGTTCCACCTGCCGAAGGTCTTCGCGCACGGGGAGGGAAATGCTTTCGCCCTCGTCCCCCTCTTTGAGAACGTTATGCTCGCGGCGTAGTTTCGCGGCGGCACCGTGCGAGGGCAGCCCCTCAGCCTCAGCCAACGTGACCAACGGATCTGTGACCGAGTCCAACGCCTCCCTGGAATAGTCAATGACCTCTACGCTTCGCAGGAAAGTCGTCGTGTTTAATCCGGAAGAAAACCGTGACGTTCCGCCCGTGGGAAGAACGTGGTTGGAACCCGAGACGTAGTCTCCTAGCGGCACGGGCGCATAGTCACCAACGAAAATCGCCCCCGCGTTCTTGATGCTCATGCTTCGCGCCAGAGCATCTGCCGTCACAACTTCAAGGTGTTCGGGGCCGTAGGCCTCAACGATCTGGGTTGCCTGGTCCAGGTCCTCAGCCAGCACGATCGCGGACTGGGGGCCGGCGAGGGCCTGACCGATACGTTCCTTGTGCGGGGCGTTCGCAACTTGAGATTCCAAGGACTTGGCAACGCGAGCCGCCAAGTCTTCCGAGTCGGTTACGAGGACAGCGGCGGCAGCGGGATCATGCTCTGCCTGTGAGATCAGGTCGGCTGCGACGAAATCGGGGTTCGCTGTGGCGTCAGCCAGGATAGCGATCTCTGTCGTGCCCGCTTCGGAGTCAATGCCGCACACTCCTTGCACGGCGCGTTTAGCCGCTGCAACATAAATGTTGCCGGGCCCGGTTACTTTGTCGACGGGCTGACAGGTGTAGTCCCCTTCGGTGAAACCGTACGCCATGGCCGCTATTGCCTGCGCTCCCCCTACGGCGATGACCTCTTTGACCCCAAGCATCGCGCAGGCCGCGAGGATGGTTGGGTGAGGAAGTCCCCCAAATTCTTTCTGGGGAGGGCTGGCAACAACCAGCGAGTCCACGCCCGCAACCAAGGCGGGAATGACGTTCATTACGACCGAGGAGGGATACACGGCCAAACCGCCCGGCACGTAGAGTCCGACACGATTGATCGGCACCCAACGCTGGTAAATGAAACCGCCTGGCACCACCTCTGTGACAGTTTCAGTGGGGACTTGAGCTTCGTGGCCAACACGTGCGTTGCGGATGGAGACCTCCAACGCGGCGGTCAGTTCCGGGGGCTGGGCCGCCAGCGCCGCATCCAACGCGCTTTGCGGCACCCGCAAAGATTTCGGGTCCACCCCATCAAAGCGGAGATCCAACTGGTGGAGCGCCACCGAACCCTCGGTGCGCACCTGCTCCATGATTGGTTCCACGACCTTTAGAGCAGCAGAAATATCGACCTTGGGCCGCGGCAAGGCTTTCGCTGCATCCTTGCTGTCAGCGCCACGCAAATCCAGAATCCTCACGGCCACAATCCTAGAAGGCTCATCGCAGTTTTCGGGGTTTCGACCGCAACGTGACCGGCTGCCCCGCCCCGCTTGACAGCCCCCGGTCAAAACACCCCGCCACCTGCAGGACCATTACTTGACTGCTTGGCTCCCCAACAGCCCTTTCAGTTCGGCGTAAAGGGAAGACGTTACATCCACGCTTAACTCCTCCCCCAAGTCAATGGTGGTGGAACGCAGCTGGTCTTTTACTTTCACACGCACCCGTGTTGGCCCGGAATGCGCCACAAGCATCTCCCTGATCTCCCGCAACGTTCTTGGCTTGCACTGGGAAGCATCCAGCATGATTTCAAGGGGCAGATCAGAACGGTCGTGGATCTGGATCTCTTCTGCATGCTGCCCGGTAACGGAGACTGCATCATCGCGTATTCCAACACGCCCGACAACTTGAACGACTCGGTCGCCTTTGACGATCTCCTGCATCTTCTCGTACTGCCTGGGGAAGAAGAACACTTCGATCGAACCGGAGAAGTCCTCAATGGTCGCGATCGCCCAGGGCGCACCCTGCCGGTTGATCTTCGTGTCAAGTTTTGTCACCAGGCCGGCAATCTTCACCCGCTTATTGTCGAAACGTTGCGGGTCTTCTTTGATGGCCCCAATCTGAATGTCCTGGTGCCGCGCCAACGCACGCTCCCCACCACGAAGAGGGTGGTCTGAGACGTAGAGGCCCAGCATTTCGCGTTCGAGTGCCAGCTTTTCGCGCCGGTCCCAATCAGGAATGTTCGGAATATCAATGGAGAACGAGGAAGGAGAGTCAACCCCACCCAGACCCGCAAACAAATCGTATTGTCCGCTTGCTTCGTTCCGTTTCAGTCCGAGGACAGAATCAACCGCGTCATCGCTTCGCACCGACAAGGCTCTGCGGCTGTGCCCGAAACCGTCAAAGGCGCCGGCGCGGATCAGGGACTGCATGGTGCGCTTGTTACAGACCACCTCGGGCACCTTGTCTAAGAAGTCCTGGAAAGAAGTGAAATCTCCCTTCTCCTGACGTGCCTTGACGATTCCATCGACCACGTTCACGCCGACGTTACGGATCGACGATAGTCCGAAACGGACTCCCTGCTCATCAGCTGTGAACGGGCCGTAGGACAGGTTGACGTCCGGTCTTTGAACTTCGATACCCATGTGACGACACTCAGCCAGGTAGAGCGCACGCTTGTCTGTGTTTCCCGCTGTGGACGTCAGAAGTGCCGCCATGTATTCGGCCGGGTAGTGAACCTTCAGGTAAGCGGTCCAGTAGGAAACGACTCCGTAGGCGGCCGAGTGAGACTTGTTGAAGGCATAGTCAGAAAACGGCACCAGGATGGCCCACAGGTCATTGACCGCGCCCTCGGAGTAGTTCCTCTCAAGCATTCCCTTCTTGAAAGGTTCGAACTCCTTGTCCAGGATTTCCTTCTTCTTTTTGCCCATGGCGCGGCGGAGCATATCCGCCTGTCCAAGCGTGTAGCCCGCAACCTTCTGGGCAATCTGCATGACTTGTTCTTGGTAAACAATCAGCCCATAGGTGGGGCCGAGGATCTCCTCCAGGGGCTTCTCCAACTCCGGATGGATCGGGGTGATCGGCTGTCGCCCCGTTTTACGGAGCGCATAGTTCGTGTGAGAACCAGCCCCCATCGGGCCCGGCCGGTACAGGGCGGAGACAGCAGAAATGTCCTCAAAGTTGTCCGGTTGCATCAGACGCAGAACTTCGCGCATTCCTGAGCCTTCCAACTGGAATACGCCCAGGGTTTCGCCCCGGCTCATCAGCTTGTAGGTCTCAGGGTCGTCCATGGCCGTGGCGTCAATCTGTGGGACTTCTTTTCCGCGCAACCGAATGTTCTCAAGCGCGTCCGTGATGACCGTTAGGTTCCTTAGGCCAAGGAAGTCCATCTTCAAAAGGCCAAGTTCCTCACACACCGCGTACTCGAACTGGGTGATGATCGCACCGTCTTGAGGTCGCAGCATTAGCGGGATCGAATCAACCAGGGATTCGCTGGACATAATCACCGCGCAGGCGTGAACCCCCCACTGGCGTGTCAAACCCTCCAGTCGTTGAGCCATACCGATCACGTCGTGCAGATCTTCGCGTTCTTGGAAGAGTTTCCTGAACTCTGCAGCCTCCTTGTATCGGGGATGCGATTCATCAAAGATTCCCGACAGTGGCATCGGTTTGCCCATGAGATCGGGGGGCAAAGCTTTCGTGAGCTCGTCGCTGGTCTTGAAATCGCGACTCATGATGCGGGCCGAGTCCCTCAGCGCCTGCTTGGACTTAATCTTTCCGTAGGTGACAACTTGGGCGACACGGTCGTCGCCGTACTTTGCCTTCACATAGTCAATAACCTCGTCGCGCCTACGCTCATCAAAGTCAACGTCAAAGTCAGGCATTGAAACACGTTCGGGGTTCAAGAACCTCTCAAACAGCAGGCCGTGTTCGATGGGGTTGAGTTCGGTGATTCCCATCGCGTAAGCAACCATGGACCCGGCCCCTGATCCGCGGCCCGGCCCAACCCGGATTCCCTGTTGTTTAGCCCAGTTGATGAAGTCCGCCACCACCAAGAAATAGCCTGGGAACCCCATGTCGAGGATGACTTTTTCTTCAAACTCTGCGCGGTCCCGCACGTGAGCTGGCACGTTCGCGCCGAAACGGGCTCTAAGGCCACGTTCCACTTCCTTTATGAACCAGGAATTTTCGTCTTCACCTTCCGGGGTTGGGTAACGCGGCATGAAGTTCGCCCCGTCACGAGTCGTCCGGAAGTGAACGTTTGAGCGTTCTGCGATTTCTAATGTGGCTCGCAAAGCGTCTTCATGGTCCCGCTCCCACACGTTGTACATGTCCTCTGTGGAACGAATGTGGTAGCTGTGGCCTTCGAAAGTGAAACGCGTGCCACCTTCATGTATGGGTGGTTCATCGAGGCGGGCGTTCGAGTTGATCGCCAGAAGCGCCTCCTGAGTCTTCGCATCCTCCTCAAGCACGTAGTGGGAGTCGTTGGTGACCACCATGGGTGCGTCCAGCAGTTTCGCTAGCCGTGGGAGATCGGCGGCAACCACTTTCTCGATTTCTGCCCCATGGTCCATGAGCTCAACATAAAAGTTGTCTTTGCCGAAGATGTCCTGAAGCTCCGCGGCCTCTTTCACCGCCTCATCCCACTGCCCCAGGCGCATTCGAGTTTGCACTGCGCCCGAGGGGCAACCAGTGAACACAAACAAGCCCTCGTGGTACTGCTCCAACAAGTCGCGGTCAACCCGCGGCCACTTCCCCATCTGCCCATCAATGGAGGCGGCGGTTCCCATGCGGAACAGGTTGTGCATGCCCTCAGTGGTCTCCGCGACCAACGTGAGGTGGTTATAGGCGCCACGCGCAGACACGTCATCCTTGGCTTGCCACGGCTCACCCCACCGCACCCGGGTTCGGTCAAACCGTGACGTCCCTGGGGTCACGTATGCCTCCAAACCAATGACGGGTTTGATGCCGGCATCGACGCATTCGCGGTAGAACTCGTAAGCCCCAAAGAGGTAACCGTGGTCCGTTATCCCCAGCGCGGGTTGCCCTAACCGTTTCGCTTCAGCCACCATCGGCTTGATTTTTGCGGCACCATCCAACATCGAATATTCGGTGTGGTTGTGGAGATGAGCAAATGACTTCTTGGCAGACATAGTGCCCAGCATAGTCAGATCTGATCTATCCACGAGAGTCGAGTAACTTCGCGCGTCGACGCGAAAAATCGGCTACGTCAGCGGGTTCCCCACGTCGTTTTCGCCATTTCCTGATGCAAGATTCCCGCGTCAAAGAAAGGCTTTCTGTCCGTCGGCTCGTAACCTAACCGGCGATAAAACCCCTCTGCATCAACCTGGGCGTCAAGGACAAGCTCGACTGCTTCTCCCCGGTAACCTGACTCTTCGGCGACGGCGCCGGCAAAACGCATTATGCCTTCGCCCACGCCTTTTCCTCGCCACCTCGGCCTGACAGCCACACGTCCCACATGAAACGTCTTCGAGGTCCCAGGCTCCCCTTGAGTATCGGGAAGAAGTCGAGCAGCACCAATGACCTCACCGTCGTTGTTTACTGCAACGATGTGAACGGTGCTGGGAGCGAAGTCACGAGCGTCAATCTCTAAGACAGGTGCGACCCCCTGTTCTGTCACAAACACGTCCCAGCGCACGGCGTTATGCCCCAAGATGTCTTCCGGAGACGACACCTTCCGGTAGACGATCTCCTTGTTAGCCATCGAAATTCTGCAGTTTCTTCAAAGCGACGACCAGATCATCAGGGTATGGGGCTTCGATTTTCACCACGTGTTCCGTAACGGGATGCCGGAATTCTAATTCGCGTGCGTGCAACCATTGCCGCTCCAACCCCAGCTTCTTCGCTCGAGTGGGGTCAGCCCCGTAAAACACGTCACCGACACAAGGATGTCCCAGCGCGGCCATGTGAACCCTGATTTGGTGGGTGCGCCCCGTTTCCAAGTCAATTTCCAGCAGTGCGGCCCCCGGTAGCAACTCCAAAAGGTCATAGTGTGTGACAGCCTTTTTTCCGCCCTCCAAGACTGCCATCCGCCAAGTCCTTGAGGGGTGACGACCTATCGGTGCATCAACGGTTCCTCTCACGGGATCCGGATGTCCCTCAACCAGCGCGTGGTACGTCTTGCTGATCTCTCTTTCGCGGAAAGCGTGCTTCAGACGAGAGTAGGCGACCTCCGACTTCGCAACCATCATGGCGCCCGAGGTTCCCACGTCTAACCGCTGCACTATCCCCTTCCGCTCGGGAGGACCCGAGGTAGAGATGGGAATCCCTGCGGCTTCAAGCGATCCGAGGACTGTTGGGCCGTCCCATCCCGGGCCGGTGTGAGCAGCAACGCCGACAGGTTTGTTGATGACGACGATGTCGGAATCCTCGTACAAAATTTCTAAGTCAGTGGTTGGTTCGGGAACCTTCTGCGTTGGCGGGAGCTGGATCTCCAGCTCCGCTCCCTCAACCAGCCTGTCTGACTTCGCCGCGGGCACCCCATCAATGGTTACGTGTCCCAGCTCAATCAGTTCGGCACACTTGGAGCGGGAAAACCCGAGCATCCTGCTCAGCGCCGCATCTACGCGTTCACCGTGCATGCCTCCGGGAACGTTAATCAGCCTGATGTCGTTCACTTCTTTTTGTCGCCGACTTCCCGGACACTGACATTCGCCGACTCCTTCGGGTTCGAACGCTCCGATTGCACAAGCAACCACAGCGCCAACGCGGCGGCCGCTACAACAATCCAAATGTCAGCAACATTTCCAACAAACCAACTGTTGTAGTTCAGGAAATCGACTACGTGACCGCGCGCAAACCCAGGAGGCTGAAAGAGTCTGTCAATCAAGTTGCCAAAGGCCCCACCCATTAGGAGCCCGACGATCACCGCCAAAATCGGGGAATATACCCTGGAGGAATACCAAATCAAAATGCCTATGACCAGCGCGGACAAAACCGTGAAGATCCAGGTGCTGCCCTCGCCCATCGAGAATGCCGCACCCGGGTTGTACACCAGCTGCAAAGTGATGAAGTTACCGATGAAGGGTCTGGGAACACCTTCCGTCAGGTTTGCCAACGCCCACCATTTTGTCAGTTGGTCAAGGAGCACAGCCACGGCTGCCACGACAAAGACTAGCCACCAGTAGCCTCGTTTACCCGGCCGGGCATCATACTCGTCTGCGCTACGGCTTTGCGGACGATACGAAACCGGCTTGGGATCTGGCAAGGTGTTTTCGTTAGAACTCAAAAGGAGACCTCAAAAGACAGCGGAACAATCAACGGAACAAGGGTATCGCCTCATGGCCAGCAAGCGCCTACACGGTTTGCACTCTCACAAAGATGTCCCACCCAGAATGCTAACTGGGCGGGACATCTTCTAGTCACTTGTGCGCAAGCGGCACCAGCACACCGCCACCGGCGTGGGGCGGCTCAAGAAAAACGATTTCAGTTATCGTCTTCCTTGCCGGGTGCTTGGTCAACCTGCTTCAGCAAGGTCTGAAGGTGAGTGGAGATCGCACTGCGGTAGTCCGTTTCGAATTCACGCAAGTTGTTGATCGTCTGCTCAAGCTCTTGCTGCTCTGATGCAAGCCGGTCGAGGATCTCCGAGCGCTTGTTCTCTGCTTCAGCGACGATCAACTCACCCTGCGAGCGGGCATCAGAGACAATCTTTTCGCCTTCTTCACGTCCTTCATCGACGTATTCGTCATGGAGACGCTGAGCGAGGGCAAGCATCGAGGCTGCTGCCTCTGCACTATTCGGATCTGCGGGAGCTTCTACGACAGGAGCGGGAGGAGCGACTTCTTCGACGGCTACCTCTTCCTCAACCACAGGCTCCACTTCGACAACCTCTGGGGCGGGGGCAGCAGGCCTGTCCGCGTCCTCAGACGAAAGCTCCGCAATACGACGGTTCGCGGCTTCCAGTTTTTCTTTCAGCTCCGCATTCTCGACAGATAGCGAGTAGATCGTAGCGACAACCTCATCGAGGAACTCATCTACCTCGATCTGGTCGTAGCCCTCACGGAACTTGACGTACTGAAACTTCTTGTTAAGCACATCATCGGCGGTAAGAAGCGCCATGTTGTTCACCCCTGGTTTCCGTTCAGTTCTGCGATCGCCGCTAACCACTCGCGGTCCATCTGCAAAGGCTGAAGCTTAATTTTCTGCCATCTCGATAATAGCGGACGGGACTGGTCCATTGTGCACCAATAGCAACAACTTTCACACCCGCACCATCTTTTCTGTCCGTTTGATGGAGTTTGAAGGCCGATTGCAAGAGCAATTTACGTGTGCATATAGCCGATTGTCGCCAGCGCCTGCCCCAAACGCCCCAGAAGAGCGACACCCACGAAGAGGACCACGAAGCCGACGTCGAACGCAACAGCTCCAAGTCGCAGCGGGGGGATGTAGCGCCTGAGGAACTTGATTGGAGGGTCAGTGAGCTTGTAAACCCAGTCTGCAATTACAAGCACAATCCCTCTTGGAACCCAGTTAGGGGCTAGTATCCGCGCCCAGTCGAAGGCGACGCGCGCCAACAGAATGAGTGCGTAGATCGAGGCACCATACGCAAGAACAGATCCGACAAATATGAAAAACACGTCTGCACTCTACCGGCGGAAGTGCCCTAGTCGAACATGCGACCGGGGGCCGAACGTCCCTGGGAGCTCACTTCTATGTCTTTCGGAACCAGCAGGAACACCCTGGAAGTAACGTGTTCAAACTCTCCCCGCACGCTGAACACCATGCCCGCCGCGAAGTCCACCAGTCGGCGAGCCTCCGCGTGCGGAAGCTCAGTTAGATTCATGATCACCGGCACACCTTCGCGAAAGGCGTCCCCAATCAGTGGTGCATCTTCAAAACTCTGGGGGTGGAAGGTGACGATTCTGCGGACCGTTGCCGCACGTACGGGCCTAGGCTCAACTTCTATCTGACCTCCGGGGTAGGACTGCAACGTGAACTCATGAACGTCAACTTCGCTCTCCTGATATTCCGGCATTTCCTCTTCCGGGGACTCCTCCGAGGGAACACGCCACCCCATCAGTTCCATTGCGCGGTTGAACCGTTGCGCCATCTCTAGTCCTTCCTTGGATTCTCCGCACGTATCTAGCCACGTTGGTCGGCTGGGTGCGCTTCGCTTTCTAACATTAACGCAGCAACGGATTAAACCTGGGAGGCACACGCCGAGAACCGTGCGTGTGCCTCCCAAAGTGTTCCTCCGGCTCTATCAGCGCAAGAAATCCGGGATGTCTAGGTCGGAATCCAAATCCGCCTCGTCATAAACCCGAGGTGCCTCAAACCCTCCGGAGCTGGACTCTTCGATCAACGCGTCAACAGATTCGAAATCCGCCGCACGGGGAGCACGAATAGCCCCTGTGCGGGTTGGCACTTCCGGCTGTACCCGATGCGAAGGGGCCATCCGAGTGCGTCTCCGAGGCGCCCATTCCTCTTCCTCGGCTTCCTCTGTCACAACGACCCGTTCAACGGGAGCCTGCGCCAGCGGAGCCTCCTCAGCGAAATGGGACCGGCTTTCGGGGCGAGGTGCCGCTGTCTCCGGGGCGGCAGCACGCTTTGCAGGAGCAGCCTTGCCTGTTACCTCACGAGGACTCTGGTCAAAACCTGCCGCGATGACCGTCACCCTGATTTCGTCACCCAGAGCATCGTCAATCACTGCGCCAACAATAATGTTGGCCTCCTGGTGGACTGCTTCACGCACCAGTGTTGCGGCCTGCTGAATCTCCATCATGCCCAGGTCCGGGCCCCCCTGGAAGAAGATCAAGACGCCGTGGGCGCCCTCAATGGACGCTTCAAGCAGCGGCGAAGAGATCGCTGTCTCCACGGCTTGCAATGCCCTGTCCTCGCCAGTCGCGCCGCCCATCCCCATGAGTGCGGAGCCCGCATTCTTCATGACAGATTTGACGTCGTTAAAGTCAACGTTAATCAGGCCCGGAATTGTGATCAGTTCGGTGATGCCCTGGACACCAGAGCGCAACACTTCATCGGCCGCACGGAACGCATCCAACACAGAAATGGACTGGTCGGAAATCTCAAGCAGCCTGTCATTTGGGATGACGATGAGAGTGTCCACCTCTTCCCGAAGAGCGTCAATCCCCGCATCGGCCTGGGACGATCTCCGGTTGCCTTCGAAGGAGAAGGGGCGCGTCACCACTCCCACGGTGAGGGCACCTGCTGCCCGTGCAACCTTCGCAACGACGGGGGCGCCTCCCGTCCCGGTTCCGCCGCCTTCCCCGGCAGTAACGAACACCATGTCCGCACCGCTTACGGTCTCAGCGATTTCTTGTTCATGGTCTTCTGCCGCTTTCCGGCCAACAGCCGGGTCTGCCCCTGCTCCCAAACCGTGTGTCAGTTCACGGCCAATATCGAGCTTGGTTTCGGCATCAGACATGAGCAGAGCCTGGGCATCCGTGTTGATCGCGATGAACTCAACACCCTTCAGGTCTGTTTCGATCATGCGGTTCACGGCGTTAACGCCACCACCGCCAATGCCAACGACTTTGATGACTGCAAGGTGGTTCTGCGGTGCTGCCACTAGATTCTCCCCGGGGACTGAGAAACCTTCAAGTTCAAGTTGAAGGTTGAGTTTGCTGGTCGGTTTAGCGCCCAAACGGTAGGGCCCCGACATTGCCGGAGCAAGCACCCCCTCCGGTGTGTCGCCGGTTCTTCAAAGAACCCCGCTTAAGTACGAGGGGCCGCCCAAAGACCGCGGCTTCAACACTGAATTACCTGCGCAACCGGTCGTTAATCTTGGCAAGCCGATAACGAATTATGGAACGCGGGGGGCCGCTACCTGGTGCTGGGACGGGGAGGGTAGGAAACATCGTAGGTGGTGGCTCCTCTCTCGCTCAGCAAAATCTCTGCAATCCTTGCCTTGAGGAGGCTGTCATCCGAGGTGCCCCAGATGATCTCCTCACCACCCGTCAGATAAACCGTGAAGTCTGATCCGTCCGCGTTGATCGATGCCACTCGATCTCCCAAGATGTCTTCAATGATGACCCAGATCCCGAATGCCTCTGCTGCCTGAGCCTGCCTGTTTTCGGGATCGGTCGAAGCAACCACGATGGTAGGCAACCCTGCAACAGGTTCTGGGACGGTCTCAATCACCACGCCATCAGCCCCCACAACCTGGTAGCCGTCTGCTTGGGGCACAACCATTGCTGGGAGGCGTTCCTCGATCAAAACCGTGAGGCCAGTGGGCCATGCCCGTGAAACGGAAGCCTCAGACACGAAAGGAAGGTCACGGAGTTCATCTGCCGCCTCGCCCACTGGAACCCTGATGAGGGGCGTGCCAACGTAGGGCTGCAAGGTGGCGACGACCTGGTCTTGTTGGAGACCTGATTGGGCTCCTTCAATGTCTATGTTTTCCTGTTTCACCCCAAACGCTGCCGACCACCCAATTAAGTACGCCAAACCTCCAAGTACAGCGACGATTGCAAGAAACCCGGCAGCCCGACCAACCCAAAGTCTCCGCTTCGCCCGCTTCCGTTCCGCAAGCCGCTTGCTGAACTCAGCAACCCCATCGTCCCCACCTGCGGTTCCTTGACCAGCAGGTCGAAGCCCATCCGGCCCAACTTTGACGGGGGGACCTTGCAAATCTCTGCCCGTGGCTGCGCGCACGGTCCCGGCACCGATCACTTTAGGGTGCTCTGTGCCGACGTCCCTTGTTACACCGTGACGCACTCCTGCCCCGCTGGACGCTGACCCGTGCGAGTCGACTGTTTCTGCAAGCACCGGTTCAGACGCGGCTCTGGGTGCGGGTCGAGGTGAGGCATCAAGCGCGAACTCAGACTCGAGTTCAGGCGTGGGTTCAGGCGTTCGTCCAGCAGCGGCGCGCCGCACCTTTGAAACAGACTCACCGCCCGCAGTCGAGCTGTATTTGGGCTTGGAAGCCGATCGAGATGTCGGGCGCGGGGGCCGCGACCCACGCGAGTAGCTCAACGCCTCCCCTCCCGCGCATCACTCGGAGCCTCCTTTGCCGAGGAATCGCCTCCCCCAGGGATCAACGATGACGCATCGGTCTCCAGGCCAGCCCAGGCTTCAAGGACCGGCCCGGCCTCCAGATAGATGTCTCCCGCCCCCATGAGCACCATGACATCACCGGGTTTGGTGAGTTCTGCGCCCAACCGCGCGGCCGTTGCCACGGGACCTGCGTTAACAAAATCGACCCCCGGGGGCGCCGCATCCTCAATGAGCGCGGAAGTGACCCCATCCATGGGGTCCTCACGCGCCGCGTAAATGTCTGCGAGCACAACTCCATTCGCCTCCGCGAGGGCCTGTGCGAACCGATCCGCGAAGGACTTGGTCCTCGAGTAGAGGTGTGGTTGAAACACAACCACCACGTCGCCACCATCTGCCACCAACTGTGCTTGGTGTATCGCCGCGGCTACCTCGGTCGGGTGGTGCGCGTAATCGTTGATCAGTGTGCGCCCCGCCACCGTGCCTTGGAAGTCGAACCTCCGACCGGCGCCCCGGAAACTAGCCAGGCTTTCCGCTGCAGTCTTCAGGGGGACCCCCGCTGCCACACAGGTTGTCCACGCGCCCGCCGCGTTCACTGCGTTATGTTCACCCGTCACTTGCAATGTCAAAGGGACTCTGGCGAAGTCCGAGGAGAAGCAGGAACTAGCCAGCTCTGCCTCAATTCCATTGCGCAACACCTGCACCGACTCAAGTCGAACATCCGGAGCGTCCGCGCACCTGTCGGGCCGGCCATACGTCAGCACCTTCAAGTCGGTCCGTTCCCGCATCTCTGCGGCCAGCCGCGCTGACCCCGGGTCCTCCCCGCAACAGATCAGCGAGCCGCCGGGAACAATACGATCAACAAAAGACTCAAAAACGTGAAAGAGGCTTTCTGCCGAGCCATGGGTGTCCAAGTGGTCCGCTTCAATGTTTGTGACCAAAGCAATTGAGGGACTGTAGTTCAGGAAAGATCCGTCTGATTCATCCGCTTCGGCGACAAAAATGTCCCTGCCGCTCCGCGCCCCAGACCCCACCCCTGTCACAGACCCGCCAATAGCAAATGAAGCATCAACCCCAGATTCAAGGAGAGCGACCGCGATCATCGCCGAAGTTGTCGTCTTTCCGTGAGCACCGGCAACCGCAATAAACTCCTGTCCCCTCGCCGCAAGCGCGAGCGCCTCGGAGCGGTGTATGACTCGCTGTCCTCGTTCCTTCGCGGTAACCAACTCGATGTTGTCCGGGCGGATAGCCGAAGACAAAACCACTGTGGCGTTGGGGTCAAAGTCTTTTTTCCCGTGGGGAAAATAGGCGTCAATCCCAATCTCTTGGAGACCTTTCAGGAAGTCAGAATCCTGGCGGTCAGAACCGCTCACAACTGCGCCCTGGGCAGCGAGCAGGCGTGCGACAACACTCATTCCGGATCCGCCAATCCCGATGAGGTGGAATGATTCGGGCAGCCCGGATCCGGTGGAGGTGGAATCTATGGAAACGCTCATGCCACCATCTCAATCAAATCGACAAGCAACTGTGCTCCGTCGCCCGGGGATACCGAACGTGAGGCCTCCCCCATCCGCTCCAGCCGCTCAGAGTCAACAAGGAGCGGAATCACGGTTTGTTCCAACGTGGCGACGGTGAAGTATTTGTCTTCGACCAACAACGCCCCGCCAGCGTGGACCTGAGCAGCCGCGTTAAGCTTTTGCTCACCGTTTCCGATGGGAAGGGGGACGTAGAAAGCAGGCAGGCCAAGCGCCTCCAATTCTGAAACGGTTCCGGCACCCGACCGGCAAAGAACCAAGTCAGCGGCGGCCATTGCCTGATCCATGTTCCCCAAGTATTCGACAACTTCCCACTTGTATTTAACTTTGGGATTTGCGGCCGCCGCGATCACTTCGGCTGACTTCCCCTTACCTGTCACATGAAGGATCTGAATCCCATGGCGAATCCGCGTTGAAGACTGCGTGATCACCTCGTTCAAATGCTGAGCGCCCAGGGAGCCGCCGGTGACCAGGAGCGTGGGTAGGGACGGATCCAGTCCGAAAATGCGGGCACCAACTTCGCGTGCTGCCAGCCGTCCCTCGGCAGTCTTGCGTTGCTCGGCAAGTTCCATGATTGCGCGCCGCAGCGGCATCCCGGTCACCTTAGTGATCCCAACACGGGCTCTTAGCTCTGTTTCCGGGAAAGTCAGGGAGACGGCTGCGGCGTTACGAGCGCCTAGCTTGTTTGCCCACCCCGGCCGCACGTTTTGCTCCTGAACGATAAACGGTATGCCCGCCCGTTTCGCCGCAATGTAAGCGGGTGCGGAAACGTACCCACCAAAGCCAACTAGAACATCAACACCCTCAAGAATCTCGAGAGCGCGATCTACAGCCCCTTTGAGCCGCGTTGGAAGAGAAAGTAGTTCCGGGGTTGGACGCCGCGGGACGGGGACTTTCGGAACGAACTCCAGGGTGAACCCGTCCGCGGGCACCAGAGTTGTCTCCAGTCCCTGTTCGGTTCCGATAGCCGTCACCCGGCCGCCCCTTGCCCGCACCGCGTGCGCCGTGGCTAGGAGTGGGTTCACGTGTCCGGCGGTCCCACCGCCTGCTAATGCAACATGTAGGTCCATGTCAGGATGCCTCCTGCGGCTTTCCCTGTGAGGAGTCCCGGTGACTCTTTTTCTTCTTGGATGGATTGCCCGGGGAAGGGCGCCAACCTCGGTTATTCACTTTCTTGTTGGCTGTCCTAGTGTCAGTCGCCCTTTGTTTTTCTCTCACGGGTCTACGGTTTTGGTAAGGCGAATTTGAGCCGGGCACGTCCCCAACGACTTTGGCTTTTCGTCGACGGGGTTTCCTAGGATCCCTGCCGCCCGTATCCGCGTTGAGTTTGCTGGCGCGAGTCATGCCGGCTTCGGAACGCGCGAAAGATAGCAACACACCGACCGCCATCGCGGTGAAGAGGAACGAGGAACCGCCGTACGAAACCAACGGGAACGGCACACCAATCACCGGGGCCAAGCCGGTGACAGTGCCGACGTTGATCAGGGCCTGTCCGATGAGCCAGGCAGCGATTCCACCGGACGCGATTCGCACAAACCTACTCCGCGCATGTCCTGCCAGTTGCAAAACACCAAACGCTAGAGCGCCAAAGACGATGAGAAGGGTGAGGGTTCCAAGCAACCCGAATTCTTCCCCAATGATCGCCAAGATGAAGTCGGTGTGCGCTTCTTGCAAATAGTCCCATTTGGCTCGTGAAGCCCCCGGCCCCAAGCCCGTAAGACCCCCGGAGCCCAGCGCCCAAAGACCGTGGTCTGTTTGCGTGGGTGCCGAAGTTGAAGGTTCGGATCCGAAGCCTGGAAGGAACTCGATAACCCGTCGGGTCCTAGATGGGCTGATGGCTATTAGGAACACTGATGCTGCCCCCACTATCAACCCAACAATGCCGAACCATTTGGCCGGCACATCCGCCACCCACAGGGCCCCTAGGATCAGAGCGACAAAGATCAGGGCCGTCCCCATGTCCGCCCCGTACATGACCGAACCGATCGCCAACGCCGAGGGGATTCCGGCGGCCAAAAGAATGTGTTTCCAGCTATCTCTTTTCTGGAAAGTGTTAGAAAGCACGCGTGCCAGCACCAACGCGGTTGCGAGTTTGAGGAACTCTGAAGGCTGAATCATCTGGCCCCCGGTGCCCGGAATCGGCAACCAGTTCACGTTGCCGCCCTCGCCAACCCCAAACGGGATGAGAAGCAACTGCAACATCAACGCCACCCCGAAAGTAGCGACAGCCAATCGGTCCCAGATCCGAGGGGGGATCATGGCTGAACCGATAGCGACAGCAAGAGCAACAAGCGCGATCAGGAGCGTGCGGCGAAAAGGCACGTAAGGGTTGACCCCCTGAGCAATGTTTGTAACCGAGGTCGCGGAGAACCCCATGAGCAAACCGAACACCCCAAGCAGAAGTGCTGGCACCAAAATGAGGTAATACGTGGTCACCGGGTTCCAGGCCGCAGGCTCTGAAGGACGCCCGAACTGGAGCCGCGGCAACCTGAAGCTCTTCTTTCGCTCAGGGGCATGCGTGTTGGAACCGCCATCAAAGTTCCGTTGCCGCCCCTTGATCGCAGGCGAAGGTGTTTCGGAGACGAATTCCTTCGCCGGCTTCGCTTGCGCGGGGGCAACGTGGTCGGCGGCAACCCGATAATCGTTAGTGCGCGCACGGGGTATCGGGGGCGTGTCGTCGTGGGTGGGCGGCTTCGCGGTACGTGGACGAGGGGGCCTGGGAGCACGCCCCGCACTTGTGTATGAGTCGAACGAGGGGTTTTCCTGCGATGAAGCGTTCGCGGTGGGAGTCATCGCTACTTCCCTTTCATCGCGTACATTTCTTTGATCGCCTCGCGAAACAGGCTGCCTCGTTCAGCGTAGGAAGCAAACTGGTCCCAAGACGCACACCCGGGTGCTAGCAACACGGTATCGCCCGCCGCAGCAAATTCCGCGCAGGCGCGCACAGCATCCCCCATCAACTTCCGGGGTTCCTCATCTTCGCAGATCACAACCAGGGGTGTTTCTGGGGCCTCTTCTTTCAGCAGCGTCTGAAGCGCTTCGGGCGACGCGCCCAGGACCACGACTGCCTTTGCCAAGAGGCCGGCTGCCGCAGCCAAAGGACGCAAATCCTGCCCTTTGGCATCCCCACCCATGATCCATACGAGGTGTCCCGCGGGTGAAGCGCTTGCCGCCGCGATGGCTGCGTGCACGTTCGTTGCCTTGGAATCGTTGACCCAGTGGACCCCCTCGAACTCCCCCACCGGCTCCCGGCGGTGTGCGTCGGGCCGGAACTGGGTCAGCCCCTGTTGGATCGCCTGGGGTGCCACGCCTTGTGCCCGAGCGAGGGCCACCGCTGCCAATGCGTCCCGCACCAAAGGATCACTCACGCCCGCATCCTCCTGGATGGCGCCAGCGAGTAACGGAATCTCAGCGAAGTTTGCGATAGCGATTTTGGTGCTTGTAGCCGCCCGCTCAGAAGCGACTTGATCGAACTCTAGATGGGGTAGCCCACTCTTATCCACGACTACCCCGCCGACCAGACCGATCGAGCCCTCAGGCACTTCAGCAAACGTCAACGGCACCAGTAAAGAGCCCTGCGCATCGCTGGCGTTTTCAGCCATCTTCTGCGTTTCGGGCTCGTCAGCGAAGTAGAACCGCGCAATCCTGGTCCCGTTGTACACCGCGGCTTTCGCGTCTATGTAGGCGTCGCGGCTCCCATGCCAGTCCAGGTGGTCCGAGTCGATATTCAGGCAGATTGATGCGGCCGGGTGCAGGTTCTGGGAAGTCGCGAGTTGGAAGGATGACAGCTCCACTGCCATGGCCTCCAAGCCCTGGAACGCCGCTTCAGTTATCGGGTAGCCAACGTTTCCCACCGCGGCTGCCTGAAGTCCGGCGGCCTCCAGAATGCTCGCGAGCATTCCAACCGTCGTGGTCTTTCCGTTGGTCCCAGTTACGCACAGCCAGTTGGGTTGCCCCTTGCCAACGCTGAGGTTCCAGGCAAGTTGGACTTCGCCGATTACCTCGACTCCGGCAGCTTTCGGTTCGGTCACCAGAGGTGATGATTCCGGGATCCCCGGGGAAACAACCAGGAACTCCAGCCCCTGATCCACGATCTTTTGTGCGAGGGCTTCCGGATCAGCGTTGGAGATCACTTGGTCTAGTTGGGGAAAATCTGCGCTCTCACGCGTTGCCTGGTCAAAGCCGACTACGCGATACCCTTGGCCCCTCAAAAGCGTTGCGGCGGCTATCCCGGAAACCCCCAGGCCAGCGACACCGACCGTTTCGGGCGTCTTACCCCATGCCTCATCGTGCGGCATCAGGAAGCGGCCACCCACTCCAGGTAGAACAGGCCAACACCCGTTGCGGCAAACAGTGCCGCGATGATCCAGAAGCGGGTCACGATTGTGACTTCTTGCCAGCCCTTCAGTTCGAAATGGTGATGTAGCGGAGCCATTCGGAATACTCGTTTACCGGTTTTCTTGAACACTCCGATTTGGATGACATCCGACATCGTGACCACGAAGAACAGTCCGCCAATGATGATGGCCATGAGCTCGGTGTGAGACAGGATGGAAAGACCCGCAAACATGCCTCCCAGAGCAAGCGCTCCGGTGTCTCCCATAAAAATCTGGGCAGGCGAAGCGTTCCACCAAAGGAAACCGATCAACGCCCCCACCACAGCAGCTGAAGTGATTGCCAAAGCGAGCGGGTCACGGGTTGCGTAGCAGCCCAGTTGTTCTGCCGCACCTCGCGAACAAGACTGGCTGAACTGCCAGAACGCGATAACCACATATGCGGCAAAGGCCGCGATTGATGCGCCCGTTGCCAACCCGTCCAGGCCGTCTGTCAGATTCACGGCGTTCGACCAGGATGCAACCAGAAGGTTCACCCACAGCACAAACAGGACTATCCCCACTCCAAGGCCGAAGTACTCCAGGTCAATGACCCAATCAGACACCACGGAGATTTTCATCGACCCGGGAGTCAAACCAACCCGGTCGGGGTGTATCAACGCCAGGAGCGCGAATCCCGTTGCAACAACGACTTGGCCGATGATTTTGCCCCACGGGTTTAATCCCAGGCTCCGGTGCTTGCTTATCTTGATGAAGTCGTCGAGGAAACCGATAAGTCCCAAACCCACGAACAAGAGGATCAGAAGCCACGCAGAATAGTCAGGCCAGGCTCCAAACGAGCCAAAGCCCGCCAGGATCCCAACAATCACGGCGGCAATTATTACCACCCCACCCATCGTGGGGGTTCCACGCTTAGTGAAGTGACCCGTTGGGCCATCTTGGCGGATGAACTGTCCGTATTCGCGCTTCACCAAGAATTTGATAAACAGCGGGGTGACGAAGAGCGTTATCAGCAAAGATGTCGCGAACGATACAAGGACACCAATCATTTTACTTTGCGTCCTTTGCGTCGACGTTACTGGCCGCCTCAGTAAGCATGTCAGCGACCTCCCAAGATCGAGATCCGTTGGAACCCTTAATGAGTACCACGTCTCCCTCCCGCAAACTGTTAACAAGAAGCCTATGCGCGATTTCGGGATCAGGGGCGACCACGACCTCAGTGGTGTCGGATGACATACCGGGAGCGTAGATAGGTTCCTCACTCAGTTCGATAAGCAGCGCTGGATTGGTTGCCATTGCCTTGTCTCCGACCTCACGGTGGATGGCCGTGGACCCGTCGCCAAGCTCCAGCATTTCCCCCAGAACCATGAGAATTCGAGACTGCCCTTTCGCGAGTTCACTGGCAACAGCAAACGCCGCCCCCATAGAGTCCGGGTTGGCGTTGTAGGAATCATCCAAGAGTATGAAATTCCCTTCGCCACTTCCCTTAACCGCACTAAGCGGCAAAGTTTGGATATCCATCCTGTGGGGGGAATCCGGCGGAGCGGATTCGATGACCCGGGCACTTCTGTAGAGGTCAAGGCCCATCGCTTGGGCTGCGCCGAGGGCCGCCAACGCATTAGACACCTGATGCGCTCCAACCAGCCGCATTTGGACGGGTATTTTGTTTGAGGGGGTTGTAACGACGAATGTTGGTCGCCCGGCTCCATCAAGTTCAACATCAGCTGCTGCCAACTGGGCTCCCGGCGAGCCATTGGCGGATACACCGATAACCTCACCGTTTACCTTGGCACGCATCGCCCAAACAAGTGGATCATCCTGGTTCAAAACTGCCGTCCCCCCAGGTAGCAGCCCCTCAACCAGTTCTGCTTTGGCGCTGGCCAGTGCCTGTTCTGAGCCGAAACCACCAAGGTGAGCGCGCCCGACCATCAAAACGACTGCAACGTCTAGCGGGGCAATGTCCGTCAAGTACGCGATGTGTCCCGCACCTGAAGCACCCATTTCCAAAACCAGGTACCGCGTTGTGCGGTCAGCCTTTAGAACAGTGAGGGGGCAACCAACCTCGTTATTGAAGGACAACTTAGGGGCGACCGTGGGAGCAAATGCGTTGCCCACCCGTGCCAGGAGGTCTTTTGTTGTGGTCTTCCCCGCCGACCCTGTAATGCCAACGACGCTGATCTCTTGTGAGCGCCTCAGGTCCGCTAGATGTGCTCGCGCAAGATCTCCGAGGGCAATCGTCGATTCCTTCACAACAATCTGTGGGATCTGCAGACCCCGCTCAGGCGTTTCAACAATGGCGCAGACGGCGCCGTTTCGAGCCGCGGAATCTATGTAGTCGTGACCGTCGGCGTTCTCCCCGACGCGGGCAACATAAAGTGAGCCGGGAACGCACTCCCTTGAATCGGTGGTGACATTTCGCAGTTCAACCTGCTGGTCCTGCAGACCAGAAACCAGGTCTGGTGCAACAAGGGCACCGTCTACGGCATTTGTGATCCACTCTAAGTCGCGTCGCATCGGTGTCTGCCCTCCTCACTTCGCTTGACCCACGGCGTTTCAGCCCTGGGGCACACTATTCCAGAAATTCGACTCTATTCGGAATCGCCTATGGTCTACTCCTGGGTCGCAGACGCCGGGATGGATGGGAAGAGCCTTGCAGGCTCGCTCGAAGGTGCCACACCCAGACTTCTGACAGCCTCAGAAGCGACAGCGCTGAACAGGGGCGCAGCGCTTTGTCCAGCAAGGAGTCCCGGGCTTGGTTCATAAAGCACAACCGCTATTGCAAGTTGAGGATTGTCCGCCGGAAGCAAACCAATCACTGACGCCGCGATCCGGCCGTTACCGATCTCTGCCGACCCCGTCTTCGCCGCAACCCTGTAGCCGTCTACTGCCGCCAAACCACCAGTTGCCACGTCCGGGTCTGCAACCACTGACTCCATCATCGTTGTCAAAGTAGAGGCAACCTCTGAACGCAGCACCTGTCGCGGCGCCTCAAGCTTGGCCTCCTCGTATACCCCATCCGCCGTTGTCCAGCCTTCAACCACTCGTGGGGCCTGATACACGCCGTCATTACCAATTGTGGCGACGATGGTGGCGGCCTGAAGCGCAGTCATCGCATAGCCCTGCCCGAACATGGTGGTGTATTTTGTGCGACCATCCCACGTTGAAGGCTCCGTCAAGATTCCTGCGGACTCGCCTGGCAGCTCGATCCCGGTGAGAGTTCCTAACCCGAAACGTTGAAGCATTTCGTAGCGTTCCTCATCCGAACTGAGCTGGCCAATCATCAAGGTGCCGGTGTTGGAAGACTGTGCCAGGACGCCGGTTGCGGTGCGCAACGCGGTTCCGTAGTCCCCCAAGTCTGTGAAGGTGTGCTCCCCAATCGTGTACGAATCAGAAATCTGGAACTCAGAAGTCGGGGTAATAGTGCCGTTTTCGAGGGCGGTCGCCATCGTCAAAACTTTCCCAACCGAGCCGGGTTCATACACCATCTGCACTGCCCTTGACGTCTGTGGGCCATCAGTAGGGTCCTTTGAGCCGGAGTCTGCGAGCGTGAGCACTTTGGACGTTTCAACGTCCAAGATCACTGCGGCACCCCAACTAGCTCCGTACTTCTTAGTTGCTTCGTCAAGTTCTCTTTGAACCGCATGTTGCAGGTCCGTGTCAATTGTGAGGTGCAAAGTCGCTCCGGGCTCCGCTTCCTCAGTAACGATCTTGGCGCCGGGGATCACGGCTCCCGTCGGGCCAATTTCGTAAGACTCTTCGCCCGGCACACCCGTCAACAGGTCGTCGAAAACAAATTCGAGTCCACTGTTCCCCTGCCCCTCAGCGCCCACTGAACCAACTATTGTGGCGGCAGTGTTGCCGCCCGGGTATTGCCGTTCAAAGTTCGGTTCCCATTCGATTCCGTAAACATTAAGCTTGCGGATCTCGCGGTACGTCGCTGCATCGACGTCTTTGTCCAAATATACGTAGGTGGAATCCCCAAGCATCATCCCACCAAGTTCAGAAGGATCCATCTCCAAAAGCGGCGCCAACTGCTTGGCCGCCTCAGCCGGTCCTTTTCCAACAACTACCCCATCCTCTATGTGACGGTATTCCAGAATGTTCCGCTGGTTTACTGCGATGTGGTAGGTCTGAACGGAGTCGACCAGCACGTTTCCGCTGGCATCAAGAATGGTTCCTCGCGGTGCCTCAATTGAGGAAGCCGATGTTCGCACGATGCGGCCCTGCTCTTTGAGTTCAGCACCCCGCACTATCTGGATCGAAAAAAGTTGGACCCCGCACGCAACCAACGCGAACACTGTTCCAAGCCAAATAATCCTTGATCTCTTGCGTGATCTCTGAATCTCCTGAGGAACCTCAGCCGAGGTGTCATTCACCATGCCGAAATTCCGCCCTCAACCGTGCCCTGTTCCAAAGAGATCACTCCTGGCGCTTGAGCGGGGACCAAGCCGAGTTCACGCGCCTTCGCCTCAAGGGAAACAGACGAAGAAGCCTCCAACAAATCGGCTTCCAAAGACGATGTCTGTGCCTGGAGCTCTGCCAACTCGACCTGCAGATCCCGAATGTCGTAAGAACGCTGGGCCATCTGCGTATTAAGCACCAGCGGTAGCACTATCGCAACAACCGCCACGACCAAGGCGAGAAATAGGAATGACCACCCGGAGGCCTTTATCGCTTTCTTGTCGCCGTCGACAACGTGTAGTTGCCGACTGATTGCGGGCACTTCCGCCTCGGGCCGCAAAACTCTGGCCGAGGATCCCTCTGTCGTCAGCCCGACTCGTGAAGGGCGGACACGAGGATGGTATACGCCGCCACGACTGCGCGTGGGAGCGTACGAGGGTGCAAGTTGGGCGCCAGTGCTAGCCATTATTCCTCCAAGGGGCGATTAGTTCGGCACCGCGTAGTCGTACAGAAGCCGCTCTGGGGTTGTCCTCAATTTCCTCGTCAGAGGCAAGAATTGGCTTACGTGTCAATGGCTTGAGTCGTTCGCCAACCTGAAGTTGTGTCGCGGTTATGGGCAAGCCCGGAGGAAACTCGGGAGCCTCCCCCTCTTTTAGGACTCGCTTGACCAGTCGATCTTCGAGAGACTGATAACTCTCGATCACGATTCGGCCGCCAACACGCAGGCTTTCAAAAGCACGAGGAAGAGCCTCTTCCAAGATGGAGAGTTCTTCATTCACCGCGATCCTTATAGCCTGGAATGTCCGCTTGGCTGGGTTGCCACCCGTACGCCGGGCAGGGGCGGGAATGGCGTCGCGGACGATGTCAGCCAGTTCCCCGGTGGTGCTGAGCGGAACGACTTCCCGACGCTTCACGATTTCTCTTGCGATTTTGCGAGAGAACCTCTCATCGGAATAGCGCCAGATGATGGCCGCCAGGGTTTCTTCGTCTTCCTCGTTCAAAAGTTCGGCGGCAGTTCGTCCCTCAAACTGATTCATCCGCATATCCAAAGGCGCATCTTTTGAGTAAGAAAACCCCCGCTCCGGTTGGTCCAGTTGCATGGAAGAGACACCAAGGTCCATCAAAATCCCGTCGGCGAGCCGCCCTCCCAATGCCTCCGGTATCTCGTCATAAGTGCCGAGGTAGGGGGTAAACCGAGCGCCGAAATGTTCAAGCCTGTCACTTGCCAACGCAAGCGCGGAGGGGTCCCTGTCAATCCCAATAACACTAAGAGTCGGAAAACGTTTGAGCGCGGCCTCTGTGTGACCGCCCAGGCCCAGCGTCGCATCAACCATCAGGGGGGACGAGGTGGTGTCGGTTTGGAAAGCTGGAGCTAAGAGGTCAAGGCACTGCTCGACTAAGACGGGCTTGTGAACTGCCTCGAAGCTGCTTGCCATCCTCGTACTCCTCCCCTAACTCGACTTTCGTCTTGTGTGCGGGTGGCCATATCTTTAGAGATCCCACCGGCCTCTTCTTCGTCTGTCCTTGCCAGTGATTCGGTGCCGTGTGCTCTGCCAACGGGGAAGTGAAGTCAGAACCCACAGAACCGAATCGCCGGCAAGGACTAGAACATTCCTGGAATGATTTCCTCCGCAGTGTCCGCGAATTGGTCTTCCTGAGCCGCCAAGTACGTTTCCCAGGCTTCGGCATTCCAGATCTCAGCCCTGGTCCCCGCGCCAATCACGACCAAATCCCGATCCAGGTTGGCGTAAGACCTCAGCGGTGCCGGCACGGTTATCCGCCCCTGCCGGTCGGGGCGTTCATCTGAAGCCCCCGAAAGCAAGACACGCATGTAGTCCCTTGCCTGTTTAGACGTGGTGGGGGCCTTCTTCAGCTCTTGGAACATCCGATGAAACTCTTTGTCAGAGAAGACGTAGAGGCAGCGTTCCTGGCCCCGCGTGAGCACGAGTCCGTCAGCAAGCTGCTCACGGAATTTAGCTGGAAGTATGACGCGACCCTTGTCATCCAGCTTCGGCTCATAGGTTCCAAGAAACACCGCACACCCCCTTGAAGCACCACATTACTCCACTTTGCTCCACAAAGGAGCTCTTTGAAGACAAAATCCGCCACAAGAAAGGGACTTTGCCTTGAAATAGCGCCCTTTTGGAGAAGTGGGGTGATTTTGTGTGGTTCGACTATCGGCGTGGCTAAAAGTTGATGTTTTGACCCCACATCACAGGGTCACAAGCGATCGAGCCAAGAAGTGGCGCAAAGTGGGGGCACAGCGCCTAGGGAAGAAAAATCCCGCCTGGCTGAGGAAATCTCAACCGGCGGGAACGCATTATCTGTTCTCCCAGCGCCTGCGGCGCTCTGCCTGTTTGTCAACGCGCAGCTTAGGTGACGGACGTGACTGACGTGACGTTTCCGAGACGGAGGCCTTCCCAGAGCTCTTATCTGAGCTCAGAGCAAGCAGCACCCCGCCAACCATCATTGCGAAACCGAGTGCTCCCAGAAGGATCGTCGCAACGACGTTACCCACTGTTACTCCGATGAGGACTGCGCCAAGGCCGGCCGCCGCAAGAATGCTTCCCAGGGCGATCTTTCGTGGGGAAAGCTCAGACTTAGGCTCCGGGGTTTCGTCTGCGGGGATTGTGGACGCCATTTTGTCGGCTAGGTCTGGGTCTTGCTGGCGTAGATGCTGTTCCATTTCTGCAAGAACTCGTTTTTCGTAGTCCGACAGTGCCATGTCGCCCCTCCCCTCGTAATACGACTCGCGATGTTACCGGCTACTAATGATGTCATACTTATCTTACAAGGGTTACCCTCGACGCTCGCGCAGTGGTCCTTCTGCGTCACCACTTCTCTCTAGTAGCGAAGCGGGGCGGAGCGCACCGGCCCCGAATCGTTCTGTTGCGCGGTCCATAGCCAACTCGGCGCTTCGGTCGCGGGGATCCTCGTCCAACAGCGCGGGGACACCATCTCCCTCCCCGACAAGGGACGAAACCCCGACCCCTGCCAGGCGTATCCCCCCACGGGGCAGCGTTAGTTGACGTGAAAGATCCAGCACCCCCTCGGCTATGACTCGGCCAACGTCGGTGGGCGCGATCAGAGTTCGAGACCGGGTGATGGTCTGGAACTTCTCGTCACGGAGTTTCAACGTGACTGTCCACCCCAGAAGCTCTGCTTTTCGCAACCGCCGCGCACACTGGTGGGAGGCGTCCAAAATGAAGGTCTCCAAGTCGGCACGTCTGGTTATGTTCGCTCCGAATGTCCGTTCGGTTGAAATCGATTTTTCACGTTCCCGCGGGCCGACCTCTCGATCGTCAATCCCCCACGCCAGGGAATGCAGGTGGAACGCCGAAGCATCCCCAAGCCACCTTCGTAACTCCTTAACATCGGTGTGAGCAAGTTGGGCGACCGTGTCTATCCCTCGCGTAGTAAGTACCTTTTCAGTCTGTTTCCCCACGCCCCACAGCGCCCCGATGGGAAGAGCGTGTAAGAACGGCACGGTTTGCTCCTTTGGGATCAGCAACCACCCGTTTGGTTTCGCATGAGCGGAAGCGATTTTGGCCACAGACTTCGTTGCCGCAATCCCGACCGACGCTGGAAGACCCAACTCCTGACGAACCTGTTCACGCAACTGCTGGGCTATGTCTACGGGACTGCCCAACCGGCGGCGCGCTCCGGACACGTCCAAGAAAGCCTCATCAATACTGATCGGCTCGAAGGCGACAGTGACGGTTGACAAGATCGCCATGACTTTGCGCGAATACTCGCTGTACAAAGAGTGGCGTCCCGGCAAAACCAGAGCAGTGGGACAAAGAGAGCGGGCCCGCCCCATCGGCATTCCGGCTTTGACCCCGTAGGCGCGGGCCTCGTACGTTGCTGATGTCACCACCCCACGGTTCCCGACCCCACCAACAATGAGGGGTTTTCCAAGAAGCGTCGGATCTTCAACCTGTTCAACGGCAGCGAAAAAACTGTCCATGTCGACGTGAAGGATGGGAGTGTTTGAGTCATCGGTGCCCCAGTTGCGTTTCGCGGAGCCGGACCTGGCTGAAACAGACATGTGTCCTCCTCCGTCCGCTACTGTTCTACGTGTGGCAAAGGGTAAAGCATCAGGCCGGCGAAATCAGCCGCAGCAAATAATCACCGAACTGGGACACAACGTGCGGTATGAGGGGTCCGCGTTGGTGGTTGACTCAAAAGGCATGGAACAGTCCTGGTCAGACGGGGCCCGACCCGACCTCTTAGAGTTCGAGTACATGCAGCACCTGGACATCTTCCTCCAGGCCGCCAAGCCCTTCTCCACGCGGGACAGGGTGTTGCATGCCGGTGCTGGCGCATGCGCTTTGGCGAAGGCTTGGGAGAGGACTCGCCAAGACTCAACCCACCTTGCCGTGGACATGGACGACGAACTCATCGACTTCCTCAAAGACAGCGGCTGGATCAAACCGAACGGAAGAATCAGGTTGCGGGTAGGTGACGCCCGCGCAGTGCTGGAAGGGTCTACTGCCTCCTACGACGTGATAGTGCGGGACGCCTTCCTCGACGACACAACGCCCCCACCTTTGACCACGGTTGAGTGGGCTGAACTGGCCAAATCCCGTCTGCGTCCCGGGGGTCTCTACCTGGCCAATGTGGCTCACGGACCGCAAAATTCCGGGAAGAAAGACGTAGCCGCTACTGTCGCAGTGTTCGGGAACGTGGCGGTGATTACGGACCCCAAAGTGTGGCGCTCTGCCCGAAGCGGCAATCTGGCGATAGCGGGGTGGGACGGGTATGACCTGGACTGGGCGAAACTAAACGAGGGGATTCGCCGACTCCCGCTGCCTGCGCGAGCCTTCACAGGCGTTCAAGTGTCTAACTGGTTGGCGGGTACGAAACCTGCCCGAGATTAGGCTTCCGGCTCAGATTCGCCCCGCGGGTTGTCCTCGGATTCGTCTCCCGAATCCTTTTGAGACTCGTCTTGGCTTTCATGCCTGGCCTGCTGGCCCAAGTCTTCTGCCTCCCACGGTTTCGGAGCGCGGTGACGAGGAGTGTGCCGCGTCTTGCCGACACCTGGGGCGCCTTCGACGGGGGAACCAGTCGAATCAGTCCGATCCTCGTTTGTTCCACCTGCAACGGTGGATTCGACCGGGAGCTTCCCTTTTCCGCGAGTCTTCAGGTAGCTCTCAATCGCATCACCGATCGCATCGGCAAACGTCTCATTTCTTTCTTCGCCGACCTTTTCCGCTTCGGGGAATGCATCATCGTCAGAATCTGAGAACACCCGTTCCCAGCCGGGGAACCGCATGGCGTCGTCACGGTCTTGGGCGGATTCCTCTGAGAATGCGTCCAGTTCCGCTCCCTCCGCCGCAGACGACCCAGTGATGGTGTCGTAGTGCTGTTCCAAGGCTTCCACCGTGTTTTGGAGTTCCTGGTTTTGTTCTAGGAGTTCCTCTACTTGCGTTGCGTCCTCGTCCGCCCCTCGTTCAAGATCACCCACTGGGAGCGACAGCCCCGCCATATCGGCGAGCTTCCTTATGAGTGCTGACGACGCACGCGGGAAAGTGGAGCCCGCCAGGTAATACGGGACGGTGGCAAGAAGTGTCACCCCCGTAAGCCCACGCTGACTCAACCTGTGCTGCAGGTAAGAAGTGTAAGGAGACGGAATCTTCGCGACCCCACCCATTTGTGCCTGATCTGGGATCAAATCACGATCGGTGCTCTGAATATGAATGGCTGTGGGGCGGGTGTGCGGGACCGCCGCGGGGAGGCCATGGAAAGAGAACACTGCCTCTACTCCGGCATCATCGGCAATCTCATCGATCGCTGCGGTCAGCGAAAGCCACCTGGCGTCCGGCTCCTGGCCATGCAGAACAAGAATCGGCTGCCCCTGGTCGTCGTGGATCAAATCCAACGCGATTTCAGGCTCAGCAAGGGAGGTTGTTACCCATTCCTCAACTTCCAGTACGGGCCTGTGTGAACGAAAGTCAATCAGCCGGTCGACATCGAAGGTGGCGACGCGTTGGGCGTTCAGGCTGTGAAGCAGTTGAACAACCGCAAGCGTCCCAGCAGAACCTGCATCCAAGGCACCTTCCAGGTGAGCGATCAGGATCGGGGCCTTCGCGCCGTGTGCGGGACCTTTTGCATACAGTTCGTTGTTGTCGCTCATGTCCCCTCCCGGTGCAGTCGTAAATCAATGCCCTTACAACCGTATCGCTGCGCCGCTGGCAGGGCGAGGATAGTGGGGCTAATTGCGCTTCGAGGGGAACAAATGTGGTCGCCCCCACGCGATGATTTCTCTAATGGCCCGTTAAGTGGTTAGGCATCCGCACGCTGGGGAATAATAGACACTTGGCACTTTAGGGATTCAGGGGACTTGTGGCTACGACTGGCGAGAATATCGAAGGTTTGGAGCAGGATCTTGCTCGCGAACAAGCTTTCGTTGATCAGGCTTACTCGGTGTTGGAACGCCTTCGTTCTGACTACCGGCGGCTGCAGCGCGACGTGGAGGCAGAAGGAGCGTGGGGTTCCCCTCAGGCACGCACCGAACGGGACGCGAAAGCTGCTCACTACGGTGACCAAGCAATGCGTTTGGAACAAATTGAAGACCGTCTGGTTTTTGGCCGGATCGACATGGTGGACGGGGACGCTCACTACATCGGACGTGCGGGGCTGCCTGACGAAGAGGGCGGCCGACTTCTGGTGGACTGGCGTGCACCGGCTGCCCGCCCGTTTTATCAGGCAACTGCGGCGGCTCCGGCCGGGGTGGTGCGCAGGCGACACATAGCGACCCACAACCGGAAAGTGCGCAGTATCGAAGACGACGTCCTTGACGCTCAAACCGCATCCGCGCGTGGGATCCGGTTCCAGGGTGAGGGCGCGTTGATGTCGGCCCTTGCCTCGGCCCGTGATGGGCGTATGGGTGACATCGTGGCGACGATTCAGGCTGAACAGGATTCCATTATCCGTGAGCCGGGACGCGGGGTGCTCGTGGTGCAGGGAGGCCCTGGCACTGGGAAGACCGCCGTCGCACTGCACCGGGCCGCGTATCTCCTTTACACCGACCGGGAGCGCCTGGAACGTTCTGGGGTGCTGATTGTTGGCCCTTCACGCGTCTTCTTGAAGTACATCGAGCAGGTTCTTCCCTCACTTGGGGAAAGCGGAGTGGTTTCGTTGACCCTCGGGGACCTGGTTCCAGGAGTGAACGCCACGGTAAACGACACCCCAGAAGTGACGCACGCCAAGGGGAAGCTTGCCTGGATCGACACGTTGAAGGCTGCGGTCAGAGACCTGCAGCGGCTGCCTTCTGAGAACAAGTATTTTACGGTTGATGGCAAGGGAGCGGTTCTGACCCCGGAAAGGGTGCAGGAGGCGCGCTCCCGAGCACGTCGTTCCGGGAAGCCGCACAACGTCGCCCGCGACGGTTTCGCTTTGGAGTTGGTCGACGAGGTAACCCGGCAACTAGCGGGGGAAGACACTGATCCGGAAAGTCTGGCATGGTGGCGGGAATCGGTTCGCTCCTCGCGAGATATCCGCCGTGAAATCAACCTTTGTTGGATGCCAACCACCGCTGATGCTTTGCTGCGGCGACTGTACTCTCGCCCCGCGTTGCTCAGCCGCGTGGCAAGGGGATTGAGCCAGAGAGATATAGACTTAGTGGCCCGCGGCTCTGATGCTCCGATGACCATCGCAGACGTCCCACTCCTTGATGAGTTGGAAGAATTGCTGGGAACCTCGGACGCCTTAGCCGCCGCGAACATGACGCGCCAACGCGAAGAGGAAGCAGAAGAACTTCGACGCGTCCAGGAGGCGATTGAAGGTCAGGATCTGGGCGGCGGCATTGTCAACGCCGCGATTTTGGCGGAGCACACCAGGGGCCAAAAGGAGTGGGCGCCACTGGCGGAAAGGGCTCTGGCAGACCGGTCTTGGACCTATGGCCACATTGTTGTCGATGAGGCACAAGATTTGGAGCCGATGGCGTGGCACTCGCTGATGCGCCGTTGCCCATCGCGTTCTTTCACGGTTGTTGGGGACCTGGACCAGGCTCGCGGCTACAACCCTCCGTCTAACTGGTATGACGCGTTGGGTCCGGCCGCCAAGGGGCTCGAGGATGAGCGGGCTCTCACTATTTCTTACAGAACACCTTCGACGATCACGAAACTGGCTCAAGAAGTCAGGGCGGAGGTGCACTCCCCCGTGATCTTCCCTCTGACGTCTGCGCGGGATGTCCCGAACTGTCTGGCGGACACGGTTGCGGTGTCCGAGGACGCCCTGAATTCAGTGCCTCCCCAGGCCCTACCGCGGCATCAGGACCCGTTGTGGTCGGCGGTGGCTTCCGTGATCGCGGAGGAAAGCGCCCAGCTTGACGAGTCTGTGGGGGTAGGTGCGGGACGCATCGGGGTTCTTGTCGCCGCGAACCGAGGTCGGGTCTGGGAAGCAGATTCCGTTGGAGATACGGCCCTTGAGAACAGGGTCAGTGTGCTGAGTGTAGTGGGAGCGAAGGGCCTGGAGTTCGACGTGACGATCTTGGTTGAGCCCATGGAAATCTTGCAGGGCGGCCCCGGGGACCTGTTCGTTGGGATGACGCGATCAACACAGCGGTTACATAGCGTACGCACCACGGCGTTGCCCGACGCGTGGACGAAGGCACTGGCACAAACTGGAAAGAGGACAATCGAAGGGTGACTAACGTACTGCTTCTTGAGAACCCACACCCCGTAGCAACCCAGATATTTGAGGCAAAGGGGATGACGGTGCGCTCAATTAACGGAAGTTTGGATGAGGACGCGCTGATCAAAGCCCTCCGCGACGTTCAAATCCTGGGAATTCGTTCGAAGACCGAGGTAAGCCGGAAGGTACTGGCCAGCAGCCCCTCGCTTGAAGCGATCGGCGCGTTTTGCATCGGCACCAATCAGATCGCCACAAGTTTCGCGGCCGAACGTGGGGTGGCAGTTTTCAATGCCCCGTTTTCCAATACGCGTTCAGTTGTTGAACTAGCGATCGGAATGATCATCTCCCTGACGCGGCGCATGACCGTTAAGAACTCTGTGCTACACCGGGGCATTTGGGACAAAACTGCCAAGAACGCGCACGAACTCAGAGGCAGAACTCTGGGCCTGATCGGTTACGGAAACATCGGCACCCAGCTCTCGGTTCTGGCTGAAGCGATGGGGATGCGCGTCGTTTTCTATGACACGGAAGAAAAGCTGGCGCTTGGCAACGCGGAACCTGCTTCTTCGATGGCAGAAGTGTTGCGCCAGTCCGACGTCGTGTCGATCCACGTGGATGGTGCTCCCCAGAATGCGGGCCTGGTCGGGGCTGAACAGTTCGCCCAAATGAAGCCGGGGGCATCCTTTGTTAACTTGTCGAGGGGATTCGTCGTTGACGTGGATGCTCTGAAAGACGCTCTCGAATCCGGGCAGATCGCGGGGGCGGCAATTGATGTTTTCCCTGAAGAGCCGCGGGCAAACGGGGAACCTTTCGAATCTCCACTTCAGATGATGGACAACGTCATTCTCACCCCTCACATCGGCGGTTCAACGATTGAGGCGCAGTCCAGCATCGGCACATTCGTCGCCGGGAAGTTAACAGACTTCTTGGCGTATGGCAACACGTCAATGAGCGTTAACCTGCCGAACTTGACGCTGCCGGTCTCCCCAACCCCTGTTGGGCGTCTGTGCTTCATGCACCACAACGTCCCGGGCGTAATGGCTAAACTCAACGACGTTTTTGCGCAGGATTCAGTCAACGTTGAATCCCAGGCGCTGGCAACCTCAGGATCAATCGGCTACGCGATTACCGATGTCGGCTCACCGCTTTCCAAAGAGATGATCAACTTGATCAAATCCTCGCCCGCCTCCATAAACGTCCGCTACCTGCCTCTTGGGGGGCCGGTACAAATCCCCTGATCACACTAAGCTCGGTTATAAGAGCGTCTCCGCACGGATACGTAGACCAGAACGGAGCCCATCACATGTCGCTTACTGATCGACTACGCAAGGCCTACGCCCCTGGCGTGCCCTACTACACGGACTCGTATGACAAGCGCACCACTGACCTCCTTCTTGACACGGCTGCTCGCTACCCGAACCGGGTGGCAATCGACTTTCTGAATCAGAAGACCACCTACGCGGAACTGGAAAAGCTGGTCCGCCAGGCCGCCACCATATTGCGCGGCACGGGAGTGCGTCGTGGCGACCCAGTGGCGCTGGTGATGCCCAACTGCCCGCAACACATCGTCGCTCTTTTCGCCATCAACTTGATTGGCGGGGTGGCCGTAGAACACAACCCCATGGCGCCCGAGGGAGAACTGAAGCACGAGTTCTCCCGCCACAAGTCCAAGGTCGTGGTCGCCTGGGAGAACTCGATAGCGAAGTTGTCGTTCTTGGAACGCGACGTTCGGATTTTCGGCGTCAACCTTGCTCAAGAATTGTCGCCGGCAAGCCAGATGCTTTTGCACCTTCCGATCAAATCAATTCGTGCGCGCAAGAAAATGTTGGGGGCGAAAGTCCCTCCCGAGGTCCGCTCATGGGACAAACAAGTCCGTGGAGCCATCGCCTGGGAGGGGGACTCCATAGTCCGCGCTGATGAGCCGGCGGTTATGATCCACACCGGCGGGACCACTGGCACCCCCAAAGCAGTGGTCCTCACACATAAGAACCTCTGCTCCAACGTTGAACAGTCAGTGGCGTGGGTGCCTAACCTTCACGAGGGGAGCGAAGTTTTCTACTCTGTCCTCCCCTTCTTCCACGCGTTCGGGCTCTCAGTTACGTTGCTGTCGGGGATTCGCTTAGGCGCCACGCTGGCAGTGTTCCCGAAGTTTGATGTCCCACAAATCCTCATGGCCCAGAAACGACTTCCCTGCACGTTCTTCGTTGGGGTCCCCCCGATGTTTGAGCGCATCTTGAAAGAGAATGCGGAATGGGACGTTGACCTGACTTCAATGGCATTTACGCTTTCGGGGGCGATGCCGCTTGATGCGGAACTCTCGGAGCGCTGGGAAAAGCAAACCCTGGGCTACGTCATCGAAGGCTTCGGCATGACCGAAGCGTCCCCGGTGATTCTTGGATCTCCTGTGACGAAAGACCGGCGCCCTGGGGCCCTCGGAGTCCCCTACCCTTCCACGGAGATCAGGATCGTAGATCCGGAGAATCCAAGTGAGGATGTGAAGGAAGGTGAGATCGGGGAACTCATCGTGAAGGGCCCCCAAGTCTTCCACGGGTACTACGAGGATCCGGAAGAAACCGCCGAGGTCCTACGCGACGGCTGGCTCTACACCGGCGACTTGGTGCAGGTCAGAGACGATTTTGTCTACATGGCTGACCGCCGTAAGGAGCTTATTATTTCGGGTGGGTTCAACATTTACCCCTCCCAAGTTGAAGACGCTGTTCGCTCGATGCCGGGCATTCAGGATGTCGCAGTCGTTGGAATGCCTGGTGGCAGCCGCGGTGAGGACGTCGTTGCCGCACTGGTTCTGGAAGCAGGCGCTTCTGTGACCTTGGCTGACATCCGAGAGTGGGCTGAGAAGTCAATCGCCCACTACGCGCTGCCGCGCCAAATCGTTGTTGTTCAAGAGCTACCACGCTCACAAATTGGCAAGGTCATGCGCCGTAGGGTTCAGCAACAACTCACCGAACTCCAGACGGGTTTCGAATCCCGCTTCCCCTCGCTTGCCTCACAGGTTTCAGAGATCGCCGAGAAGGCTGGGACCGCAACCGCCGCTGCAAAGGAAGCAATCGCCACAGTGGCGGCGGAAGCTGCCGAGGCTGCCGCACCCCTGATCCAACGTGTGCAGGCCGAGAGGAATACTGACCAAAGCGACGTGGAACAAGTTGATGACTCAGGTTCAAACCCGGAGCCGGAATCGGACACAAGCGCGCGTTAGCTCCCAGCGCGCCCGCTCACAGCCACCTAGCCAACGACTGGTTTCGCCCCGGAACCACGTAGGATGACTGGCCCCCGGGGCGGCCAGTACAAAGTCGTAGTGTAAGCACCTGGCACGAGAACCTAGTGTGCAAACTAAGTGTGCGAACCAAGTGTGAGTGCCCAGTGTTGAGTGTCTAGGCAGGGGGTCAG
>CAYFRT010000001.1:11340-22643 GCA_964345585.1 uncultured Actinomyces sp. | reverse complement strand
AAGTGTGCGAACCAAGTGTGAGTGCCCAGTGTTGAGTGTCTAGGCAGGGGGTCAGCCGCCCCTACTGAGGGTCTTGTTCGGTGCGGAGTTCCTCAATCGCAGCCTCGAAATCGTCGAGCGACTGGAATGAAGAGTAAACAGATGCAAAACGCAAGTATGCAATAACGTCCAGGTCCCGAAGGAATGGGAGGATTGCCTTGCCGACCTCATCGGTGGAGACCGTTGACTGACCCGATGTTCGGAGGGACTCCTCAACTTGGCTTGCCAGCACCGCCAAGTCATGCTCCGAAACTGGCCTGCCTTGACATGCCTTGCGCACGCCCATGATGATCTTGTCCCGAGAGAAAGGTTCCATCACGCCGGAGCGTTTCTCAACCGAAAAACTAGATGTCTCCAACGTTGTGAAGCGCCTGCGGCAAACCCCGCATTCACGCCGGCGTCTGATTGTCGCGCCGTCGTCGATCACTCTGGTGTCTACGACCCGAGTGTCGTCGTGCTGGCAAAAAGGACAACGCAAGGTTCCCTCCACTTCCTCAGTAAGGAAACCGTATCTTGAGCTGGGGATTGTGCAAACTGTGGCGTGCACCCGCGAGCCGGAATTATCCGTCAAATGTCGCATCTCCCACCACCATTGCGCATTCTGTCGACGCTTCTTACTCTGCCGGGAGCGTCACAACTTGCCCGACGTAAAGAGTCGCTTCACCGAGTCCGTTCAGAGAACGGATGTCCTCCACTACTTCCTCCAGAGGGCGACCGGACTCCAAGGCCGCCGCTAACCCCCACAAAGACTCACCCGACGCGACCGTGTGTTCCCAAGTCTGCCCGGAATAGGTTTCAGGTCGTAGCGCCAACCCCAGGCCCAAAGCAGCAGCCAAAACGAAGATGGTCACCACTGTCCAAGAGATCAAGCGAAGCAGTGCGCCTCCCCTGACAGACGAAGGCGCATCTTTTAGTGTCTGAGCGGCGACGGCACGTGGCGTAGGCACGCCTTGCAGCGAATGCGGACTTGGCACAGCATCGGGCAGTCTTTCCCCCTTCGATGTCGGTAGCGCCTCACGACCCACGGCGCTTGCCGCTCTACCCGCGGGGTGTCTGTTGATCGCCGCATCCAGTCCATCCGCAACCGGAACATGGACACGAGACCGCCTTTCCCGTTCAACGGCGAGGTTCACAACCTGCGCTTCTCCCGCGGGAAAAGAACGAGCTCCGCGCCCCGGACGCGCTGACCGAACCACGTACGTCGCCGGTCTCCGCCCGGATGGCGCACGACCGCCCCGATCCGCCACTTCTGCTCTCCGCTCAGTTTCCTTTGCCGGAACTGCAACTGCGCTCATGACCCTCCCCTTCTTCGTGCCCCTCTACGCCGCCCTGCCTGTTACCTCTTGACGCATCCCAAAGCATCTACCGCCGGCGCTCGAACAACCGTTCGTCGAACACTTGTACGATACCAACACCCTCCGACAAAATGAAGACACTCTCGAACATATGTTTGATTTCTAAGTGTTTTGCAATACCCTTCAAGTAGAGATTTCGGCGGAAACGGGCCAGTTACGCCGCTCGGCAACGGAATGGAGAACGGCACCATGGACGACACGCGGAGCCAGCTAACGAAACGCCAACGCGAAATCTACGACGTAGTCAAATCAAATATTGACAAATTTGGCTACCCGCCATCCGTGAGGGAAATCGGCGCTCGGGTCGGTCTGGCCTCTCCGTCGACGGTGAAGCACCACCTCGACGCCCTTCAGAAAATGGGCCTCCTCGAAAGAGAAGCAGGACGTCCCAGGGCGATCCGGACCGCAGACTTCCATTCTGTAGCTGATCCGAAAGTGGGCGAGGAACCCTCGGGGGTGACGCCCGTTGAAGTTCCGGTAACGCACGCCGAAGGTGATCTGGCACAAGTGCCACTGGTTGGACGCATCGCCGCCGGCGCCCCCGTGACAGCGGAACAAAACGTTGAAGACGTCTTTTCTCTTCCCACAAGACTCACCGGGACCGGCACCCTTTTCGTCCTTGAGGTGACCGGCGAATCAATGATTGAGGCTGCGATTTGCGACGGCGACTATGTGGTGGTGCGTTCACAGCCCACGGCAAGCAATGGCGAGATTGTGGCGGCGATGATTGACGGCGAAGCCACAGTGAAGGTTTTTTCTCGCACCGACGGACACGTGTGGCTCCTCCCCCGCAACGCCGAATACGCTCCAATACCTGCAGATGACGCAGTGATCCTCGGACGCGTTGTCACCGTCATACGGGCCCTGTAGCCAGGGCGTTTTCCCGCGACGTGAAGGCAGCGCACGTCATCGTCCATTTTGGGCACGTAGGCCCACATCACCGGTCTCCTAACAACGTTGCACGTCACCCGCCAGCTAAAGAGAACGGGGTTCGCCCGCGCCAGTTGACGGCGACGATTGCCCGGGTGAAACCCTCATCACGCCCTCAACACCTAGAAGAAGAGCAGCAGACGTCGCCCCACCCTTGGTTGATAGAAGCTAGAAGCGCCCCCGCAGACGAATCCGCGAGGGCGCAACTTCTAGGAGGTCAGAACCCCAGTGAGGCAGCAACCTGTTTGATTTGCTGAGCCGAGTTCTGCAAACCGAGCAGCTCTTTCTCCGACAGCGGTGGGTTCAAGACCCTGCCCGCACCCGCACGGCCAACAATGGTGGGGGCCGCCATGCAGACGTTTGAGATCCCGTACCAGTCTTCGATGAGAGTCGAGATTGTCATCACCCGCGACTCGTCCCTAAGCACCGATCCTGCGATGGCGGAGGCAGCAAGGCCAATGGCGTAGTTGGTCGCCCCTTTCCCTTCGATGATGTGGTACGCGGAGTTCACGACGTCAAGTGCGATTTCGGCACGCAATTCCTCGTCAAACGGCCTCCCGTTGAGCGTTGGCCCCCAGTCAGCGACCGGCACGTTACCGATCTCTGCGCTAGACCACAGCGCAACTTCAGAGTCTCCGTGTTCTCCTGCGATCATTGCGTGAATCGACTTCGATGAAACGCCTGTCTCTTTCGAAATGAGGTAGCGAAGCCTTGAAGTGTCAAGGACAGTGCCTGACCCAAACACCTGGTTACGTGGGCTGCCGCTAATTTGGAGGGCGACATAGGTGACAACGTCAACGGGGTTCGTAACGAACATGTAAACGGCGTCCGGGGCCACTGAGAACATGTTTGGGACCAGAGTCTTCATAAGACCAACCGTTGATTGCGCCAGTTCTAGGCGTGTCTGCCCCGGCTTCTGCTTGGCGCCGGCCGTGACGATTACAAGGTCAGAGCCACTCAAAATCTCGATGTCGTCTGAACCTTCAATGGCTCCCACAGACGTGAATTGGATTCCGTGGGCAATATCAAGCGCCTCGGCTGCGACCTTTGGGCCATTAATGTCGTAGAGCGCAACAGTGCGCGCGTCTCCTTTGATCGCAGCGGAGTAGGCGATGGCGGTCCCAACAGCGCCGGCACCGACAACGGTGAGCTTAGATGGGCGACCTCGAGAGGCTGATAGTGGTGATTTATCGAGAGGCACTGACTTCTCCTATTCGTACGGCTCCCACCATTCTATGTGGCTCTGGTCTCTTCGCGCCGATATGATGCCGAGCCTTGCCTCAGTTGTCTGTTTCTTCGTCCGTGTAATCCGCGAGGCGCCGGAGTGCGTCCGAGGCGACCTTCGGCACGTCTGTCCTCCAAAACTTCGGCATTGACTGCAACAAGAATTTGCCGTAGCTCCTTGTCAACAACCGTTGGTCCAAAACAGCCACCACCCCACGGTCTTCAGAAGAGCGCAGGAGTCTGCCTGCCCCTTGCGCCATGAGGAGGCTCGCGGGGATGAGGGACGATTCAAAGAAGCCGCCGGCACCGCTCTTTTCCGCCGCCTCACCCAAAGCCTGGGTGATTGGGTCATCGGGTCGAGCAAACGGAATCCTATCCATCACCACCAGGCGGCATGCTCTCCCCCTCACATCAACTCCCTGCCACAGACTTCGTGACCCGATAAGACAGGAGTCGGGAACCTCCCGGAACCGTTCAACCAGTGAAGAGATGGAATCCTCGCCCTGGGCTAAGACTTCAAAGTCGGTTCTTTCCCTTAAAGCTTCAACTGCAGCGTTCGCAGCCCGGTGCGAGGTGAACAGCCCTAGGGTTCCCCCTCCTGCTGCTTCCACCAGTTCGACGAACAGGTCTAACGCTTCCTCAGAGATCCCGTCCCGCCCAGGTGCGGGAAGAGCCCGTGGAACCAGGAGGATTCCCTGTTTACTTGCGTCGAAGGGGCCTCCCACATCTATCGTCGAATACTCACGCAAAGATCGTTCCAAGCCCAGTCTTTGAATCATGGGAGCAAACGTTCCGCCCAGTTCTAAGGTGGCCGAGGTGAAAATTGTCGGCGCCACGTCCTCCAGGCCCACGGCGATCCGGTCATCTACTCTAAGTGGGGCCAGGTGCAAACTGTCCTCGCCAGAATCCATCTCGGTTTTCCACGTGATCATAAATGCTGGGTCCCGTTCCCACGCCTCACAGGCTTCGAGAACCGAGTCCAGCCGAGACTTAGCCAGTTGCACCGCCAGCGAAGCTTCCTTATCGCGTAGCTCGCGGCGCCCCTGGCGTGCCGCTTCCCCAATTTGAACGAGGGCATCACCAAGAGCCTCCCCTCGACCACGCATTAGACCCTTTCCAGCAGCGCGCAACGCACTGTCAAACTGGTCAGCAGCCAGTTCCATGTTGTTGCCCGCCTCGGAAGAAAACGGGCGAAGCGCCCGCGCTACGGCAGCCAGGGAACGCTCTGTGAGCGTCACCGTCCCCTGGTGACGGACCGTGTCAGCAAGCGAGTGTGCCTCATCTATGACAAGGATGGAAGGTTCGGGAATGACCTCGGGATTACTGTTGACAGCGATCCCGAGGACGGAGTGGTTTGTGACCACCAAGTCTGCCTCGAACGCTTTGGTCCTGGCGAGGTTGGCGAAGCACTCCTCGTAAAAAGGGCAGGACGTGCCCAAGCATTCCCTGCGGGACACCGACATTTTGGACCAGAGCCGCCCGGGCACGGAAACGTCCAAGTCATCCCGGTCCCCCGTTCGACTTTTAGCGGCCCATTTAGCGACTTTTGCCCATGTTTTCCCGTCGGCGGATATCAGGGACGAGGGGTCCGGGAAAAGTTCTTCCTGCTCATCTAATCCGAGGGTGGGATCCCCTTCCAACAAGTACCTGCAAGCGTAGTTTGACCAGCCTTTGAGGACTGCTGCCTCAACCCGCGTGCCTGTCAGAGATTTGATCGCGTCTGTGACCGCGACGGCGTCGACTGTGAGCACTTGTCGTTGGAGTGCCAGAGTGGCAGTCGCCAGGACGACGGGGCCCTCCTTACCGTTTGCCAACGCAGAGAGTGTGGGGGCCAGATATGCGATGGATTTGCCAACACCGGTGTCTGCTTGTACCGCCAGGTTTTGGTCATTTTCCAAAGCGTCACAGATCGCTTCAACCATCCGTTGTTGTTGTGGGCGCGGGCTACCACCCCTGGACTGTGCTGCTCTGTGGAGAACCGCCTCTGAAAGTTCGAATAGGTTCCCCAAGTTAGGAGTCTTCGCCTTCGTCTCCTTGACCCACAGCCGTACTGTGTTCCGCGGGTACAGACAGCGCGACCTCCCTGAGCGCCTGCGCCAGGTCTCTATCTACGCGGGCGTGGAGTCGGGTGCCGTGTTCAGACCATTCTTGGCTCAGGACCTCGCCGGTTTCGTGGGCTGCGCTGACGAGCCTGGACTCTTCGAAGGGGATCACCAGGTCCACTTCAACGCTTGGCCGGGGCAGCGCCTCCCCGATTGCCTCTTGCAGTTGTTCTATCCCGTAGCCGGTTTCAGCAGACACGGACACCGCGCCCGGAAAGGCAGCCCTCAAGACTGCCAGTCTCTCTGGGGAGGCCAGGTCGACCTTGTTTAGGACAATGAGTTCACGCGCCGGATCGTAGCCTTCGATGTCTTGGAGGACAGATCTGACGGCTTGGACCTGCGCGACAGGGTCTTGGTGTGCGGCATCCACGACGTGCAGGATGACGTCTGCTTCGCCGATCTCTTCCAGCGTGGAACGGAACGCCTCCACTAATTGGGTTGGCAGGTTCCTGACAAATCCGACAGTGTCGGTGAGGGTATAGGTACGTCCGTCAGGGGTTTCAGACCTTCGCACCGTCGGGTCTAGCGTGGCAAACAATGCGTCTTGAACCAGGATGTCGGAGCCCGTGAGCCGGTTCATCAGAGTTGATTTGCCGGCATTTGTGTAACCAGCAATCGCGACAGCGGGGACCTCTCCTCTCCGTCGTGACGACCTTTGCACGGTGCGTGCCGGAGTCATCTTTTTGATTTGTTCACGCAGTTTTGACATGCGGGTTCGGATGCGACGCCGATCAAGTTCGATCTTCGTTTCACCGGGTCCGCGTGACCCAATGCCCTCGCCTCCCGCCACACGACCACCGGCTTGTCGGGACATTGATTCACCCCAACCACGCAACCTGGGAAGGAGGTATTCCAGTTGAGCAAGTTCGACTTGCGCTTTTCCTTCACGCGACTGGGCGTGCTGGGCGAAAATGTCCAGGATCAACGCGGTCCGGTCCACCACCTTCACGCCAACCACGTCTTCCAGACCACGTCGCTGTGAGGGCGCAAGATCGGAGTCAACAATGACTGTGTCAGCGTCAAGATCGCGAACCAAATCCCTTAGCTCGGCTGCTTTCCCTTTTCCGAGGTAAGTTGCTGGGTCAGGCTTTGCTCGCCGCTGAATAGTGCCTCCCAGGACCTGCGAACCGGCGGTCTCCGCCAGTGCCGCAAGTTCACGAAGCGAGTTCTCCGCGTCTTCCGCGCTCCCCTCCTGCCTCAGACCCACCAGCACCACGCGTTCGAGGCGCACTTGCCGATACTCCACCTCAGAAACGTCATCAAGATCAGTGCTCAGCGTTGCTGAACGGCCAACCGCTTTACGGTCCTCCCACTCCAACCGGAAGTCATCCGAGGTTGTCCTGGTCGCGTCCTGCGTCGACTCCAACGCCGTTCCCTGGCGAGCCAAGATTCGAGCAGCGACCTCCTCCGCCCGCCGCAGCGTCGCTTCACGCGAGTCCTCCAGAACCTCTGAAGGTTCCGAGAGTTGGGGGTCTTCTTTGTTCAAATCAGTCTCCTTGGTCTCCTTCCAGCTTACGCGTGCAGCGTTCGCTCTTCGACTGCCGGTAGGGTTGGATCCGTGACCGAACATTACTTCACTGACGACCAGCCAGCCGCACAACATGAGCTTCGCACAGTCGAACTTTCCCAGCGCGGACGCACCGTGCGCCTGTGGAGTTCAGACAGAGTTTTCTCCAGTGGAAAACTAGACCTTGGGACCCGGCAGCTCCTCGACGTCGTAGGTCCTGTCCCCACCTCCGGCAACCTGTTGGACCTGGGATGTGGTTGGGGACCCCTCGCCACCTACATGGCCCTGGAGGCCCCTGAGGCAAAAGTGTGGGCGGTTGATGTCAGCCACCGCGCCCTCGACCTGATGCAGCGGAATGCGGACCGGCACAATTTGGAAAACATTCTCGTGTTGTCAGAAGCGGACGCCCTCGAAAAAGCGGGGACTGACGACACGCGTTTTGACCTGATCTGGTCTAATCCGCCCGTAAGGATCGGGAAGAAACCGATGCAGCAACTACTCTCCCGCTGGCTTTCACGTCTGAGCGAAAATGGGGAGGCGTATCTGGTGGTGGCGCGGAACCTGGGCGCTGATTCGCTGGCGAAGTGGCTGGTCGAACAGAATTTCAACGTGGACAGGGTCGCGTCAAAGAAAGGCTTCCGCATTCTGCGGGTCACGAATGGTTTGGAGAACGCGTCCCAGTGAGTCCTCATCGCGAGGATCGACCCAGGTTATCCGTGGATCCCTGCGGAACCATTTGATTTGTCTCCGCGCCAGTTGGCGGGTGGCAAGAGCGATCGCCTCTTTGGCGTCCTCCTCCGAGATCTCCCCGTCCAGCATGTCGAGAACCTGGCGATAACCGGTTGCCCGGCTGGCGGTCTTGGTATCTGCCAACCCCATCTTGGCGAGCCCCTGAACTTCTTCTACAAGACCCAGTTCGAACATTCTTTGTGTTCGCGCCGCTATCTTCTGATCTAGCACCTCCACTGGAAGTGAAATACCAATCTGCACGGCTGGCTGGTAGTAGCGATATTCGGGTAGGGACGCAGAAAAAGGCTTGCCCGTAATCTCGATGACTTCCAGAGCTCGCACTGTTCTGCGCCCGTTTCGTGGGTCTATTCTTTCCGCTGCTTTGGGATCAAGACTCTCCAGTCGCGCATGTAGAGACGCGGCACCCTCAGTTACAAGCTCGTCTTCCAAGCGTGCCCTGACCTTCGGGTCCGTTCCGGGAAATTCCATCTTGTCCAGCAACGCACGCAGATACAGCCCCGAGCCGCCCACAACAACCGGTGTCTTGCCTGCCCCCATAATGGTCGATGCGTCTTCGCGGGCATGCTTTTGGTAAGCGGCGACCGAGGCGTCCTCGTGAATATCTATGACATCAATTTGGTGGTGCTGAATTCCCCTGCGCTCCCCCTGGGGAACCTTCGCTGTCCCCACATCCATGCCACGGTAAAGTTGCATCGCGTCCGCCCCAATGATTTCCACCGAGGCCGGCCCACCCAAAGCGTCAGCAAGGTCCAGCGCAAAGTCACTCTTCCCGCTGGCAGTGGGGCCAACGATCGCAACGAGTGCACTCACGCGTTCGGCCTCACCAGTGGGATGCCCAAGTTCACGGCGTTTAGGCGTTCTTCGCGGCTGTCTTGTCTCCGTTGCCACGCATCCCCAGCGGCCGTGGCGCGCACCGAGTATGTTCCCCCATCCTCAAGTCCTGAGTCGGCCAAGAGGTGGGAGGGCGCCCCATAAGTCACGTCTACTTCGACCATGTCACCGGGTCGAGGTTCATCTGCGCCCTTCGGCACCGCGAAGTGGACCAAACGGTTATCGCGGGCCCGTCCAGACAGTCTGCGAGTCACCCCGTCTTTGCGCCCCTCTCCCTCCGCAACCAGCACCTCGACACGCTTCCCCACCAGCGCCATATTTTCTTCGGTAGAAATACGGCTCTGCAGGTCAGACAGTCGCGCATAGCGCTCCGCCACGACCTCATGCGGAACGACATCTTCACGGGCGGCGGCAGGAGTGCCGGGTCGGGGCGAGTACTGGAACGTGAACGCCGAGGAAAACCGTGACTGCTCCACCACTTCCAGGGTCTGTTCAAAGTCTTCATCGGTCTCCCCCGGGAAACCAACAATGATGTCGGTGGTGATCGCCGCTTCCGGGATTTGCGCCCGCACCTTGTCCAAGATGGTTTCGAAGCGTTGCCTTCGGTAAGAACGGCGCATCTCCCGCAGAACCTTGTCCGAGCCACTTTGCAGCGGCATGTGGAGCGAGGGCATCACGGCGGGAGTTTCAGCCATTGCCGCTATGACATCATCGGTGAAAGAAGCCGGGTGCGGTGAGGTAAACCGGAGTCGTTCCAGACCGTCAACCGTTCCCACCTGGCGAAGCAGTTTGGCAAATGCGCCCCGATCCCTAAAAGACACCCCATAGGAGTTGACGTTCTGTCCAAGCAGGGTCACCTCGATTGAGCCTTCGCTCACCACGGCACGCACTTCATCCAGTATTTCCTCTGGTGACCGGTCCCGTTCACGGCCCCGCAAACGCGGAACAATGCAGAAGGTGCAGGTGTTGTTGCAACCAACTGAGATCGAGACCCAGGACGCGTATACGGACTCCCGCACCGAGGGGAGTGTGGAGGGGAAGACCTTTAGCGATTCTTCTATTTCCACGGCTGCTTTGCGGTTGTGCTCGGCACGTTTCAAGAGTGCCGGAAGCACGTCAATGTTGTGGGTTCCAAAAACGGCGTCAACCCAGGGGGCTCGTTCAACGATCCCGTCACGCAACTGCTGGGCAAGACACCCACCAACCGCGATTTGCATGCCTGGGCGCTCCCGTTTCACTGCTGCCAACTGGCCCAGGTTGCCAAACAACTTGTTGACCGCGTTCTCCCTGACTGAGCAAGTGTTTATGACCACTACGTCAGCTCCGAGGTCACCGGCCTCAGTCGCTCTCATCTGCGCTTCTGGAACATCCTCCACGGGCACTAACCCCGCTTCTTCTAGAAGCCCGGCCATTCGCTCGGAGTCGTGGAGGTTCATCTGGCACCCAAGTGTTCGAACAGCGTAGGTGCGCGGCAAAATCTGGTTTTCCATCGTCAAGAGCCTACTTCGCTAAGCACTTTTCGAGAAGTTGAGTCAATCGGGCTGGCCGTCAACAAGGCGCAGCGCACACTTCAACGCGGCTGCCACAGCCTGACGTCGGACTTGATTCCGGTCCCCCAAGAAATGGCATTCCCTGGAGCGGGTCTCTACCGCTTCCCCAGTTGGAAACGCAAATGCGGCGCCGACGTAGACCAGTCCTGCCGGTCCGTCATCCGTGTCTGTTGGGCCTGCGACACCGGTCGTAGAAATCCCAATATTCGATCCGAACAGTCCAATAACATTTTGGGCCATTTGCTCCGCAACTTCTGCCTGCACGGGACCACCAGCGGCCAGAAGGTCCCGACTCACCCCCAGCACATCGGCCTTTGTGTCGGTTGCGTAGGTCACGACCCCGCCGCGGAAGCTCTTAGACGATCCAGCATTTGCTACCAGCGCTGAACTGACCGCGCCGCCGGTAAGGGACTCGGCAGTTGCGATGGTCCAACCCCGGTTTTCTGTCACGCTTAGAAGGGAGGCACCCAACGCCACCAGTTCGTCACCTTCGGGCGCATCGACGCTGGGTTCATCATCCGCGAGATCCACCAAATCCCGCGCGTCCATGTCTGATTCAGTAGTCATCTTCGCGCCCCACCGCTTCCTCCAGTGCCGTCATTATCACTGAACTGGAAAACCCCCGGCGTCCGAGGTATCCAGCCATGCGTGCCTTCCACCGTTGCCGTTCTGGTCCCGGTGGTGGCACCTCCCGCGTCCGTTTCTCAAGCGCTTCGGCCGCCCGAGCGTGTTCTTCATCCGGCCCAATCTCCTCCAAAAGCGGGCGGTAAATCTCTCCGGGAATGCCTCTCTTTTCCATTTGCATCGATACACCGCGCCGGCCCCGATCGGAGTACTGTCGCATCACCAGCCGCGCAAATCGCTCATCATCTAGATACCCGTGTTCCTCTAAACGGTTCAGAGCATCATCTATGTCGTCTTTTTCGAAACCGCGTTGCCGGAGCTTCTGACCCAATTCAAACCGGGAGTGATCCCGAACCCCGAGGATTCGAACCGCACCATCGTAAGCGTTTCC
>CAYFRT010000001.1:0-11240 GCA_964345585.1 uncultured Actinomyces sp. | reverse complement strand
TCCGCGCGGCCCTTCACGTTTGGAAGGTCGACTACTTGACATCGGCTTTCGAAAGTTCAATCGGAGGGGTCAAGTCATCCTCTCTCCCAGTCGCCACATCATTACTCTCAGCAATCCCAAGTTCGACCAGGATTTTCCCTTCGATCTCATCTGCCAAGTCCGGATTATCGATGAGGAACTGGCGAACGTTTTCCTTGCCCTGTCCGAGCTGATCCTTGTCATACGTGTACCAAGAACCGGACTTTCGAACGATGCCGCTCTCCACCCCCATGTCGATGATGGACCCTTCGCGAGAAATGCCCTTGCCGTAAACAATGTCGAATTCCGCCTGTTTGAAAGGCGGAGCCATCTTGTTTTTTACGATCTTTGCCCGCGTCCGGTTACCAACTGGAACGCCGGCTTCCTTCAAGGTCTCAATCCGCCGCACGTCAATGCGAACAGACGAGTAAAACTTCAGGGCCTTGCCTCCAGTGGTCGTTTCCGGCGACCCAAAGAACACCCCGATCTTTTCACGCAACTGGTTGATAAAGATTGCCGTCGTACCTGTCGCGGAGAGCGCTCCGGTGATCTTTCGGAGAGCCTGGCTCATGAGCCGTGCCTGGAGACCCACGTGGGAGTCCCCCATTTCACCTTCGATCTCTGCCTTTGGCACCAGTGCCGCAACAGAGTCGATAACGATGATGTCCACCCCGCCAGAGCGAACCAGCATGTCCGCGATTTCGAGTGCTTGCTCACCTGTATCGGGTTGAGAAACCAAGAGAGAGTCCGTGTCTACACCAAGTGCCCGCGCATACTCCGGATCCAACGCATGCTCAGCATCAATAAACGCGGCATTGCCGCCCGCCCTTTGTGCGCTAGCAACAGCGTGGAGGGCCACGGTGGTCTTGCCCGACGCTTCAGGCCCGTATATTTCAACAACGCGACCGCGTGGAAGCCCACCGATTCCGAGAGCAACATCCAGAGCCAAAGAACCGGTGGGAATCACCTGGACCCGCTGACGAGAGTCATCCCCCAGCCGCATCACTGAGCCTTTTCCGAACTGTCTATCAATCTGGCTCAGCGCCAGTTCAAGCGCCTTGTCCCGGTCTTGCCCCAGGTTTTTGGCGACCCGCTGCTTGCTCATAGTTACTCCTGTCTTGGCAGCCTCTCCGGCTGGTTTACACGGCTGGTCTCTTTTGAACGTGACCCTCTCCGAGCCACGTGATCCCTCTGGATCATTGAGCAACGATATGTCCGACCACCGACATTTTTGACCCTCCCCTTCCCTCCTGGGGAAACACTCAGATCAAGTTGCCTGGGGACGAGCTTACTCGAACAACCGTTCGATTCGACTCGACACGCGGAGCAATAACTCGACACGTGAACTATTGGGCAGCACTACCCACGATTCTTGCGGAGGGGGCGCCGGTGAACCCACCGGGCCTCCTCGCCCGCATCAGATTCTTCGACAAGCGCCTCCCAGACCGTATCCGGGGTGAGCCCACTTTCGAGGGCTTCCTGCGCGGTCCCCTTAAGTCGTGGCAGGTAGAGATCTTGGGCAAGCGAATGCCCTAGAGCAGGTCCGAAGACCTGTTCTAGGGCATCCCAAAACTCGGATTGCTTCACCGCATCTGTGCCATCGAGGAAAGCATCAGATCATCTGGAATCGTGTCCGGAACTGTCGTCTCATCGAGAGCCATCATCCTGTCGGAGACCTCACGAAGAACGAACCAGAGCGGCACTCCCAGAGCCTTTGCGATTGATTCAAGCAGTTCAGAAGAAGCTTCCTTCTGCCCGCGCTCAACTTCGCTCAGGTATCCAAGCGACACCTGGGCATCCGAAGAGACTTCACGAAGAGTCCGCCCTTGAAGCGAACGCAGCGACCTCAAAACATCGCCTAGCTCGCTGCGTAGTAACGGCTCTTCTTTAGTTACGGGGACCATGTCCTTAGCGTATCGCTTGCCGTGCGTTACCTTCATTTGCCGTCCACTCCAAGGCGTACCCCGGGTGTTGCCGGAGCCTTTGGAGCTCAACTTATATGTATTCATCGTCATAAACTATATAACGCTCCAAACGCTAGAAAACTTCCGTGTTCTGCACCACACCCGCAGTTTGCCTTGGAATCACGCGGTTTGCGGAAGAATCAGCAACTCCAGTTGGGAGGATGTTGGGCGGCAGTTCCCAGCCACTCTTCAGGATTCTGGCGTGTCTTTGCGAGGACTATTGTGCTCCACGTTCGCGGCGCCCTGTGCCGCAGCCACAACATACTGGAGCCCGGAAACAACCGTTACCACCAAGGTCGCAAGCGCCACAATCCAAATCAAAACTGTCACGACCTGCAACAGCACGCCAGAAGCGAAGGTGTGCCACGGAATGACCATCAGCCAGATCATGAAAATCTGGAGAACAGTCTTCACCTTCCCCCCGGAACTCGCTGCAACAACGATGCCCCTCTTCCGCAGAACCTCGCGCAAAATCGTGATTCCGATTTCCCGCACGGCAACAATCCCGGTGAACCACCACATCCATGCGTGTCCGGTGATGATCGACAGCGCGATGAAAGCACCCAGCGTCATCACCTTGTCGGCGAGGGGATCAGCCAGTTTCCCGAAGTTTGTGATCAGGTTCCTGGCCCGCGCGATCTGACCATCCAGACGATCCGTGTACGCCGCCACCATGAAAACAACCAGTGCCCACCAGCGTGTCGGTGTCGTATCAACCAGAAGAAGCCAAAGGAAAATGGGAACCAGCACCAAACGCAGCCCCGTTAGAGCATTTGGCAGATTCCATGAAGATGGCTCCTGCACCGGTGCTGAGGAAGCAGTTTCACTCACGCGATTACCACCCTGTCTGGTTTTAGCCTGTCTATTTGTGACCTGCCCGTTTTGGCCCGCCCGGTCTGGCGCGTCCGTCTCCCGACCCTACCGCCATCTTTGTCAAACCGTGTCACTTGGAGACGTGCACTCAGTATATTGGCAGCCCTTTTCCGGAATCGAACCTGACCGTATGGTCGACGCCCGCAGGAACGGGAGTGAACACCTGCGTCTCTTGTTCATCCGGGGCGCCGGCCACTTCAACAGTGACCTCGGCGTCTTGTTCGGACCCCGACGAGGGGTTTTCTGGCCCCAAATCCGCTTGATCTTCCTGGTACAGCGAGTCTGCCTCACCGTTGAGGAGGGCCAACACAGCACCGATCTCCTCGGGCGGCACAAGCACGTCGCGCGGCTTCGACCCCTGGGACGGACCAACAATTTCTCTTGATTCAAGCAGGTCCATCAACCGCCCAGCCCGGGCGAACCCAATTCTCAGTTTCCGTTGCAGCATTGAAGTGGATCCCAGTTGCGTATCCACAACAAGTTTGGCTGCTTCAAGCAGGTCCTCTAGGTCATCGCCAATATCGTCAGCCACCCTCGCCTTCTTCGCGGGCGCAATCACGTCTTCACGATATTCGGGTGTCATCTGGGTGCGGGTAAACCGGACCACCTCGTGAATCTCCGATTCGTTCACCCACGCACCTTGCACGCGCATCGGCTTAGCCGCGCCGGCCGGGAGGTAAAGAGAGTCGCCTTGGCCAATCAGTTTCTCTGCGCCCGGTTGGTCGAGGATGACGCGTGAATCAGCCAATGCCGACGTCGCGAAAGCCAGCCGTGAAGGAATGTTCGCTTTGATCAAACCCGTCACAACATCCACCGAGGGACGCTGCGTAGCAAGCACCAGGTGGATCCCCGCGGCTCGCGCCAGCTGCGTGATACGTTGCACCGAGGATTCCACATCGCGGGGGGCGACCATCATCAAGTCAGCCAACTCGTCGACCACGACCAAGAGGTAGGGGTACGGCTTGAGTTTTCGCTTGGACCCCGGCAGTGGCTGGACCTCACCCGAGCGGATGGCCGCGTTGAAGTCGTCAATATGTTTATAACCGAACTCTGCTAAGTCGTCGTAGCGGGCATCCATTTCCCGCACCACCCAGTCGAGTGCCTCCGATGCCTTCTTCGGATTGGTGATGATGGGGGTGACGAGGTGCGGAATGCCCTCGTAAATGGTGAGTTCAACCCGTTTGGGGTCGATGAGGATCATCCGCACTTCTTGCGGAGTTGATCGCATCAAAATGGAGACGATCATCGAATTGATGAACGAGGACTTCCCCGACCCTGTCTGACCCGCAACCAAGAGGTGCGGCGTCCTTGCCAGGTTGGTGACCACATAGCCACCTTCCACGTCTTTTCCGACCCCCACCAGGAGCGGATGGTGGTTTCTTTGTGCCTGACCGCAACGCAGCACGTCGCCAAGGGCAACGGTTTCTCGGTCAGCGTTCGGGATCTCCACCCCAATGGCAGATTTACCTGGAATGGGGGCCAGGATCCGCACGTCAGCGCTGGCCACTGCGTAGGCAATGTTGCCTGACAGCGCCGTGATCCGTTCGACCTTCACGCCGGGACCCAAGGAAACCTCGTACCGCGTAACCGTGGGGCCGCGGGAGAAACCGGAGACCTGGGCGTTCACTTTGAACTCGTCCAGGACGCCCTGCAGAGCTTCAACCACCGCGTCGTTCACCGCAGAACGTTGTTTGTGGGGAGCACCCCGCACCAGCAGGTCTCGAGGGGGAAGAGAGTAGTTCGAGGTCTGCTCTTCCATGGCAAAGTCCGCGTCGCCAGGTTCTCCCTGATCGGTCTCTTCTGTCGCGGCGACAACAGTGACTCGCGGCTCGGGGGTTTTGGCCGACTGTCCGTATGGGCCGCCGTCATGATCAGGCTCTGCTGAATACGACGGGCTGGTCTCTGGGTCTTCGGCAACCTCCGCGCCGGCCAGCGCTGCGGCTGCGGCTCCTTCTGAGGCTTCGGCGGCCGAGACAGCGGCGAGAGGCGTAGTAAAGGCTCCGGTACCGGGGTCGACGTCAGCCACGCCCTCGCCCAGAGAGTAGGGTTGGTTGCCCTTTGCTTCGGGAGCCTTGCCTGTGCCAGCGGCTGCTCCGGCCGTTGGTGTTGCGGCACCCTTCAAGCGTCCAAGCCACGATTTCTTGGCCGGCGTGACAGGCTCGGCAGCCACGTCATCCGAGCCTTCCTTTTGGAGCCATTCGTCTCCAGCGGTCGCCAACCCGGAAGGCTCCGGAGCCGCTTTGTCCTTGCCGCCGGTGAGCTTCAGCCACAGAGTCTTTGCCTTTTGTAGGGCGACCCTCACAGGTGTCCTCGTACCCACCAGAATCGAGTACACGAATAGGAGAACTAGCACGAACCCGGCGCCCCACCCCGAAAGCAGAATCGCCAATGGGTAACTAAAGACCCAGCCGATGAGTCCGCCCGCGCTCTCCAAGTCCTCAAACGGGTTCAGTGGAGGGTTACCCCTCGCGATCTGCACCAGCCCGGTCAACGAGATGACGACGCCGGACGTTCCCGCAAACGCGTAGGGAACAGCGTCGGGCGCTTTCCTGGCGCGGAACAGAGCGACCGCCCACAGCACCAAGGCGACTGGGACAACAACCGCGAATATGCCCACGGTCCCAGCAACGATCCGGTGGATTGCGGCGCCGGCGGCACCGGAAATGTCGAACCACTCTCGAAGTGCGATCACGAATGCCGCAGCCAGAAGAAGGAAAGCGACAGCATCCCGCTTCAGTTGGGGGTCGATGCTTTGCCACCCGTCTGACACTGCGGAAAAGAAGTTTTTGACCTTTCCGGGCTGCGAACCGGAGGACTCGTCAGCATTCGAGGTAGAGGTCCCGCCCCGCCCAGTTTTCGTCTTCGCGGAGGAGCCGTTACTTTCGCTCGAGGAATTCCGCTGTCGTGATGACTGCGTCTTCGATGGGTTAGTAGATGTCGCCATAGCACTTAGACGTTACTCTGTGGGGCGGCACGAAACGGATTGGCGCGCCGCGCCGACTCTCAGATCGGGGCGGGCAGGAGGGTTAGAGGCCGAACTGTTGCGCCCTGCATTCCTCGGGAACCCGCCCATCTTTAATGGTCTGCTCAATCTCTGCCGCACTTGGAACAGGGAACGCAGTTAGCCGGGACACTTCGATCGCCCCCGCAGCGTTCGCCCGCCGACACGCTTCCACTAGGTCGTGGCCCTTCAGGATCGAAGCGCACATCACTGCAATGTGGGTGTTCCCAACTCCGGTGGTGTCGACAAGGGCGGAGGGGTAAGCGGGCAAATGCACGTTCTTCGCCCCCATACTGGCTTGCAGTTCGCACCCCATCGAACCCGTGCGTCGAACAATCGCGGCGTCCGGGCGCAGGATGTGACGGAGGCCAGCTCCGGGGAGCTCGGAGGCGAGGATCTCTCGAAGCGCCTGTGCTTCCCGAATGTTCATCGTGACAATATCCGCGCGTTGCATGAGCGGCGCCCATGTCTCTGCTGAAACCAGTTCTACCGCGGGCGACGCCGACAGCACCAGTTTCACGTCCGGGCGCAGGTTCGCCCCCCAGTCCCTGAGGACGTTCTTCTCTGCCCCTCCGATGAGGTCCCCACCGGAAATATGCACAACGTCTCCGGCATTCAAATCGATTGAGTCCAGGAGCTGAACGGAAGTCTCCGACTCCACGCCCGGAGCGATGACGGAAGCCGTCTTTCCGCCCTCATCCACCATTGACACCGCCACCCCCACGTCGCCCACCACTGCGGCCACAAAGGTTTCGATGTCGTCAAAGGCCATGCGTCTGCGAATCACGTGCGAGTTGGGGCCTGTTCCCAAAGGTGAGGCAATCCAAGACTCAACCCCTTGGGCGCGGGCGGCCGCCGCAATCACGTAGCCGCCACCCGGTGTAGAGATGGCGCTGGAAGCACGAAAATGCTGTCCTTCCCGCGGCAATGACGGGACTCTCAGATCAACCGAGAGGTGCACCGAACAGGTGGTAACGAACTTGCCTGAGCAGCAGGGGTCCAGTGGGTCCGGGCCCCGGTCAGCCCAAGGCCCGGCGGCCCGACTGCCGTCAAGGGACGCGAATGCACGGTTTCTATCCACTTTTACTGTTCCACTACGACCGGGACAATCATTGGGCGTCTGCGTAGTCTCCGTGACGCCCAGCGGCCAACGACTCTGCGAATTGCTTGCTGCAACTGGTGGGTGCTTACCCCTCCGGGTGCGACAGCGTCCTTCAGCGCCTTGGTGACTTCGGGTAGGACCTCATCGAAGACTTCCTGCCCTTCTGCCACTCCCACCGCAGTTATCACGGGGTCAGAAAGGACCACTCCTTCTTCGTTATCGACCACCGCATAGATTGAGATGAAGCCTTCGCTTCCGAGCACCAACCGATCACGAAGTTCATCCTCGGAAACTTCCCCAACCGATCGGCCGTCAACGTAGATCAGTTCGCACGGGTAGGCCCCCACTACCCGAGCAACGTGGTCCTTGAGGTCGATCACTATTCCATCCTCGGCCAGAACAACGTTTTCTGCCGGAACCCCAGTTTTGACTGCGAGGGCACCGTTTGCCACAAGGTGGCGAGTTTCCCCATGCACGGGGAAAACGTTGCGCGGCTTGAGGATGTTGTAGCAGTAGATCAGTTCGCCCGCGGAAGCGTGGCCCGACACGTGCACCTTGGCATTTTGCTGGTGCACAACATTCACACCCAGTCGAGTCAAATCATTGACGACCCGGAACACCGAGTTTTCGTTGCCTGGGATCAGGCTGGAGGCAAAGACGACGGTGTCGCCGGGACCCGCCTCAATCTGCTGGTGTGTCCCCAGGGCAATACGTGCAAGGGCCGCCATGGGCTCCCCCTGGGATCCCGTGACCATGTACACGCGCTCATCGCGAGGAAGTTCGTTCATTTCCGAAAGGGTGACCACCTCGCCCTCAGGAACATGCAAATATCCGCGTTCGGTCGCAATCGCCATGTTCCGTTCCATCGAACGTCCAACAAAGGTGACCTTCCGTCCCGAAGCCTGGGCGGCCGACAAAACCTGCTGAACCCTGTGAACGTGGGAGGCGAACGAGGCCACCACAACGGCCCCCGAAGTCTGCTTAAAAACAGAATTGAGTGTGGGGCCGATCTCCACTTCAGGTGTCACGAAACCGGGCACCTCGGCATTTGTGGAGTCAACCAAAAACAGGTCGACTCCCTCTTCACCAAAACGCGCGAAAGAACGCAGGTCTGTCAAACGACCATCCAATGGAAGCTGGTCCATTTTGAAGTCACCTGTCGCCAGGACGGTCCCCGCTTTGGTTCGCACAAATACCCCAAGCGCATCCGGAATGGAGTGCGTGACCGACACGAACTCCACGTCGAACGGGCCCGCGTCGATGCGCTCCCCCTCTTTGACAACTTCGAGGCTGCTAGCTGAAAGCCTGTGTTCACTGAGCTTGGGTTCCACGAAAGCCAAAGTGAGTTCGGAACCGTAAACGGGGATATCGGCACGAAGCTTCAGCAAATACGGGACTGCGCCAATGTGGTCCTCATGTCCGTGGGTGAGCACCAAGCCCACCACGTCGTCTAACCTGTCGGCGATCGGACCGAAGTCAGGCAGGATCAGGTCCACTCCTGGTTGGTGCTCTTGGGGGAACAGTACCCCGCAGTCGATTATGAGGAGTTTGCCTTCTGTCTCCAGAACCGTCATGTTCCTGCCGATTTCTCCAAGGCCGCCAAGGGCGAACACTCGAAGGGTCTTAGGGTCAGCAGGTGGGGGGACCGGAAGGTCCTGGTACATCGAAATCATGACCCAAGTCTGCCACGGTCAGGAACGAGCCGTTACCACCGCACTGTGTTTGGGAACTTGGAGCATACTTTCGGCAAGTGCCTGCACGTCATTTGGGGATACTGCGTCAATGCGTGCCAGCGAGTCGGTGGTGGAGATAACGCGGCCTCTTAGCTCAGAGGTAGCCAGACGCGACATGCGTGCGGTTGCTTCAGCAAGTCCCAGTCTTAGCTCGCCTCGCTGCTGCCCCTTCACACGGAACATTTCTTCTTCGGTGGGGCCGTGTTCAGCCATCTCCTCGAGTTCTCCCCACAGCAGTTTCTGAACCTCTTGCAACCGTTGAGGCGCGCAAGAAGCATAGAGCCCAAAACTGCCGGCACCCGTGAAAGAACTGGAGTAAGCAAAAGCGGAGTATGCCAGGCCGCGGCGCTCCCGAATCTCTTGGAAGAGGCGTGATGACATTCCGCCTCCCAAAATGTTGAGAAGCACTGAACTGACGGGGGCGAGCGGATCGGAAGCCGGTAGGTGCGGACCTCCCACAACCACGTGGGCCTGTTCAACTTCCCGCTCAATCACCATGTTCCTCGCCCCGCCTTTGGGGTCACGAAGGGACAAGTCAGTGACAAGGTCGTTTGTCCTTCGAGGGGCGGGGCTGTCCCCGTTCAACTGCCACGGGGAATCTTCAAGTGCGTCCAGTAGCATCTCCGCAAACTGGTCGTGGTTCACTGCCCCGGCGACTGCCACCACCAGAGTCCTCGGACGGTATCGATCGCGGTAGATGTCGGCAATCGTGTCTCTGCCCATGGAGAGGACGGTTGTAGGGGTTCCGCCAACGGGGCGCCCTAGTGAAGCGTCTGGGTAAAGCAGTGCCGCATAGTTCTGGAAGAGCACGTCGGAGGAGCTGTCTTCGGCCATCGCCAACTCATCTAGGATTACCCCTCGTTCAATATCCACATCTCGCTGACGCAGCGCGGCGTCGGTGACCATTTGGACCAGGGTCGGCAGCAGCGTGGGAACGTCGGTGTCAACCATGTGAGACCAGTAGTAGGTCGACTCCATCGTGGTTGCCGCGTTCCAGTCGGCTCCAACACCGTCGAAACGGCGCGCAATGTCGAGGGCGGATAACTCCCCGGTGCCCTTGAAAAGGAGGTGCTCAAGGAAGTGGCTGACGCCGGCATCGTTGGGCGATTCGTCCCGGGAACCAACCCCGAACCAAAAGCCGATCGCCGTTGATTCCGAACCGGTCATGGTCTGGGTCAATAGGCGCACACCGCCGGGCAGGATTGAGCGTTTTATTGTGAGGTTCCCGTCGGGAATGACCAGTTGCGCTTCGGGCGCGGAATCGGGAACGAGGGGAAGGTCAACGATTGTCGCGGGGTCCCGATAGCCAAGTCCCGCGCCTCTGTTATCTACGGCAGTCAATTCTGTTCAGGCTCACTCTCATCCGATGCGGTGGGGGGCGTCGTTTCCCAAGGTTTGGCGGCCGCGTCCCCGCCCGTACTCGCCGGGGCGTCCTGGCTGAGGAAATCAACACTGTAATCGGTAGATCCGTGATCCGACACGTACGAGGGCTCCGAAGCCAAAGCATCCAACGTCCTCAACACATCTGAGACGTCTGAGGTGTTCGAGGTGTCCGAAGTGCCCGAAACGTGCTCAGAGCTCGCGGTAGCCTCCACCTCTGGGGCGTCCGGAGCCGCCGGGGTGTCCGGAACAACTGGCGCGGCTGGAGCGACTGGGGGTTCAGATGTTCGAGAGGTGTCCGAAGCACCCAGCCCCCCTGAAGTCACAGCGACCTTCGAAGGCTTCGACGCTTTTGGCCCCTTCCGCAGCCTGTGGGCTTTCTGGGTTTTCTGGGTTTTCTCCGCCTTCGCAGGCTTCGGGGCGGGTGCCTCAACCAAGGCGGCTTCTGGGGTAGTGCTCTGCGTGGGAATTGCACCCGTCAACGCCAGGATGAACGCGACCAGGGAGGCCAGGGAAACGATGGCCATCAGCCACACCCCGGTACTGAAACCCACCTCGAGGCTCTGCGCCATGGTGATCATGTTCGCCACCCAGATCAGTAGCGCAGCCAGGGCCGATGCTCCTGTAACCCAAGCCCAAAACGCTCGCGGACGAACATTGAGTATTGCCCGGAAGAAGGCAACGACCGTAACAAACAGGAGAGCAGGTGTTGCGATAACCACGGCAATGGCCACGGTCATTGGGGCCAGGGCGCCGTCCGGAGCCTCCGGAATCACACCCCTCCAATCCATGATCCACCATGTCAGGGCACTGAGCCCAAATAGCACCGCGAACAGCAGTGGGTCGGTGAAACGGCTCATTTCTATGCTCCTTGACTAGGGCCCAAGCTGAACGCTTCTTGCTGTGTCCGGACAGGTTCCATCCGAAACAACTACCTAACAGTCCCCCAGCTTACGCGGGCGGCATTGACGTGCGCTGTTTCTGAGGGCGGGCCCTGGGCCACCCGACATCCAAAACAACGCGCTTTGGCCAATAGGTCCCTCTCGCTGCGCTGCTATGGCGGAGGACCGCCGTCCACTTTGGGCACACGAAGAAGGGCAGACGACCCTATGACGGCGTTGCCCCTAGCCCGTGAACCTGAAGTAGGCATGCTCGGCGGCTGTCAACCT